>JANNMM010000364.1:0-10106 GCA_031397915.1 Rhodoferax sp. | reverse complement strand
GGCAGAAGCTCTCCGGCTACGGCAAAGACATGTCGATGTACGCGTTGGAAGACTATTCCGTGGCCCGGCATGTGATGCTGAAACTGTAGAAGCGGTACGATTGCGGTTTGCTTCAGAAACTGGAGACCGCCGTGGACATGAAGACCTCGCCCTTATCTTTGCTTAACGACCCAAGCCTTTTGAAAACCGACGCGCTGGTCAACGGGCAATGACTCGCCGGCGCCAGCCGTTTTGATGTGTGTGACCCTTCCAACGGCCGCAAGTTGTGCGACGTGGCCAACCTAGGCCCCAAAGACGCAGAGCAGGCCATCTCCATAGCCAACGCCGCCTGGCCAGCCTGGCGCAGCAAAACCGCCAAAGAACGATCCATCATCCTGCGCAAATGGTTCGATTTGTTGATGGCGAATCAGGACGACCTGGCGCGCATCCTCACTGCCGAGCAGGGCAAGCCTTTTGCCGAGGCCAAAGGTGAAATCGCCTACGGCGCAAGTTTCGTGGAGTGGTTTGCCGAAGAGGCCAAGCGCGTCAATGGCGAGACGCTGCCGACCTTTGACAACAACCGCCGCCTGATCGTGGTGAAGCAGCCGATTGGCGTGTGTGCGGCCATCTCACCATGGAATTTCCCGCTTGCGCTGATCACCCGCAAGGTGGCGCCGGCGTTGGCGGCCGGCTGCACAGTGATTGTCAAACCAGCCGAACTCACGCCGCTCACCGCCTTGGCCGCTGGCGAACTGGCGCTGCGTGCCGGCATTCCCGCGGGTGTGTTGAACATCTTGAGCGCTGATTCGGCCAACTCGATTGCGATTGGCAAGACACTTTGCGCCAGTGACGTGGTGCGGCATTTGAGCTTCACTGGCTCCACCGAGGTAGGGCGCATCCTGATGGCGCAGTCGGCTCCCACGGTGAAGAAAATGTCACTCGAACTCGGGGGCAACGCGCCGTTCATTGTGTTTGACGATGCCGACATTGACAGCGCCGTTGAGGGCGCCATGGCCAGCAAATACCGCAACGCCGGGCAGACCTGTGTGTGTGCCAACCGCTTCTACGTGCAAGACGGCGTGTATGACCAGTTTGTCGCCAAATTCAGCGCGAAAGTCAAAGCGCTCAAAGTCGGCAATGGGTTTGACGAAGGCGTCATGCAAGGCCCGCTGATCGAAGACGCGGCGGTCGAAAAAGTTACGCGCCACGTCGCTGACGCCATCGCCAAAGGCGGCAAGGTCGTGGTAGGCGGCAACAAATTGCAGGGCCAGTTCTTCGAGCCCACGGTGGTCAGTGATGCCCGCGCCGACATGCTCTGCGCCAAAGAAGAAACCTTTGGCCCGTTCGCGCCGGTGTTCCGCTTCAACAAAGAGCAGGAGGCAATAGACGCCGCCAACGCCACCGAGTTTGGCCTGGCCAGTTATTTCTACAGCCGCGATGTCGGCCGCATCTTCCGGGTCAGTGAAGCGCTGGAGTACGGCATGGTCGGCATCAATGTGGGCATTTTGGCCACCGAACACGTGCCCTTTGGTGGTGTCAAACAGTCCGGCTTGGGCCGCGAAGGCTCGCATCACGGCATGGATGATTACGTCGAAATCAAGTACCTCTGCATTGGTGACGTGCTGAAGTAAACTCCAACCGGAAACTTACAGGCGGGTGTAGTTCAATGGTAGAACTTCTGCTTCCCAAGCAAATAACGTGGGTTCGATTCCCATCACCCGCTCCACAAAACCAATGGAGACACGATGCTGAAAATTAATCTGGCGAAGCTTGCCGCGACTGCGCTTTGCACATTCGGTTTGTTGGCAGGCCCTGCTGCTGTCGCTCAAAACTTCCCGTCCAAACCGATCCGGATGATCGTACCTTTCCCCGCGGGTGGCACCACCGATGTGGTCGCGCGCATCGTGGCACAGCGCATGAGCGACGCCATGGGCCAACCGGTACTGGTGGAGAACCGTGGCGGCGCAGGCGGCGCGATTGGTGCTGACCTCGTGGCCAAGGCTGCGCCAGACGGCTACACCATCTTGATGCACAACCTCACCTTCCCTCTATCGTCGGTGGCGCAAACCTTGGCCAAACGTTCCCCGTTCAATGCCGACACCGACTTCGCTGGTGTCTCCATCGCTGTGTATGTGCCGTTTGTGTTGACGGCCAACCCCAGCGTGCCTGCCAAAGACCTGCGCGAGGTGGCCAACCTGCTGCGCGGCAACAAATCGCTTCAGTACAACTACGGCTCCACCGGGCCGGGTTCTGCGGTGCATGTTTTGGGTGAAGCGTTCAAACGCGAAGCCAAGGTTGAGATGGAGCACATTGGCTTTCAGGGGGCCGCCCCACTGAAGCAAGAGTTGCTCTCCGGTCGCATCCAGATTGGCGGCGACCAGTTGTCCACGTCGCTTGCCGAAATCAAGGCCGGCACACTGAAGGCCATTGCCACCACGGCCTCCAAACGCATTGCCGGCTTGCCCGACGTGCCCACGGTGCGCGAGCTGGGTTACCCCAGCCTCGAGCTCGAAGGCTGGAACGGCGTTTTTGCGCCCGCCAAGACACCCAAAGATGTTCTCGAGCGCCTGCAAAAAGAGGTGTCGGCTGCCGTGCGCCACCCCGACGTGGTGAAACGTTTTGCCGACATGGGCGCCGAATCGGTTGGCTCCAGCTCGGCCGATCAAGACGCCATGCTGCGCCGCCAGATGGACCAGTTTCGCCCCGTTATCGCGGACATGAAACTCCAATAAGCGGCTGGAGCGGCGAAGGCGGCCCTTAGCGCTTGCCGCCTTCGCGCAACCACCACACGGGCAGTTGCGCGCAGTCAGCGGCATTCAGCCCTGCCTCGGCAGCCCGGTCAAAATTCGCCAATGTGGCTTGGGTCAACGGCAGCTCGCGTCCATTGCCGCTGGCCTGTGCCAACATCATGCGGACATCCTTGCGCATGGTCGCCACATCCACGGTCACAGGGCCTTTGGCGCCGCTGAGCGCCTGCGCAATCATTGGGCCACGCACCTTGAGCATATTGGGGCCACCCGACGAGTCGGCCAGGATGTCAATCACCCGCGCCGGGTCGAGCCCCAATGGCTCAAGCAGCGACAGCGCCTCCCCCAGCGTCTGCCAATACACCATGAGCGGCAAATTGACGGCGAGTTTCATGGCCGCCCCCGCGCCATGGCCACCCACATGTTCGACGCGGCGACAAAGCTGGTTCAGCACAGGGCTGGCGCGCGCCAGATCTTCCTTGGCACCACCGACAAAGCCGATCAGCTTGCCTTCCTTCGCCGGGCCCACGCTGCCTCCCACGGGGCATTCCAGATAAGCCGCCTGCACAGCCTTGGCACGCGCAGCCATTGCTGGGTGCTTGGCCGGTGGAACGGTGCTCATTTCGACGAACAGCTTGCCAGCAACTGCGCCCGACAGCAAGCCGTTCGCCGCCAGGAACACCTCGTCCAGCGCCGCCTCGTCAGTCAACAGGGTGATGACGATATCGGCTTTTTCTGCAAGGTCGCGCGGCGTGGCGGCCCAGCCAATACCCGCATCAAGAAGCGGTTGAGCCCTCGCCTGCGTGCGGTTCCAGACGGTGACGCGCTCGCCCAATGAAGCCAGTCTGGTGGCAACGGTGCTGCCCATTTTCCCCGTGCCTGCGACGCCGATGTGCATGAAATGTCCTGACGGTTGTAAGTTGAAAATTCATCATACCGGCAATAAAGTGCCCGCAACAAAGTGACGGCACAATAGGTTTCGAATCTTCTATTTCCCCATGGCTGAACCGCTCAAAAACCACTTTGGACCCGATGTGCCAGTGGCCATCGCGTCGATGGTCTCGCGGGTGTATCCGTCGTTCCCGGTGAAAAAATTCACGCGCGACGCGCTCGCGGGGTACGAACCGCTGTCGCTCACACAACGCGGTTGGCACATAGCACGGGCCCTTCGCCTGCATTTGCCGGACCACTTTCCCAGGGCAGTAGACATTTTGGTGCAGTCAAGCAGCCAGCCCAGCGGCCGCTTGGCGGGTTCGGGTATGGGCGGATTCTTGTTCATGCCACATTGCTTTTTTGTCGCGGAGTTTGGCCTCGCGCATTTTGAGGAATCGATGGCGGCGCAACATGCGCTCACGCAGCGTTTTACCTGCGAATTCTCCATCCGGCCATTTTTGATCCACCACCCGGCCGCCACATTGCGTCAGTTGCGTACTTGGGCCGGCGACCCGAGTTACCACGTGCGCCGTCTGGTATCCGAGGGAACTCGCCCGCGCCTGCCCTGGGCCATGCGCCTGCCCGCATTTCAGGCGGACCCAGCGCCGGTGATTGAGCTGCTTGAATTGCTCAAGGACGACCCCGCACTCTATGTGCGCCGCTCGGTCGCCAACAACCTCAACGACATTGGCAAGGACCACCCGGGTGTGCTCAGTGATATCGCCGCGCGGTGGTTGAAAAATGCCACGCCCGAGCGCGCCTGGATTGTGAAACACGCATTGCGCTGGGCGGTCAAACAAGGCGAGCCCGGGGCCCTGAATGCCCTGGGTTTTGGAAAGGCGCCAGAGGTGCTGCTTTCTGGCGTCACCATTTTCCCGAAAACCCCGCGCGTGGGCACCCACGTGACGGTTGCATTTGAACTGCACAACCCGCTTGCGAAGCCACAGGATGTGATGGTCGATTTTGCGGTGCACTACGTCAAGGCCAATGGCACTACCCGCGCCAAGGTGTTCAAACTGAAGGCGCTGGCTCTTGGCCCGGGCCAAACCGTGGCGCTTCGCAAGAAACTGTCGTTGACGGAAATGACCACACGCAAGCATTTTGCAGGGCTGCACAAGGTGGACCTGCTGCTCAACGGACAGGCCCAGCCACTCGGGCATTTCGAATTATTTGAAGAGCAGAACCAGCGCGATCAGTGAAAGAAAGGCCAGCAGCAGTCGGCGGAACAGCTCTTCGCTTAAATGCTGGCGCAGGCGTTTGCCCAACGCCAGTCCCGCGAATACCGGCACCATGGCCAGCGCCGACACCGCCAGATCCACCCATTGGAACCGGCCGACCAGCGCCATCGCAAGGTACAGGATCGACGAAGTGCACAAATAGATCGCGCTGATGGTGCCCACAAACACCTCGCGCGGCAGGCGCAAGGCCATGAGGTAGGTGACGATGATCGGGCCCGTGAGCGACGAAATACCGCCCAGAATGCCCGAGAACCCGCCCACCGCCGCGCTGGCCCATTTTTCATGCCGAGCCGAAATATTCAGCCGCGGATTGACGGCCAGCAGAAAAATAGCCAGCAGCAAGGCCCCAGCCAACATGACATTGAGCGCACGGGCTGAAAGGGCCAGGGTCATCGGAACGGTAATGGCCGTCGTGATGGCCGAAGCCACCAGCATCGGCATGAAACGGCGCACCTGCGACAGCGGCTCGGGGCTGTCCTTGAACTGCCAGATGTTGGAGGCCAGCACCGGCACCGCCACCCAGACAATCGCCAGCGCCGGCCCGACCTGCAGCGACAACAAAGGCACCACCACCAGCGGCAGGCCGATGCCCAGCGTGCCCTTGACCATTCCGCCGAGCATGAAGGCCAGAACGACCCATGCGATGACCGTTGGGCTCAGATCAGCCGAATGCATGGCTCGCGGCAGACGCAGATGTCAAATAACAAAGGATTCAAGCGACTCGCACGCAAAGAGCTCGCGTGGCTCCAGAAGCCTTTTCGAGAGCCCCTGCTCAAAGTGGTAACGCAGGAAGGTGCGCAAAGTAGCCTCGTTTTTCTCCAGGCCATAAGGCCAGAAGTCGTCGCCCATTTCGCGCTTGACCTGCTCCACATGCGCGGTCAGCCAAGGCAACATGGCTTTGAGGGCCGCGGTGTCTGCGAGGTCCTCGTAGGTACGCCGTTGAGACTCTTTCAGCGCCTTCATCAGGGACTGCGCCACCCAGCGGTTCGCCTCGTACACATCCCGCCGGATGGCAATGGTGTGCATGATCGGGAAGATGCCGGTTTCCTTGAAGTAATTGCGCTCAACCGGCTCAAAGTCTTCAAACAGGCGCTTGACCTTGCCGCTGCCATTTTGAAAGCTGGAGGGCATTCGAGCCGTGTATAGCGCGTCTATTTCGCCGTCTTGCAGCATTTTGGCCAGTGTCTGTTCCGGCCCAATTTGTTCAATCTTGATGTTGGGGGGCAGGTTCAGTTTCAACTTCTCGGAGCGGCCCGGCGACTCTTCACCGCCAGTGAAATAGGTCACGCTGTCGACCGGCACACCGTAGTGGTCTTGCAGGATGCCGCGAATCCATACCGGCGCCGTCATCTGGTATTCCGGCGTGCCCACCCGTTTTCCAATCAGGTCTTTGGCCTCTTTGATGCCGGCTTTGGCGTTCACATAGATGCAGGAGTGGCGAAAAAAACGCGAAGGAAAAACCGGTATCGCCACAAACGGCCGGGGCTCCCGGGACATCGACACCGAATAAGACGAGAGCGACATCTCCGCCACGTCAAACTCCTGATGCCGCAACATGCGAAAGAAGGTCTCTTCCACCGGCATGTTGAGGTAGTTCAGGTCGATGCCATTGGGCTGGACGCTGCCGTCCATCAGCGCACGGGTGCGGTCGTAGTTCCAGCAGCCGAACGTCAGTTTGAGTTTTGCCATGCAACCCGATCGCTTATTGCTCGGGCTTGATGCCGGCCGTCACGATGGCCTTGGCCAGCCGCTCGTTTTCATCCAGGATGGCTTTGTTGTACTCGGCTGGGCTGCTGCCAATCGGGTCGATGCCGGCATTGGTGAAGGTTGTCACAACGTCCGGCATTTTGGCGATGACGGCCATCTCGGTGGCGATGCGTTCGATGGCACTGGCCGGTGTGCCTGCGCCAGCGAGCACACCGACAATCGGCGCAAAATCAAAACCCGGGATGAGCTGTTCCGACAAGGTCGGCACATTGGGCATCTGGCTGCTGCGTTGCGCCGCATTGGAAATCAACAGCTTGAGTTGACCCGCCTTGACAAAGCCGTTGATCGACGGCAAGGCCGAAAACAGCACATCAACCTGCCCACCCATCAGCGCGGGAACCGATTGGCCGGTACCCCTGAAGGGCACGTGGGTCATGTCCAGCCCAAGCGCCACCTTCATCGCCTCTGTCGTCAGGTGGTGTGTGCTGCCGACACCCGAAGACCCGTAATTGATCGTCCCCGGTTTGGCTTTCACCAGCGCCATGAATTCCTGAAAATTGTTGACCTGAAGTTTGGGATTCACCGCCAGATACAAGGCCGCGCGCCCACCCAGCGACACTGGCAAAAAGTCGCGCTTGTAGTCGTAGCTCAGGTTCTTGTAAATGGCCGGGTTCACCGAAAACATGGAGCCGTCCGTCACCAAAAAGGTGTAACCGTCTTTGGGTGACGACTGGATCACTTGCGCCGCCACCACACCATTGGCACCGGGTTTGTTGTCGATCACCACCGACTGCCCCAGACGCTCACTGAGCTTCTGGGCATAAACACGTGCCACAGTGTCCGGAAAGCCGCCGGCCGGGTACGGTACGACAAACTTGATCGGTTTGTTGGGGTAAGCGCCTGAGGTCTGTGCAAGTGCGCAAGGTGCCCACAACGCGGTTGTCAAAGTGGCTATCGAGGCGGCGACAACGGTCAGTAGCTGGCGGCGTTGGGTCATGAAATATCTCCGGTGATCAATTGGGGGCAGGTGTTGAATAGGATGGCTTCAGCGCAGGCTGAACGGTGTCCCAAACGTAGCCCGAAGCATACTCCCGCCAGTCAGTGGATTTGGGTACGATGGCCTGAAAAGCACACACCTCTTTGGGGATGCGCGCTGCACCCGTTCCGATTGCGGAAGCCCCTGACTGAAACGCCTTGACGGCGTTGAGCATCTGTTTGCGGAACTCAACAATCGCCAAATCGCTGGCGCCCAGGCGGTCGTGGCTGCGGTCGGCAATCGGGCCCATGGTCACCCACATCGCGATGTCCTGGTTTGGGAACCCGCTGATGCCGGTGAAGTTGCCCGCCTTCATGGCCGCGCGATCCTGCCAGAATTTGTTGTCGCGGTTGCGCAAGGGGCGGTAGTCTTCGTCCAGGTCAACGCCGACTTCCTGGTGCAGAAACTTGCGCCACGAAGCCGTATCGGGCGTCTGGTCGGGGTGCCCCCAGGCCATGAAATAAAAAGCGGTGTGGGTGTCGTCCAGTGGCACGTTGATGTTGGCCACGTTGTACAGGTTGTTGGGCGGAATCAGCGCCGTGGCGGGTGCCACAAACACGGTGCTTCGCACATAGTCATTGACCGAGGCGTCCTTGATCGGCCTGCGAATGGCAGCATACCGAAAACCATAGTCGCCGCGTTGCACCTGCATGCGCGGGGCTTTGTCGGTGGACGGGCGCAGCCACAGGCTTTCGGTGGCCTCTGCACCTTCCACGCGGGCGGGCACCATGTCCGACGAGTGCAGGCTGGAACTATGGGCGGAATCAATCGCGCCTTCAAGAATTTGCGCCCAGTTGCAAGGGATGATGGCCTTGGCAATCGTGACCCGGGTGTCTGCGGTTGGCGCCCAGGCAGGCGGCAGAAATTCGGGCCTGGTTTCGGGCGGCCCCATGTAGGCCCAGACAAAACCGGCCCACTCCTGGGTTGGATACGCGAGGTGTTTGACTTTCGCTGCCATGCCGCTGGCGGCAGGCTCAGAGACCATCTCCAGCACATTGCCCTCCACATCCATCTTCCAGCCGTGGTAGAGGCAACGCAGGCCGCAGTTTTCATTGCGGCCAAATACCAACGACGCACGCCGGTGCGGGCAATACTCGTCCATCACGCCGACGCGGCCATTGGTGTCACGAAAGACCACCAGGTCTTCCCCCAGCACGCGCGCTTTGACCGGCGTTCCGTCGGGTTCGCTGACCTCCTCGATCAGGCAGACAGGCGTCCAGTGCATGCGCATCAGCTGGCCCATGGGGGCCGCACCTTCCACGCGGCACAACAAACTGTTTTCTTCAGGCGTGATCATGTTTCATGCTTGCAAAGTTTACCGGAGCGGTTTATTCTTAGGAGCCTAAGATTGTAGGCAAGCCAAAGAACATGTCAACACTGGAACCTCCTTTTTCAGCCCTGCGCGTCACCCTGAAGCGAATGGCTGCCCAAGACGTCGTCTTGTTCGAGCTTCGCCACCCCGACGGCCACGACTTGCCCGCGTTCACCGCCGGCGCCCACCTGACCGTTGAAACACCGGCCGGCATGCGGCGCAATTACTCCCTTTGCAGCGACCCCTCGGACCTGCAAACCTGGCAGATCGCCGTCAAACGTGACGCCCGGGGGCGCGGCGGTTCCATCGCCATGGCCGACCAGCTCGTCGAAGGCAGTCTGATCAAGGTCAGCCAGCCGCGCAACAATTTTGAACTGGACCCGCGTGCGAAGCAGGTGTTGTTCATCGCAGGTGGCATCGGCATCACACCGATCCTCTCCATGATGCGCCACCTCAGACGCACGGGCACCGTGGCCTTCCGGCTGATCTACTGCACCCGCGATGCAGACCATTCGGCGTTTCTGCCTGAGCTGCAACAAGAATTCCCTGGCTTGGCCACGCTGCACCACGACGGCGGCAATCTTTCCCGCGCGCTTGATCTGTGGCCCGAATTCGAAACACCCCGCGCGGCGCACGTCTACTGTTGTGGCCCCAAAGGCTTGATGGACTCCGTGGCCGACATGAGCGGCCACTGGTCCTCCGGGTCCATCCATTTTGAAAGTTTCGGCATTGACGCCAGCACACTGCCCCCCAACACGTCCTTTGCCGTGACGCTGAAAAAGTCGGGCGCCAAAGTGGTGGTCGGCGCAACGCAATCCATCCTCGAGGCCCTGCGCGCAAGCGGTCATCGGGTGGCCAGCTCGTGTGAAAGTGGCACTTGCGGAACCTGCCGCACGACGCTGATGGCTGGCCAAGCCGATCACCGCGACATGGTGCTGCTGGACGACGAAAAGGCTCACCAGATCATGGTGTGTGTTTCGCGGGCTAAATCGGCCGAACTGGTGCTGGACCTGTGATCACACCGCAGACAGCGCAGCCCCTGCGCATTGGCGTGGTTGGCCTGGGGCGTGCCTTCACCTTGATGTTGCCGACTTTTCTGCAAGACCCCCGCGTGCAGTTGACCGGCGCTACCGACCCGATTGCAGCGGCCCGGT
>JANNMM010000356.1:0-2075 GCA_031397915.1 Rhodoferax sp. | reverse complement strand
CGCGAGCTGACTGCGCACCAGGGGTGCCAGCTCGTCCAGCAGCGCCACCGTGAGCGCGCGCCATTCGACAATGCATTCGTCGCCCGCCTGGTGCTGGCCTTGCAGCAGCGCCGGGTCTTTGGGCAGGATCACGCCGGCGTCCAGCAGCAAGCCGCCGTTGCGGTATTCAGGCAGGCCGGTGAGTTGGTCAAGACCCGTCACCGCCACACCCGCCCACTCAAACGGTTCCAGCAGCGAGTAGGTGAGCCACTGCGAGAGTTTGTGGAAGGGCATCCAGCCGGCGGTGATGCCGTCACCCTGCACGGCACTGTGGCGCCAGCAATCGCCCAGTGGCGTACGGGTTCCGTCAGGTGAGCTGAGGGAATTTTGCGAGGGCCAAATCCCGGACAAGGTGTTCAAAAGCGCAACGAGGATGTCGTGCGCGGCGACGGTTGCGCCATCGCTCGTACCCTTGGGGCTCAGCAGGTGGTCATACAAACGCCCCGGCCGGCATTGCCCGCCGGCACCGCCAAACACCTCGCCTTGCGCATCCAGCGCTTCACCCAGCCGGCGCAACAAGGCCGCGCGGCCTTCAAGCCCGACCAGCAGGTTGCCCTTGGTGACCTGAAAGGCGTCGCCAAGGGCCTTCGCAGTTATGGCCTGCAGGCCTGCGGCGTCGGCCTGGCAGGGCTGCGTGGGTTTGCTGGAAAAAAGCCCGGTGGTGAAGGCGTTGAAACTCGCCACGCCAAGACCTTCGGAACGTGTGAAAACCTGGCCAGAGCGCGCATCGTGGTAACGCCAGTCGGGCCCGGCACCGGCGTCAAGCAACACACTGACCAGGGCCAGATCCATCTGCGCCCGCGCGCGTTTGGCCACTGAGACCTTGCCCAGGTCGTCGTTGAGTTGCGGGAGGCGGTCTACGCCCCCAGCTTCAAAATGCCGCCAGCGGCTGTGGTACGGAATGTTCAGATCGGGGTAACGCTCGCGGGTGGTTTCGACGACCCGCGCCGCGCACGGCGCCAGGGCCGCTCCGTCCACCGTGAACCAGGCCGACTGCCCGGCGCGCGCACGTGCCAGCAAAGCCTGCGCACGTGTGCGGATGGTCGCGGTTGAACGCAGAGTGGCCACAGCGCTCGTCACGCCGGTCATCACATGGCTCATTCGTCCAGCCCACGCCCTTTGGCGATTTTCAGTTGCTCCGCATCGGGTACCGCGCCCGGCGTGAAGTAGCCGGCCGCCATCTTCGCGTCCATCTCGACGCGAGCGTCTTCGGGAATCAGGCCGTCGGGGATGTTGATGCGCTGCACCACCTCGATACCGGCGCGTGTGATGGCGTCGTATTTCATGTTGCTCATCGACACCAGCCGGTGAATCTTGCGGATGCCCAGCCAGTTCAACACATCGGGCATCAGTTCCTGAAAACGCATGTCCTGAACACCGGCCACACACTCGGTGCGGTTGAAATACTGGTCGGCCGTGTCGCCGCCCGGTTGGCGTTTGCGGGCGTTGTAGACGAGGAATTTCGTCACTTCACCGAGCGCGCGGCCTTCCTTGCGGAAATAACTCACCAGCCCGACGCCGCCACGCTGCGCGCCCTGGATGCATTCTTCAATGGCATGCGTGAGGTAGGGGCGGCAGGTGCAGATGTCGGAGCCAAAGACATCG
This sequence comes from Rhodoferax sp., assembly GCA_031397915.1. Classification (GTDB taxonomy): domain Bacteria; phylum Pseudomonadota; class Gammaproteobacteria; order Burkholderiales; family Burkholderiaceae_C; genus JANYCG01. The sequence goes on along the minus strand of JANNMM010000356.1, from coordinate 431 downwards.
GAGCCATTGCATTCGTCGTGCACGCGGGCGGTGAGTTCAATTTCGGGGTTGGCCAGATCTTGCGGGTTGCCAAAAATATACGCTGTCAGCCCGCCGATAGGCGGCAAAAACACCTCGAGGTCGCTTCGCGTCACCAGCTCGGGGTACATGCCGCCGGTTTCCTCAAACAACACGCGGCGCAGGTCGGCCTCGCTGCAATTGAAACGTTTGGCGACTTCGGGCAGGTACCAGACGGGCTCCACCGCCACTTTGGTCACCATCGCCGCGCCGCCAGCCGTGAGGTATTTGCCGTCGGCCTTCAGGCGACCCGATTGCAGGGCTTCAATCACCTCGGGCAGGATCACGTGCGCCTGCGTGATGGCGATGGTCGGGCGGATGTCGTAGCCGGCGGCGAGTTCGTCCTGGAACACGTCGGCGATCATGGCGCCCCA
>JANNMM010000299.1:0-9426 GCA_031397915.1 Rhodoferax sp. | reverse complement strand
ATCATAGCAATTGAGGATTAAGCGCAAATTGCCTGGCAACAAAGGCCCAGATCATTCGCGAAGCGTTCGGGCCTTTTGGGTCGCTGTAGGCCAGATGGGCGGCGCCTCCACTCCAGGCATGGCCCAGTCCGTTGATGAGGCAATGTGTCACCACCACGCTGCGCTGCTTCAAATAATCCGTCACGGTCACTGCATAGCGCGCACCGCGCTGCACCGTGCGTGGCGTGACGGCGTGGGCACCTTCACACCTGGCCCAGCGCTGCGCCGTGTCGACGGCATTGCTCGGCACCACGATGCTGTCGGCGCTGCCATGGATGACCAGCAAAGGCGGCAATGGCGCACCATTCAGCCCGCTGGACAACGCCGTGGTGGCGGCCGTGCGACGCCCGCGCATGGCGCCCAGCGCACTGGCCTGGGACTGTGCCACGCCCGGCGAGACGCCTGAATGCATGGCCACCGCCCGATAGCGGCCTGGATGGCGAGTGGCCAGCAAGGCCGCCATGCTCGCGCCTGCCGAGAGCCCCGCCAGCGCGACACGATCCGGATCCACCGGCTGCAAACGGCTGACCTGCTCGATCATTGACGCAATCGCATCCGCCTCGCGCTGGGCCTGGCCCGAGCGGGTGGCAAACCAGTTCCAGCAGCCTTGCAGGTTGGACGCCCGGCTCTGCTCGGGGTAAAGCACCAGAAAATTCTCACGCAGCGCAACCCGGTTCATCTGGGTCACGCTGGCCAGGGTTTGGGCATCCTGGGCGCAACCATGCAACATCACCAAAAGGGGCAGACGCGCGCTGGCATGCGTACCCACGGGTTTGCACAGCTGGTAACGCCGTGATCCTGCCAGCCCTGAGGTCCACCCCGCATGGGTTTTGGATCGGGCCCGCGCCGTAGCGCGGCTGCGCTTGGCAACCGGCTTCGCACCCAGTAAGGCTGGCCGCGGAGTCTTGGACGGTCGAAATGCCTTTGCAACGGTTTTGGAGCTGGCGCGAATGGCGACCCGCGCGATGCTCGTGAGGCTGCGTCTGAACGCGCGGCTTCCGAAGAGTTTAAGACCGCGTCTGGCCAATTCAGGACTTCAAAAAATTGATCCACTCTCTGGCCCATCGTTGGCCTGGCCTTGAGCTTCTCATGGGCGCGCCTCAGCCACAATGGGAATGTCCAAACCGGTGTCTGGCGACTCAAAGGCCTGCGATACATTGTCTGGCGACGTGATCAGTTCTTCAACAATCAGGCTGCCGTATCGCTGGGCCGACCTGGCGTTCAGGCCTTTGGCGACCAAGGTGACTTGCTCCACCTGTTCCGCTTTAGGGGCATGCACCACCAGAAAACTGCATCCGGCTTCTGCCAGCGCGTGGTGCGCCTTGATGAGGTTGAGGTCCTGGCCCATTGACGCCAGCGGACTTGCCGTCAACAACTGCGCTTGTACCTGGTTTTTCATTTCTTCAGGTGTGTAGTGAACCATTTCGGTGGCCGCAAAACCCAGGGCAATCAGACCGGTTGAAAGGGCCTGCGCCTGTGCGTCGTTTTCCAGCGCGACGACGATGTGGCCCACCGGCTTGAAAACGCCAAAAGAGGTTGGGGGATTTGATTTGTCCATGGGGGTCTCCTGAAACTCGAACGCTCATCATCGGCAGTCTGGCCGAGGCTGACTGTGCGACAACGCACTTACCTTTCTTTGCCGGCTTGCCGCTCAGTCCTGCGGTTCCACAACCCGGTCGTATTCCGGGTCATCGGGAATCTGTGCCGGGATCGGTCCTTCGTCAGGATCTACCGGGAGGTTGTCACCTTCCTCCGGATCGACGGGGTCCTGAATCGGTACTTTGTGCATGTAGTGCCTGGGGTGGTCTCTCATGGCTGTTCCTTCTTGAAAAGCACATCTTCCGTCTTCAGCCGACAGCGATCGATCAGCGGGCGACGCATGGATTTGTAAGACTTGTCCGACAACGCCGCCAGGCTCAGTCGGCTGTTTTCTGTCGCTGGTATTCGTCGCGTTTCATCGCCAGGTATTCACCCCGGTCAAGCTCGTGCAACTGGCGCGGATAACGCTCTACAGCCGTGAACCAACTTTGCAGACGCGTCTCCAGTTGCTGGGCCGGAGCCTCGGAGGCAGCGGCCAGGAAGCTGTCAATGGCCAGGTAATAGCGCATCGTGTTGCGCTCCACCAGTGCGCGGGCGCCGCCTACAAACTGCTGCGGTGTGTCGCCGGTTTTGGGCAACACGGTAAAGCCGACTTTTCCGTTGCCCACGGTGGCGAGGTAGGTCTGCATGGCCAGGCGCGCGGCAAAATTCATGGAATAGGAATACGTCAGATGCAGAAATGACTTGGCGTTGGGCAGCGGGATCACTTCGAGATCGATGCGGTAGTCGCTGGTTCCCAGCGGCCCGGTTTTAGCGCCCAACTGCACGGCAAGGTAAGCCGGGGTGATGGCGGTGACCTTGTAGGTGAAGGCCATTCTCGGCGCTGCTTCCAGGCTCTCGGGTGTTTTCTTGCCAATGTTGACCTTGAGCGTTGTGCCGCCTGGCGCCTCCACAGCCCGGCAATATTTGGTGTTGATGTGCAGGGACATCACGTCGCACCAATGGTCGGGGCTGTTCAAGCCGCGACTCACCGCCGCAAACGGGTGCTCGATGACGGCGTGGATTTCACCGGTGACGCGATTGGGTGTTTCCTGCGAGTCCAGCACCAACGGCCGGTTGAACGGGTTCTGGCGCAGGCGATCCTCCAATGATTGGTACTTTGACAGCAGAGCCTGCGCTCTGGCCGGGTCTGCTAGCGTTGGCAGGTGCGAAGCAGAAACGGCCAGCACCAACCCGCATTTCAAGGAAAACGCCATCCACCCGTTCACGGATTTCAATCCATCACTCGTTGGCTTAGAGACGGTCACAACCAGTACTCCCAGATTCGCGAAAACGTTTCCTTGATGCGCAGGTCAAGTGGGCGGTTTTGCCATTTTTCCAGGGTGATCTCTTCGGACTTCGCCAGGTCCTTGTCGAACATCGCCTGCACCTGCTGGCCAAAATCCGTCCCCAAAACAACGGCATTGAGTTCTTCGTTGTGCAAAAAGCTGCGCCAGTCCAGATTGGTCGAGCCGACGGTCGCCCAAACCCCGTCAATCAGGGCGGTCTTGGAATGCAGGATGACGCCTTGGCGCTCAAAAATTCTGACACCCGAACGCAGAAGCTGGTCGTAATAACCGCGCCCGGCATGGAAGATCAGCCAGGAATCGGTTTGGCTCGGCAGGATCAGTTTCACCGTGACGCCGCGCGCAGCCGCTGCTTCCAGCGCTGCCAGCAGTTGCGGGTCCGGGGCGAAGTAGGCGTTTGTCAGGTGAATACTGGTTTCAGCGCTTCCAATCGCCGACATCAAGGTGGCGTAAATCAGGCTGAAAGGGTCGCTGGGCGAACTCCCGATGGCCCTTACCACCTGTTTGCCCACACTCACGGGCGGCGGAAAAAAATTGCTGGTGGGCAGGGGCGGACCTTTTTGTTTGGCCCAGGTCGCAAGAAAAAGTTTTTGCAGCTCCGCGACCACCGGCCCCTGCAATTGCAGGTCGGTATCGCGCCAAGCCAGGTTTGGCGCCGATGGCTTGCGTGCACCCTGGCTGAATGAGCCCCCTGAATACACACTGCTGATGTTGATGCCACCCAGAAACGCGATGCGCCCGTCGACCACCAGCAACTTGCGGTGGTCGCGCTGGTTGAGGTTCCAGTTTGGGCCGGCCACGAGTGGGTTGACCGGGTTGAATTCAAGCACCCGGATGCCGCTTTCGGTCAGGGTCTTGAAAAAAGTCTCCGGTGTGCCGATCGTGCCGACACTGTCCCGGATGATGTTCACCTGCACCCCTTGCTTTTGCTTGGCCATGAGAGCCTGCACAAATTGCTGGCCGATCTCATCGTCATCGAGGATGTAGGTTTCCAGGTTGATGTGGTCCTTCGCCGCTTCGATGGCGGCAAACATGGCGCGGTAGGTGGCCGGACCATCTTCCAAAAGCTTTACCTGGTTGCCGGTGGTGAGTGGGCTGCCAACGATCGCCTCTTCAAGCGCCAGGTGCCGGTCAAAGATGTTGGTGTCGGTACTGCGGCTTCGCAGCTGATCCAGGATGGCTTTGCTTTGCGACGCCGTCAGTACACCGCGTGCGCCCTCGAGCCGCACCGCCGCTTTGGACGGCCGCGCGAGATCAGGATGAATGGACGGTAGGCTGCTGCACCCGGCGAAAACTGCCAGCCCCAACAGGAACCACAGCTTGAACCGCAGGGCCAGCATGTCGATCGCGAAGCGCTAGATTCGGCCCGTGAGCAAAAGCACGATCAGGATGATCACCACCAGGCCAATGCCGCCAGTGGGACCGTAACCCCATTTGCTGCTGTGTGACCAGGTCGGGAAAACACCGATAAGTATCAGGATCAAAACAATTAACAGGATGGTGCCGATGCTCATGGGATTCTCCTTAAGGGTGAAGTGAAGTTGACTCAGTTGGACGGTGCAGAGGCGGGTGCAGCCGGAACGACGACGACCGTGGTGCCGCCGCCCGGCCTGCCTGTGGCGCCTGTACTGCCATCGTTGCCGGTGGCGCCAGTGCTGCCGGTGTTACCGGTATTTCCGGTAGCGCCTGTCGGACCGGCCGGGCCCGGCACAGCTACTGGTACGGTGGGCGTGACGACCACGGCGGGTCTGTCACAGGCGCTCAAGGCAAGCGCAGCAAACAAGGCTAAAACAGGAAGTGAGTGGTTCATGGGAATCCTCTGTGAGTTGAAAAACCGGTCACGCTGGCACTGGGCCACCGTGGACTAACCGAGCAGGGTTGTGGGATCGCGTTCGGTGTGACTTCAGCGTAAAGCCATGCCCGGTGGATTGCTGTGCGGTACCGCACACGGGTGGCCCAGGCATTGGCGCATTCGGAATCATGGGTTGGCAGCCCGTGTCAGGTCGTGGCCATTGGCCGATTGCGGCGCCCCCGATGCAGTCGATAGAGACGCCAGTCCCGCCAGCCAGGATTGCATCGGCACATTGGCAACCATTTTTCCCAATACCTGCGGCATCAGGCCGGCTAGAACCGCCGGAGCGGTGAGCCAGCGCCAGGGCCGCAGCCAAACGAATAGTGCGCCCAACGCCAAGGCGCCCACCACCAATGTCAGAGGGGCGCGTTGCGCCAATGGCAGCAGTGCAGTCTTGGCCGACTCGGACAAACCGAGGCTGGCATTGCGTAGGGGTTGCTGCGACCACCAGGCGCGCAAGGCCGTCAGCACCGCATCAAAACCAGGAAAGACTTTCAGCCCGTCGAGCCAGCGCAGACTGGTTGCGCCTGGCGCGGCCACCGTCTTGCTGGCCTGCAAGGCCTGTCGCAGGCTTTCGCGTGAGCGCGTCAGGCGTTCACAGGCCAGGGTGGCGCTGGGCGATTCAGTGGTCATGTGGCACCGACCTCGCGAACCATCGCCAAGTCAGCCGCCATCTGGCGGCGGATGTGGCTGAAAGGCTTGAGCTTTGCATACCGGCTTGCCACAAACAGGCAGACGCCAGCCATGACGAACGGCAACACGGGCACCACGAGCAAAGCCCAGGGTGCCGGGCTTTGGGTCATCGGCAAGACCGCCCACAACATCAGCGCCACACCGGCCAGAACCACGCCCACACCCAGACCGCAGACGGCCAGCCCGTTGAGCAGAACCTGCCGCTTCAGGCTGGTGCCAGCACTGCCCAATTCACTTGCGAACAGTTCCGCATAGGCTTCAGCATGGTCCGCCAGAAGTTCCGGGCGGGCCGTTACCAGGCGCACGAACGGGTGAAAGAGTGGATGAAACAAGGTGGGCTGCCCGTTGATGCAAGCCTAGCGGCGTGAATGGCTCATCATGTTGACCAGGGCCATCAGGGCCGCGCCCGTTGCGGCAGCGATCAGCAGCGCCTTGACCGGCTCTTCCTTGACGTAACTCACCGCACCGTCGCGGGCATGCAAAGCCGCGTCGGTGACTTGATGGGATGCGTTGCGCACGACATCGCGCCCGCTGTTCAGCAGGGCAGTGGCCTGCCCCGTGACGTTCGCGAGCATGGGCCCGGCCTGGTTACGCATGCCCTCCACACTGCCACTGAGGCTGTTCAGCGCGCCATTGGCGGCGTGTTGTGTGGCCTGGATGGCGTGTTCAGCAGAGCTGGCCATTTTATCGGCAAAGCGGGAGGTGTCCTGGGTAGAAGATGTGATTGACATGTGGGTTCCTTGGTGGAGGGTTGGAAACGTTGAAAAGGCGCTTGACAAAAGTGGTCCAGTTTGAGATTGGGTTTGACTATTGGGCGTCTCTTGCTGCGGTTCCGCCAGTGTGTCCCGACTTGACTTCGGTACCTGTCAGCCGGTTTGCTGACTGCTTGTCGGGAGACCGATGGCGATGGTGTAGGACGCTGCTTACAGCGGGTTTTGCTCGACATGAAGGAAGGCTGGTAGCTACCCGGCGTAGGACATCTACTACGGCGGATCAGGCTTCAGTCTGGTGTTCACTGACCCATGAAGTTCCCATACTGGCAGGTGTCCACAAACCCTTTTCAGGAGAACAACATGAGAGCTTTTTTAAAGCGATCGGTCGCCGTTGCCGCATTGGCCGCGCTGGCCTGGAGCACCCAGGCCAGTGCCCAGGTGACGTTCTACGAAAACAACGACTTCCAGGGCCGATCCTTCAGCACTGGCCAGCGGGTCGACAACTTCAGCAACTCCGGCTTCAATGACCGCGCATCGTCGGTGATTGTGCTTAGCAACCGCTGGGAAGTCTGTGAGCATGCCAATTTTGATGGTCAATGTGTGGTGCTGCGGCCTGGCCGTTACCCGTCACTGGCATCCATGGGCATGAACGACCGGGTTTCTTCGATTCGCACCGTGCGCAACAACGCGCGCTTCAATGAAGACCGCTACGCGCCACCTGCCGCGCCCGTGTACGACAGCCGCAGGCGCAACAGCGAACGCCTGTTTGAAGCGGACGTCACCTCCGTGCGGGCGGTGGTGGGACCGCCGGAACAACGCTGCTGGGTCAGCCGCGAACAGGTTGTCCAGCAACCGCAACCCAGCACCAACGTGCCGGGCGCAGTGTTTGGCGCGCTGATCGGTGGAATTTTGGGCCACCAGGTGGGCAGCGGACGGGGCAATGAACTCGCCACCGTGGGCGGCGCCATTGCCGGCGGCGCGATCGGTGCGCAGGTGGGCCGCGACGGCTACCCGCAGCAACAAGCTACAACGCAGGGCGTGCAACGCTGCGACACGGTGCCCGGCCAGGCGCGGGCTGACCTGTACGACGTTAGCTACAACTTTCGCGGCGTGGAGCACCGCCTGCAGATGACAACACCACCCGGACCCACCGTCACGGTGAACCGCCAGGGCGAACCCCGCACTTGACCCCTCTTTCTTCAACCTCAATCCAAAGGATTTATATGAACACCCGTTTCAACCTCAAAGCATCAATTCTGGTGTCCTCGTTGCTGGCGTTCTCGCCGGCGTTTTCGGCGCCGATCAGCAAGGCCGATTTCAATCAGGGCAAGTCGCGCATCAGCGCCGAGTACGCAGCCGCCAAAGCGGGCTGCAAGGATCTGTCAGCCAATGCCAAAGACATCTGCATGGAAGAGGCCAAAGGCAAGGAGAAAGTTGCACGGGCTGAGCTCCAGTACAGCTACTCCGAGAAACCCGGTGACCTGGTCAAGGTGGGCGAAAGCCGGGCCAAGGCAGCCTATGAAGTTGCCAAGGAAAAATGCGACGACCTCGCGGGCAACGCCAAGTCGGTCTGCGTAAAGGAGGCCAAGGCCATTGAGACCAAGGCCCTGGTCGATGCCAGGACGGCAGGCAAGATCAGCGAGACCCGCAAAGAAGGTGCCAAGGAGAAACTCGACGCCGACTACAAGGTTGCCGCTGAGAAGTGTGATGCGCTGGCCGGCGATGCCAAGGCAAGCTGCGTCGCCAGCGCCAAGGCCAAGTACGGCAAGACTTGACCAGCACACCCCTGAACGCAAAGGGCCGACAACCGTCGGCCCTTTTTTTATTTCCGTGGTTCAGCGTGTGGGCACCGAATGGTTGACCGGTGCCGCCGGGTCAATGCGGATATTGCCCTGCCATTGGCATGAAAAACGCTCGCAGCGAAAGCGCTGAACCGGTACAAATTTGCTGATCAAGTAGTCAATCGCGCGGCGCGGCGTGCGCACCAGAGCCTTTCCGCACACCGGGCAGACGTGCCGGGTAGCGCTGACGTAATCTTGAGTGGAATGGCCGTAGCCTGTGTTTTTCATGGTCTTTCGCGCGCGATGTTTGTTGAGACCATCATGAAGCATTACGCGTGTTTGCTCTGTGCGGTACCCCACAAAGCACAAATTTCACAACGGTAAATGGGTGAATACTTTGCCAATTGCTGGTCTATGTGTGCCATCGCACCGAGATGTGCAGGCGGCGCGCCTAAGCTGGTCAACAGGCGATTCGCAATTGGCAAAACCATTTCCTGAGTGACGTGGCACCTGCTGCAGATCGACCGGATCGAGGCTTCATTCACCCATCAAGGAACCATCATGAAATTTTCTACACTGCTGTTGGCGGGCACATCGGCCATGGCGTTGAGTGCGTGTTTTTCATTGCCACCAGGTCCGGCCGGACCCCAAGGCGCCACGGGCAGCACCGGTGCGACCGGGTACACGGGCGCCACAGGGCGCACCGGCTCAACAGGCTCCATGGGCGCGACTGGCGATACCGGTGCCACGGGCTACACCGGGGCGACGGGTAACACGGGCGCGACCGGCAGCACGGGGGCAACTGGCACCACCGGTGCCCGAGGCGCCGTGACCGGCGAAACCATCCTGGTGATTCCGGCGCGTTGAGCGTTGGATAGGCAGGCCCGTGCACCGAGGACGCGTGCCTGCCCCGATGGGGCCGCGGTCTACTTGCGCCCGGTGACCAGCAAAAACACGCCCAGCGCCAGGCCGCCTGCGCTGACGATCAACGGAATATTGATTCTTTCCTTCTCCTGCACCTTGAGTTCGATCGGTCCCAGTTTGAGGCCGGTGGTTTCCTTGGTGTAGCTGAATCCGCCGTAGAGCAAGCCCAGCAGGCCGCCTACGACGAGGATGATGCCGATCAGTTTGGTGGTGTTCATGTTTGTATCCCAATGTTGGTTGGAGAAGCAAGCTCGAGCGTACGTGGCACCTGCACTTGCCGTATGTGCGCTAACGAACAATGCGGCACATTTAGTAAGTCTATCTTGCGCGCTATACAAAAAATAGCAATAGACTGATATGTTTCGTGACTTGATAGTCGATTTGACCAAGAATTATGAGGTGGGCTCAAACTCCAAGTGCAACACTACCTTGAACGAGATCAAAGGAGTGTTGTATGGGAATCAAATACAGGCATTTGAGCCTTGAAGAGCGTGCGGTAATACAGGCCAAACTCGACGAGGGGTGCGGCGTGCGCCAGA
>JANNMM010000280.1:0-4430 GCA_031397915.1 Rhodoferax sp. | reverse complement strand
ATCGGAATGGCAGGCATCGCACACCTGATAGTGCAACGGCACCACGGCTTTTTGACCTTTGTATTCGCTCTCCGCCATTTCCACTTGCGAGGTCACATGACCCTCTCCACAAATTGGGCAAAGCTCTTTGCTATTCATCTTCATCCCCATATTCAGGCGTGACAAGAAATTGTCAGCACCATCGTTCCAAGCTTATTGATCGCGAATTTGACAAAATATTCAATCCGCATCGCCTTGTTGGCATGGTCAATCCACTCCATCAATGAAATCGCATATGCGTCACAAGCCGCCAAAGCACCACGACCGTTGTTGCACCATTCAGAATCAATATAGTGGCCTCGCTCGAGTTGTCGAATCAATTCGATTACGTTCTTATGGTCCCAGCCGAGGTTTGCCACATCTTTGACGCAATCTCTAGTCCATAGCTGCAAGCCGACGCCGTCTCTAAGAATTTCCCTCACCCGCTCCAGCGGGTAAATCGGCCCGCCAATGATCTTTTCTCCACTCCCCAAGGTGGGAGGAGGTGAACTGTACTCCGAAACGATGTAGAAATTTACCACGATGGTAATTTTAGAGTGGCTTGTCAGGGCTTTTTGCTCGAAATCGCCCAATTCCCGTTGTTTTTGGCACTTCAAATGAAGATCGCCGGGCCAGCACCAAAAGTGCTGACCCGGCGAAAGGCTTACCGCGTCACTTCTTCCCTCCTGGGGACTTGGGTGCCGGTGCAGGCACTGTCGGCCTGCGGATGGTCTCAACCACATGCGTGGCTGGCCGCTGCTGGGCAGTTCTCACCGGGACAAAAAGCCCCGTACTTGCGTTGCGTCCGATTTTGGACATAGTGGGTTTCCTTCGGCCAATGGCCATAGGGTTTGCGCCCAACCACCAAAACCAGATTCATGCCATCATCGATTTCTCACTTCGATTCGTCGTGAACTTCCCCGGTTGGGCAACCATTGGGGTGAAACAGCCAGACTTGCCGGTCTGGCTTTTTCATTTTTGACAACAGCATTATCGATGTTTGCACAAAAATAAGGTGTAGACAAACCTGTGGATAACTTAAGAATAATTCGGTATAAGCCGCGAAACTCCATATACGCATGAATTTTTAGGCTCTCTGCATATAAAACCAGGTGTGCATAAGCTTTCTGACGTACGTGAAGAGGGATTTGAATCTATGCTCCCCACACCCGGTCAATCGCGGCCTTGACCTTGGCTTCCATGCGGCGGATGAGTTCGCGGTTGGCGTTGACTAGGGCTTGCTCGGTTTCGATCTCGGCGACGATGGCGCGTTGGGTTTCGAGGTCGGGGACGGGAATCGAATAAACGCGAATCTGGTCAGTTGTCAAATTCATGAATACCGTACCAACCGATTGCAACTTGTTGGCATCTTTGTTCGCAAGAAGCACGTAGTAAAAGAACTCTGGTAACAAACGTTGCAAATCCAGGGCACGAAAACCCACAAATCCGTCGTGAATGCACGCGTCAACTTGCAGAATTGCCGGCAATCCCGGATTGCCGCTGACAGCCATCACCACGCTACCTGCTGGCATTGGTCGGCTCTTTTTAGCGCCCTCTTCGGTGAGGGTATCGATATTTGGCGTAACTCGCATTCCGTCGCGCGTGATGTCTGCCACCATCAACCTCGGTACTGGGCCACCAAAATAGTTCGGATCACCCTGAGGACGTGGAGAACTGCCACGAACAAGATCACAAAGGTCATCGAGCGTCGCCATATCCCAATCCGGACTGACCACGATGTGCGGCTTGTAGTTGTCGAGCACCTGCCGGGCACCGTCGATGATTTTTTGGTAGCCCTCGATTTCGGCCACGATTTGGTGTTGGACTTCGAGGGGTGGGAGGGGGATCTCCAGTGCGCTCAAGTAGTCGTAACTCACCCGTGGAAGCTGTGCCCCGCCGATGCCACGCAAGACTTGTTCGTTGAACTGTGACGAGCGCAGAAGTTGGGTCAGGTATTCGGCGTTGGCTTGTGGCCCTGTTCGCAGCACAAAAATATCGGTTGAGCAAACCCCTGCCATGCCTGCCTTATAAACCTTGTTCAAATTCGGTCGAAGCTTTCCATACAGGATATCGTTTGGCTCAAATCGTGACTTCAGGCTTTTGATGTCGCTGGCTTCAGCATCAACTTCGCCGACCAAACAGCCGGAGTTGCTTTCAATATTCTCTAGTCCGACGTAGGTGAGCCGTCCATCGGTTTCAGATGGGTTCATTGAATCAGTTACACGGCAGACGATCTTTGAAACGGCAACCAGCGGGAATGCATGAGTCTGACTGAGTGCGGCGACATATCTCTCCCCACTTAAATTAAAGTCCCCGCTCGCCCCAATCCGCCCCCGCTCCACCGCCTGCGCCATCGCGCCATCACCTTCAAACACCTGCGGCGCGGTCATCCAGCTGCGCAACAACCGCGTTGCCTCCGGCAAATGGCTGTCCACCACCGCCCGTCGTTGCGCGCCCAAGTTGAAGCCGTCGTTCTGTACTTTGACAAACAGCACTTTGTTGGTCTGTTTGTGCACCCGTTTGTCCAGAATCAAAATGCTGGTTTTCACGCCGCTGTAGGGGTTGAACACCCCGGCGGGCAGGCTGACCACGGCCACCAGGCTGGTGTCCACCAGCATCTTGCGCAGCGCCTTGTAGGCGGTGCCGCTCTGGAAGATGATGCCTTCTGGCACCACGATGGCGGCGCGGCCGGTGGCGGTCAAGTGCTCGGCCATGTAGTCCACAAACAGCACTTCGCTTCGGCTGGCCTGCACGCTGAAACGTTTGTGCGGTTTGATGCCGCCCTTGGGCGACATGAAGGGCGGGTTGGCCAGAATCACGTCGGCCACCTCGTTCCACTTGTCGTCTTGCGTGAGGGTGTCGTACTCTTCCACGCGCGGGTGGGTAAAGCCGTGCAGGTAGAGGTTGACCAGGCTCAGGCGCACCATGTCGGGCGAGATGTCGTAGCCGTGGATGCTGGCGGCCAGGCGGGCGCGTTCGTCGGGCGTCAATAAATCGCCCACCCGGCTCTCGTCTTTATTGGAAAGTTTGCTATCTTTTTTGGCAATCTGTGATGTGTTCGCCCTGAGTATGTGCTTCCACGCCGAGATCAAAAACCCCGCTGTGCCGCAGGCCGGATCCAGAATGGTTTCGTTCTTTTTCGGGTCCATCACCGCCACCATGAAGTCGATGATGTGGCGCGGTGTGCGGAACTGGCCGGCGTCGCCTTGGCTGCCCAGCACACTCAGCAAATACTCAAACGCATCACCCAGGCGCTCGGAGTGGTCGTAGCTGAAGTGGTTAATCTCTTTCAAGAAGCTTTTGAGCGTTTCCGGGTCGCGGTAAGGCAAATAGGCATTTTTGAAAATGTCGCGGAACAGCGGCGGCACGCCGGGGTTCTCGTTCATCTTCTGGATGGCTTCGGAATACACGTTCAGCACTTCAAAGCCGCTCAATGAGGGCGACATCAGCTGGGCCCAGCCGAAGCGGGCGTATTCACCGGCGAAAAAAGTGCGTGTGCCGCCCAGTTCTTCCGCCTCGGCTTGTAGATCAGCGCAATGGTGATCTGCTCCACCTGGCTTTTGGGGTCAGGCACCTTGCCCACCAGAATGTCGCGGCAACTGTCGATGCGGCGCTTGGTGTCAGCGTCGAGCATATTTAATTTTCATCACATGAACTGGTTGAGCGAGACGTAGTCTTTCACGTACTCGGGGATGCGCGTGCGCCACGCGGGCGGCACGGCCTTGTAGTCGTTGATGCCGAAGGCCGGGTAGACATTCAGGTCGGTGAAGCGTTTGGCTTCCACAATGTTTCGCAAGTTGTGGTCAGTGGCGTAGGCCTTGAAGTAGTATTTCATGGCCTGCACGGCGCTGGCGGTGGAGTCTGCGCTGAAGCCGGTGGTGTTTTGCTGGTCAAGCAGAAACTTGCCGAATTCTTCTTCCAGCAACTCGTCTTTGCTTTTGAAGCCGGTGATGAAGCCGAAGGCTTTTTCCAGAATCTCGCGCAGGCCCAGGCGGCGGTCCACCCCGGCGGCGCGGCGCAGTTTGTCGAGGTTGAAGTACTCGCTGGGTTTGTCAAACAGCTCGGTGGAAATGTAATCAATGGCCTGGTCCCATTGGGCGTTTTGCACCTGGCGCACGATGACCGGGTCGGCTTTGACGGTGTCTTCAAATTTCTCGAAGAACATGCGGTCGACCTTCATGCCCTGGAAGCCGACTTGGCTTTCTGCGTGGTGCGCGATCGCGTCCGCGCCTGTATGAACATAGGCGCCGGGGGGCGGTGGCACGGGGCCTGGGCCAATGCCTGCGCCCTCGCCTTCTCCTTCACCTGATGGCTCGCCAACGGTGCCTGCTGCCTCCGGGCGCGGCAGTTTGAGCACCTGGTCGTAGTTGAATTTTTCTTCAAAATATTCGCAGGTGGCAAAGAAGTCGAAC
>JANNMM010000207.1:0-8400 GCA_031397915.1 Rhodoferax sp. | reverse complement strand
TTGCACGAACTGCAACACGGCATTCGGGTGCGCCAGAATACCCGGCGCATCCGGCAATTTGGCGAAGGTGGCAAAGGCGTCACCCGCCTGGGCCAGTTGCGCAGACCAGTTGCCCGGTTTTTCGATCTCGAGCTTCAACTCTTGCGCCAGTTGCAGCTTGCGCACGGTCGTGGCGCGGTCTTCGCCCCAGGTTTCGTCGACATGGAAGCTGAAATCCGGCAACGGCCACGGCGTATGGATCTCCGCCCGGCCCACCACGTGCCAGCGACCGGGGCCGGCGAACATGCCATAGATATCGACGCTGGCAAAGTCGATGCCAAACACCTCGACGCCGGCCCAGACATGCAGGTCCACCTCGAAGCGGAACTTGGGCACGATGTAGATGATGGCGTCAAACTCGAAGCCACCCTCAAAACTGGCGATGCCGACATCGCCCCAGACCCGCATCGCCGAGCCGCCCTGCACGGTGGCTGAAGTCACCGCAAAATAACCGGTGAACTTCATGCCGACGATGCCGATCGACAACTCCGCACCGATGCGCTGAAACGGGCTGGGCAAGCCCGGTGGCAGGTCGGTGAACCGTGGGTGGAAGCCGCCCGCGCTGATGAGGAAGCTGGGTTTGTCGCCAAAAATCGCGCGGAAGGCAAACTGCCCGGTGAGCGAGATGAACACCACGCGGGAGTCGCGCAAGACACCGTCAAACCAGATCTTCAGCGGATCAAACACGATGCCGCCGGCGAAATCAACCTGCAGGCGCAGGATCGCCAGCGATTTGTCCACGAGCGGCGGCAACTGCACGATCACCTGCCCGACAAACACGATCTGGCTGGCCTCGATCAAAATACCGACCCGTGCGATGACCAGGCTTGGCGTTCCCCAACCCAGCTCCATCATCGGCCCGATGACAAAACCACCGGCCTTGAACGGGAAAATGATGCGCAGCTGACTAATGATCTGCGGTGCGTTGGCCACCGGGTTTTGCGGAAAAAGGAAGTTGTCCAGTGAGCCACTGGCCAGGCCCTGCGACAACACATCAATGCTCACCGTGTGTTGCACGCCCAGTAAGCCGCCGATGCCTGTCAGCGTGAATCCAAATCCCAACTGGATCGGCGGCAACTGCGCCGTGATGATCAACAGCAGCGACCAGCCACCGGGGTTTTTGGTGGACAACAACCCGATCGCCTTGACGCCAATGGCGGCGATGCGGATGTCCAGAATGCCGCCGTATTCACCCCGGTCCGGATCGAACAGCAAAAACCCGCCACCTTTGACGATGCCCACGTCAATCGCGAGACCTGCGCCCGAAGGCGGCTTGAGATCGAACCGGGGCGCGGTCACGCCTGCCAGCAGATCATCGAGTTTCAGCAGCGTGCCCAGGCGGTCGATGGAACCGGAGAACGGCCCGATGGCCACCTGGAACGAGCCCGACAACTCCACCTCAATCCTGTTGAGGTCATCGGCCTTCTTCATCTCGAAGGTGAGGAAGGGAATCTGCACCGGACTGTTGGGAATTTTCTCAAGCGGGATCGTCGCCTTCAAACCGGTGCCGTCTTTCAGGCGCAGGCCGCCAGCCAGGTCGGCGATCAAGCCGAAGGTCATCGCCACCTCGATCGCATCGCCCAGCACGGCGCCTAGGAAGGGGTCGTCCCCTACTTTCAGGACCAGCTTGCTCTCCTGCAGGTCAAACTCCACCAGGGGCGTCTGCTTCTTCATGGTGAAGCCGCCCGACAGTTTGCCGATGTAGAAATGTGTTTTTGACGCGTCGCCCAGGACCAGCGGTTTGGTGCGCTTGAAGAGGATGCCGATCTCCGAACTGCCCGTGAGCGTGGGCGGTGCCAGCGGCGGCAGCGGCACCGTCAGCGCCGGCAGGTCCAGCTGCAACTTGATCTGGCCGCCGGCCTTGAGCTCCAGCGCGAAGTCGCCCATGCCCTGCACGGTCTTGAGCGAGGTGAACAACTCCGCGTACAAACTCTGCGGCAAGGTGTAGCCCAAACGCAATTCAAGTTTGCTGAGCGGGCTTTGCACCAGCGAATAGGTCTTCGCGCCCATCAATGCCGGCAGCGGAATGTTGGGGACGGCCGGCTCGATCCAGCCCTTGGCGTCACTCAGGTTGGGGGCACTGAAGGAGCGGTCCAGAATCGTGCCGATCGCCATGATCGCCAAACCCAAGGCCATTTGCCCGTCGGCAACGACCTGCGGGCTGAGCGAATTGCCCTGCGGGTCGGAACCTTTGAGCAGGTACACCAGGCGCCGCGCGGGCGGGTCGCTATCGGCCGCGTCGGCGTCGCCACTCAGGATCAGCAGCAGTTTGGCGATGGAGTACGCGCTGGGCGGTTTGCCCGGATCGGCCGAGGTGATGCGTTTGATCTGTTTGATGACCTTGGAGAGCTCACCCAGGCCGATATTGCCGCCGCCCAGTGCGGCCAGCAACTCGCCAACCGTCTTGAGCGCGGCGAGCGACTCGCCCACCACCATCGTTGCCGTCGCCAGCGACTGCGCCTCGGCGCGGCTTGCGTTGAAATTGTTGGGGTCAATCGTGGCCGAGGTCTTGTCGAGCTCCAGGCCGAGCCGCGTGCGCAGTGCATCAAGCAATGGGGCGACCAGTTGGGGTGGCCCACCGGCGTTGAGATCCACCTCGAGGGCGGACACCGTTGTCTGCAACCACTTGAAGGCGCGTAAAAAGACGATATCGGCTGTACCGGCCATGTCGTTTTCTCCCCTGTAGCGTGCGCGCACGCTGACGGAAATTGTTGTCGAACTCCTGGCTCTGCGACCCTTTGCGCGACGCGGACTCTCGGCAACTCACCGTTCAAATGGGCAACGAAAGCGTGAGAAACCGCCATCAACGCAAGGTCATGCTAGTCAGGTATCACCAACAAAACGTGTAACCGAAAGACAGGTTTGTAATCAGTTGTTTGATGGCGCCGCGACCGGTGGCGACAACTGACGAGACGGACTTGAGGCCAGAAACGGCCCAATCTCTTAAAAATAATTATTGCAAAAAACTAGACAATAAAACTATCGACTCTGAAGTCACGAATTTGTTATATTTATTGCTATATTTTTTAATCTTTTATTATTAAATAAATAGTCAAAAAAAACAATAAAGCTCAAAGCGTACGAAATTCATACAAGAGTTCGCGCTCGGAACTTCTGTGGAATGCCCCTACACGGAAACGGTTTCAGCCACGAACGAACAGGGTCACCAAAGGGTCAGGGCCCACCTGGCGGCTCCAGTGGCCGTGTACGACCGCGTCAAACGTAGCGCCACTGGGCAACATGTCGGCGGAATAGAAGTGCTCTCCGGGTTTGAACACCCGCGACACACCCCCTTGCAGGCCGATCTCCATCTGTCCGCCCAAAATGAAGACCCATTGCGGATGCGGTGAGCAGTGGAACTGGCTTCTGAAACCCACCGGGCTGTGGCGCAACTGAAGTCCGCCCGATGGCATGAGCTGCGACAGCATTGATTGCGGGTTGCCCTCAGGCAGCGCCACCGGCTCCTCGCGGAAGCGAGCGCGCCCGTCGCTATCGGTGAAAAGCACGGTTTTGGTAAAGGTGGTCATGCGTTCTCCAATTCGGGGGCAAACTGAATCAATACCTTGAGCGACTGGCTTTTGTCTCCCGCCAGCTTGAATGCCTCAACGGCCGACTCATAAGGCAGGATGCGCGTGATCACCGGCTTGCCGTCAATCAGCCCAGCGTTGAGGAATGCAACGGCGTTGGCAAATTCCGGGTGAAAACGAAACGTGCCGCGCAGATCAATCTCTTTGCCGACGATCTGGTTGAGCGGCAGGTTCACGTCGCCACCCAGGCCGACTGCCACCAGCACACCCTGCGGCGCGATCACATCGAGCGCTCCCTTCAGGGCGCGCTCGTTGCCAGAGCACTCGAACACCCGTTCAAACTGGCCTTTGTCAGCCATGTATTTCACGAGACCACCGGGCTCTTTGGCCAGGTTGATGGTTTCGTCGGCACCCATTTTCCGGGCGCAATCGAGCGGCATGTCGGCCACGTCAGTGGCAACGATTCTTGCGGCTCCGGCGCGGCGCAAGCCGCCAATCAGGAGCGAGCCAATCGGGCCACAGCCGGTCACCAGAACCTGTTTGCCAAAAACCCCACCCGCGCGGTTGATGGCGTGCAGGCCCACCGACAAGGGCTCGGCCAGGGCCGCTTCGCTCAGGCTCAGATGGTCTGCCAAGGCATGCGCCTGGTGCTGCTCAATCACCAGGCTGTCGCGAAAACCACCTTGAATGTGCGGAAACGGCATGGCACTGCCATAAAACCGCATCGCGAGGCAATGTTGCTGCTGGCCGAGCTGGCAGAACCTGCAAGCGCCACACGGTCGTGAGGGCGAAATGGCAATGCGTTGACCGGGTTTGAAGTTGCGGATCCCGGCACCGACTTCAGCCACCACACCAGAGATTTCATGGCCCAGCGCCATCGGCTGCTTGATGCGCACCACTCCGAAACCGCCGTGCAGGTAATAGTGCAGGTCTGAGCCGCAAATGCCGCCATAAGCCACCCGCACGCGCAGTTGGTGTGGGCCAACTTCCTTCGGGTTGTCTGCAGTATCCGGATCTAGTTGCTCCAGGCGCAAATCAAGGGCGCCATGGCACATCAGTGCGCGAATGCGGCGTTGAGACGGATTCAGGGATTCATCGGTCACGCTGTCATCAATCCAGACGCGCGCCCGTTGAGGCGTCAAACAAGTGGGTTTTGGCGGCGTCCACCCGCAGGTGCACCACATCATCGGGTTGCGCCGTCGTTCGGCCATGCATCACCAGCACCAGTTGGTGTTCACCGACCTGAAGCAACAATTCGGTCTCGGCCCCGGTCGGTTCGACGACGATGACTTTGGCAGGCACACTTTGCCCATCGGCCTGGCCGTTCTCCAGAATCGACAGGTCACCCGGGCGCACACCATAACTCACGGCCTGCCCGTCAGCGGCCCCCGCTGCCGCCCCGGAAACCGCGACCGGCCAAGCTTGTCCAGCCACGTCGACATGCGCCGAAGCGCCCGATTTTCTCAACGTGCCACTCAACACGTTCATTGACGGTGACCCGATGAACTGCGCCACAAACAGGTTGCCCGGTTTGTCAAACAGCTCCAGCGGTGTGCCGATCTGCTCAACGATGCCGTCATGCATGACAACAATGCGGTCGGCCAGCGTCATGGCCTCGATCTGGTCGTGTGTCACATAGACCGTGGTGGTTTTCAGGCGCTGATGAAGGGCCTTGATCTCGGCGCGCATCGAGACACGCAGCTTGGCGTCGAGGTTCGACAAGGGCTCGTCAAACAAAAACACCTTGGGGTCCCGCACAATGGCACGGCCCATCGCCACGCGCTGGCGCTGGCCACCCGAGAGCTCACGCGGGTAACGATCGAGCAACGCATCCAGGTTCAGGATGCGGGCCGCATTGGTCACGCGCTCCTGCGTCAGCTTCTGGTCGGCTTTGCGCAGTTTGAGGCTGAAGGCCATGTTCTCGCCCACCGTCATGTGCGGGTACAGGGCGTAACTCTGGAACACCATGGCGATGTCGCGGTCTTTGGAGTCCAGCTCATTGACCACGCGGCCATCGACCGCGATCTCGCCTCCACTGATTTCCTCCAGGCCGGCCAACATGCGCAGCAGTGTTGACTTGCCGCATCCGGACGGGCCCACCAGCACCACAAATTCGCCATCGGCAATATCAAAGGAAATCCCGTGAATGACCTTGACCTTGCCAAAGCTTTTTTCGATTTTCTGGAACGACACATTGGCCATGGAACTGTTTTCTCGATTAAGGGTTCACGCAGTTGCGCCGGTGCGCAATTCAGGACTTCACGGCGCCAGCGGTCAGGCCAGTCACCATATAACGTTTGAAGGCGTAGTAGATTGCCGCCGGCGGCAGGGCATAGACGAAGCCGGTCGCCATCAGCAACTCCCAGGGCGAATCGTCTGCCGCCAGAAAGTTGCCCAGCGCCACGGCCAGTGTTAAATCCGTCTCTTTCGAGAGCAAAAGAAAAGCGTAGAGGTATTCGTTCCACGCCAGAAGCAGGGAATAGGTACCTACAGCGACCAGTGAAGGCAACATCAGGGGAAGGTATACCAGCCGAAACAGTTGCAAGGGCGTCGCGCCATCCATACGCGCGGCTTCGTCCAGCTCAAACGGCAATTTGTCGGACGCTTGCTTCAACACCCAAATGCAGTACGGCGATGCAATGGTGACCATGGCCAGTATGAGCGACCAATGGTTGTTAAGCAAGCCGTACGTAGCCATGGTCTTGTACATCGGAACTGCCAAAAACGCCGCTGGAATGAAATACGTGAACAAGGCCATGTTCAGCACCGTGCGGCCACCGCGCACCTTGAGTCGGCTGATGGCAAATGCTGCCATGGTGGAGACCACCAGCGTGATGGCGCCTACGGCAAGCGCGATCCAAACCGAGTTGCCAAGTTGTTGCCAGAAATGGTTCAAGTAGAAATGCTTCTGGTTGAACACGTGGTCAAAGTTTTGCAGCGTCGGGCTTTTGGGCCACAGCCTGCCCGACGTCGCGGTGTCACGCTCGGATATCGCGAACAGGAACATGTGGTAGACCGGGATGATCGTCCACAGAAATACAGGTATGCCGACCAGCAGCAGCTTGGCTTCCGTGGTAACCTTTTTCAGCGTAATTTTGCTCATGGTCGAGCGGCGCCGGGCCGTCCCAAGCGCGAGGGCCCCCTCGGGGGGCAGCGCAGTACACGAAGTGGAAAGCCAGGGGGTGTCATTTGCTCAGCCGCTTCATCATGAAGTAAACCAGCGGCAAGACCAAAGGCAGGGCAACCACAATGGAGGCCATTGCGACATCCAGCTGATCCAGCCTCAGGTAGCGAATACCCAAGGTAGCCAGCACGTGTGTCAAGTCCGCAGGGCCTCCGCCAGTGAGCAGGTAGACACTGTTGAAGTCTCCCAGCGTCCAGATCATCGACAGGATGAGCGACGTGACGTACAGGGTCTTCATTGACGGCCAGGTGATGAAGCGGAACTTCTGCCAGCTGGTCGCACCATCGACCGCAGCAGCTTCGTACTGCTCACCCGGGATCGCCAGCCGCCCGGCGACCAGGATCAGTGTCCAGAACGGCAAGGATTTCCAGATGTGCATCAGCATGGAAAACGAGAGCGCCAGGGTGGGGTCATTCAGCCAGTTGGGACCGTCAAGCCCGGTGAGCTTGAAAATGGTCTGGTTGATCACACCCCACTCGGGGTTCAACATGAAACGCACCGAGAGGATCGTCGGAATTGACGGCACCGCCCAGGGCAGGATGAAGAGCACCGAGAGAATCTTGATCCACCAGCGTGTCTGCACAAAGAAGCCGGACAGGAACAGGGCGATCACCATCTTCAGGTTGATGGCGACGATCAGAAAGATCAGGGTGTTGACAACGGTTCGATAGAAAATCGGGTCGGCAAAGAGTTTGACGTAACTCTCGGGGTTGCGGGCCAGCCACAGACCGTAACCCACGGGGAACAACACGAGGATGACAAACACCAGCAGGTAGGGCACCACAAACAGGCGGCCCCAGAACTCCCACTGGGACAAGGAGCGGGAAGCGGGCCGTGGCACGGGTAGCGGTGCGGCAATCGCCTGAGTCATATGCGTATCAGTAAAAACCATGGCGGCGATGGCTTCAAACCAAAGCCGCCATGGTCAATTCCGGTCAAGCCCGAACCGGGAAAAACATCAATTGGCCACCGTCTTGATGCGCGCAATCATCTCGTCAACCGCCTTGTCCACCGGCATCTTTTCCGACAGGACCCGGTTGGCCGCCTTGGCCCAGACGTTCTCGTTGTTCAATACCGTGAACTTGTAGTTTTTGGTGAATTCAAACGGCGTCGTGCCTGCCATGAACTGGTTGTAGACGGCCAGACGGTGCGGATCACCCTTCCAGAACGCACTTTGCTGTGCGGCTTTGGTCACCGGAAACCAGCGTCCCAGGGAGCCTTCCACATAGGGCGTCAAGTTGGCGTCGTCGAGCATGAATGCGACAAATTTCTTGGCAGCATCCTTGTTTTTCGCACCGCTGAAAATCACGCCGGTTTTCACGGCAGCGCGGTAGACCATTTTGCTGCCGTCAGGTTTGCTGGGAAAACCGGCGGTGGCGATTTTCTGCTCATAGTTGACTTTTGCCGTCGCGCGCTGCTCGGCGGTAAGCGTCGCGTTGTTCATGTCATCCAGCCACTTGGCAGCGATGGAAATCGTTGCGTTGTGGGTCAGCACAGTCGTCTTGTTGTGGAAAGCAACGTTGTTGTCCGGGTCCTTCCAGTTTGTGCTGGAAGGCGGTGTGCAGCCTTTGCCATACACCGCTGTGTAATCGGTCAAGGTGTTGATCAGCCCCTGGCGCACAGCCGGGTCATCGACCAGCAACTTGCCCG
>JANNMM010000177.1:0-14552 GCA_031397915.1 Rhodoferax sp. | reverse complement strand
AACATGCAGCGCGGCGAATTCCTGCGCCAGAGCAAGATCATCCAGCAGCTCAATGTGCCGGCCATCGACGCCATCCGCAAACTGTACGAGCGGGGCGTGAAGCAGGGCGTTTTCCGTGCCCAGCTCGACCCGGTGGACATCCACAAGTCAATTTCGGCACTGACGTTTTTCAACGTCTCCAACCAACACACCTTTGGCCTGATCTTCAAGAAAGACACCCAAACCGCCAAGGCGCTGACGGCGCGGCGCGACAGCATCATCGAGATGGTGGTGCGCTTTGTACGGAAATAGCATTCGCAAATAAGGAAAAGAAATAAGGCCAGGGCGACGATTCAAGGAGTTTCTAAGGGTTTTCACTGATTTATTAAAACTAACTAGTTAGTACATTTATGGAAATTCAGTTTTTGTGCTGAATCATCAGAACGAGGAGCGCCATGCTTGACACATTGATCGACCGCTTTTGCAAATTTCTGGGCGTTTTGATGGCGGCCGGCCTTGCCGTCATGGTGGTGCTGGTGTTCATCAATGTCGTGATGCGCTACGCCTTCAATTCCGGCATTACCGTCTCAGAGGAGTTGTCGCGCTGGCTGTTCGTCTGGCTGACTTTTTTTGGCGCAATCGTGGCCCTGCATGACAAAACCCACCTCGGCACCGACACCCTGGTATCGCGCCTCTCGTTGCGCGGGAAAAAAGTCTGCCTTGTTCTGGGACATGTGCTGATGTTGTTCATCTGCTGGTTGTTGTTCAGCGGATCGCTGGAGCAGGTCAAGGTGAACTGGACGTCCACCAGCGCGGCGATGGAAACGTCTCTGGCTTTCTTCTACGCAAGCGGCATGTTTTGCGCCGTTTTCAGCGCCATTATTCTGGCCAACCACCTGTGGCGCCTGCTCAACGGCACCTTGTCGGAAGAAGACCTGATTGGTGTGCGTGAATCCGAGGAAGAGCCGGTCGACGCGCCGCAGCCGGTCCGTTGACCCTCGGTCCCGCAACAAATAACAGAGACACCCCATGACCATCGCCGTTTTTCTGGGCTCCCTGCTGGCCGCCATGGCCCTGGGCATTCCCATCGCCTATTCCCTGTTACTCAGCGGCGCCGCATTGATGTGGCACATGAACACCTTTGACGCGCAGATCCTCGCGCAAAACATCATGGAGGGCGCCAACAGTTTCCCCTTGCTCGCCGTGCCCTTCTTCATGTTGGCCGGTGAGGTGATGAACACCGGTGGCCTCTCCAAACGCATCGTAGTTTTCGCCATGGCGCTGGTGGGCCACATCCGGGGCGGATTGGGATACGTCACCATCATCGCGGCCGTTCTGTTGTCGGCCCTGTCGGGCTCCGCCGTGGCGGATGCGGCGGCGCTCACCGCGCTTTTATTGCCCATGATGGTCAAAGCGGGGCACGACAAAGCCCGCAGTGGCGGCCTGATCGCCGCCTGCGGCGTGATCGGCCCGATCATTCCGCCGTCAATCGGCTTCGTGATTTTTGGTGTGGCCGGTGGTGTGTCCATCTCCAAACTTTTCCTGGCCGGCATCTTCCCTGGCATCTTGCTCGCAGCCGGCCTGTGGGGCACCTGGTGGTGGCTCACGCGTAAAGAGCAACTCGAGACGCCGCCCCGGCGCACCGCCGGCGAAGTGGTTGCGGCTTTTAAAAGCGCAGGCTGGGCGCTGCTGCTGCCCATCATCATTCTGGTCGGTTTGCGCATGGGTGTCTTCACGCCCACCGAAGCGGCCGTGGTGGCGGCGGTCTATGCACTCTTCGTGGCAGGCGTGATCTACCGCGAGTTGAGCTGGTCACAGCTTTACGGCGTGTTTCTGGCGGCTGCCAAAACGACCTCGGTCATCATGTTCCTGGTAGCCGCCGCGATGGTGTCGGCGTGGATGATCACCGTGGCGCAACTGCCGCAACAGGTTGTCACGCTCTTGCAACCCTTGTTGGACCACCCCACCTTGCTGCTGATGGCCATCATGGTCCTGGTGATGGTGGTGGGCACCGCGATGGACATGACGCCTACCATCTTGATCCTCACGCCGGTGCTGATGCCGATCATCAAGGCGGCGGGTATCGACCCGGTTTATTTCGGGGTGCTGTTCATCATCAACAATTCAATCGGGCTGGTCACGCCGCCGGTGGGCACGGTACTGAACGTGGTGGCCGGCGTCGGCCGCATGCGGATGGACGACGTGACGCGAGGTGTCTTGCCCTTCATGGCGGTGCAGTTTGCGCTGATGTTCCTGATGGTGCTGTTCCCGTCGCTGATCATGGTTCCCGCCAAGTGGCTGTATGGCTGAAGCGGGTTGATTTTCCGATTCAGGGCGTGTTTGGTGCGCCGCGCCCTGGGTCAATACATTCGCGTACTGAGTTTTTTTTGGAGACAAACATGAAACGTCTGGTATTGAAATCGATCGTCGCCGCTGTGGCTTTTGCCGCGTTCGGCCTGGCTTCTGCGCAAGAACGCGTCATCAAGTTCGGTGTCGCCGGCCCGGACACCCACCCTGCAGCTGCTGGCATGAAGAAATTTGCCGAGGCGGTGGCGGCCAAGTCGGGCGGCAAGATGAAGGTCAACCTGTTTTTCAACAGCGCCTTGGGCGGCGACCAGCAAGTCGTGTCTGCCATCAAGGGAGGCACGGTTGAAATGTCGGTGATGAACTCCGGCATTCTGGCCTCGGAAGCCAAAGAGCTGGCAATTTTCGACTTCCCGTTCCTCTTCGCCAACGAAAAAGAGTCGGATGCGATTGTGGATGGCCCGGTTGGCAAAAAAATGCACGCCTTGCTTGAAGCCAAAGGCATCGTTGGTTTGTCCTACTGGGAACTCGGCTATCGCCACATCACCAACAGCAAGCGTCCGCTGAACACCGTGGCCGACATCGAAGGCTTGAAGCTGCGCGTGATCCCGAACCCGATCAACGTCGCCTGGGTGAAAGCCCTGGGCGCCAACCCGACCCCCATGCCTTTCCCGGAAGTCTATGGCGGCCTCGAGCAAAAAGCCATTGACGGGCAAGAAAATCCGCTGGGCGTGATTGCCGCCAACAAGTTCTGGGAAGTGCAAAAACACATTGCCCTGACCAACCACCAGTACAACCCACAGTCGGTGATTTTCAGCAAAAAAGTGTGGGACACACTGACCCCGGCTGAGAAGAAAATCCTGGATGACTCGGCTGACGAAGCCGCCAAAGGCCAGCGTGAAGCGAACCGTGCAGCCGCCGCAGCCAACCTCGATCTGCTGAAGAAAAACGGCATGACGGTCACCACCTTCCCGCCTGCTGAAGTGGCCAAACTGCGCGAGAAGATGAAACCGGTGATCGCCCAATTTAGCGCCAACGTCGGTGAAGCCACCGTCAATGAAATGATGGCTGAGCTGGCAAAACTGCGCAGATAACCCCAACGTCCGGGCGCACGTCAGCGCGCTCGGACCGTGCCCGGCATACTCCTGCCGGGTTCGTTGGGCCTGTGTTTCGCAGGGTCCTGCGTCTTGCGGAACCCAGCCCCAACGAACATACCACCCAAGGAAACCCATGAAATTTCTCATGCTGCATGGCATCAACCACAACATGTTCGGCAAACGAGATCCGAAGCAATACGGCACCATCACGCTGGACGAAATCAATGCCTCACTGGTCACTCTGGGCAAGGAGCTGGGTGTTGATGTTGAACACTACCAGACCAACCACGAAGGTGAGATGTGTGAACGCATCCACCAGGCTTACCGCGATGGGGTAGACGGCGTGATGCTCAACGCCGGTGCCTGGACGCACTACAGCTATGGCATCCGCGACGCCCTGGCCATCTTGACGTGCCCGGTGGTCGAAACACACATGAGCAACATCCACGCGCGTGAAGAGTTCCGCCACAAGTCGGTGTTTGCCGAAATCATCAAGGGCCAGATCAGCGGCTTTGGCGTAGACAGTTACCTGCTGGCCCTGCGTGCCGCCATCGCCGCTGCCAAGGTGGCCAAATAATGGCGCAGGCGGTATCGGCCATCCCGGGCCTCATCAACGGCCACACCGAGCTGATCGCGCACATCGGGTTTCCCACGCACAGCTTCAAGGCGCCGATGATCTACAACCCCTGGTTTGACAAAGCCGGGGTCAATGCGCGCGTCATCCCCATGGGCTGCAAGCCCGAAGATTTCCCGGTATTTCTGAAAGCGGTTTTTCGCTTGAGCAACATCCGCGGTGCGCTGATCACCATGCCGCACAAGGTCACCACGATGGGCCTGCTCGATGAGGTGCTGCCGTCGGCGGCGGTTGCGGGTGCCTGCAATGCTGTGCGCCTGAGCCCCGAGGGCAAACTGCAAGGCGACATGTTCGATGGCGAAGGTTTCGTGCGCGGCGTCTTGCGCAAAGGTATTGTGCTCAAGGGCGCCAGCGTGCTGGTGGTCGGCAGCGGCGGCGTGGGTTCGGCCATTGCGGCATCACTCGCAGCAGCAGGCGTCGCCCGGATGGCACTGTATGACGTGAACGCAGCTTCAGCCCAGGGCCTGGGCGGGCGGCTCAAGAAGCATTACCCGAGCCTGCAGGTGCAAACCGGCTCCAACGACCCCGCCGGTTTTGATGTGGTCGTCAACGCCACGCCCTTGGGCATGAACGACGGCGACCCGATGCCCATGGACATGTCGCGCGTCGCGTCCAGCACCTTCGTGGGCGAAGTCGTGATGAAGGCCGAGATGACCGCCTTCCTCAAAGCGGCCCAGGCCCGTGGCTGCCGCTTTCAGGTGGGCACCGACATGTTGTTTGAGCAGATTCCGGCCTACCTGGAGTTTTTTGGATTGCCGTCCACCACGCCCGAGGAACTGCGGGCACTGGCAACGCTGGCGTATTGACCTGGCGGGCCGTTCGGGTTGCCCCCGTAACGCCCAGCCCGTGCCTTAGACCTGCTTATTCCGGCTGAATGCCGGCTTCCTTGACAATGCGTCCCCATTTGTCGACTTCATTTTTGATCACGTCGCCAAAGCGCTCGGGTGTGCCACTCTGGATTTCAATGCCGGCGCCGATCAGGCGTGTGCGCACGTCTTCGAGCTTCAAGGCGTCGTTGATGGCTAGGTTGAGTTTGGCGACGACGTCTTTCGGCGTGCCGGCGGGCGCCAAAATGCCGCCCCAGGTGCTGGCGTCGTAACCGGCATAGCCCGACTCGGCAATGGTCGGCAACTCGGGGAAGGCGCTGGAGCGGCCCAGCGTGGTCACGGCAATGCCGCGCAAAGTGCCGGCTTTCACATGGGCGCGGATGGCGGGCACCGGGTCAAAAATCATCGCCGTGCGGCCGGCCAGCAAGTCGGGGTGCGCCGCTGAGCTGCCCTTGTACGGCACGTGCTGCATTCTGGTTTTACTCATGCTCATGAAGAGTTCGGCCGCCATGTGCAAGGAGCTGCCCGGGCCGCTGGAAGCGTAGATGGCTTTGTCGGGGTTGGCTTTGATCCAGGTCACCAGCTCGGGCACGGTTTTGGCCGGCACGCCCGGGTGCACCGCCAGCAGCAGTGGCACCACGTGGGTGTAGGCCACGGGCGCGAAGTCTTTTACCGGGTCATAAGGCATGACCTTGAACAGGTGTTTGTTGGTGGCATGGCTGGACGCCACGATGACCAGGGTGTAACCATCGGGCGCGCTTTTCGCCACGAAATCGGTACCCAGGTTGTTGGAGGCGCCGGGTTTGTTTTCAACCAGCACTGGTTGGCCAAGCGAGACCGTCATTTTTTCAGCGAGCGAACGGGCGATCAGGTCGATGGCGCCGCCCGGCGTTGCGGGCACAACAATTTTGATGGCGCGGGTGGGAAAGTTCTGGGCCGATGCGAACTGCGCCACGAGGCCCACGCTGAAAGCCATTGCGGCAAGTTTCAAAATGCGGGTCAGGCGCATGGGAGCTCCTCGGTTTGAATGGTTGAGCCTGCGTTATACACCTGTGCAGGAAATCAGCATTCGACCAGCGCAAACGGTTGAAAAACCCGGGATAACGGCAAAACAACCGGGGGAATCAGCCGGGTTTGGCCGCCCTCAATATAAGTTAACATGGGTGTTAACTTTTATTGCTTCGACCGCCCGTTTTCCAGTTTTTCAGAGTTTTTGGCCTTTCAAGTCACGAGAAATGGTGATTTTATGCTATATAAATAATAGCAACTCGAATTCATGCTTCATCCCGGGGGCGACCCGGCACCGCCCCGTAAAATCGACGCATGTTGACAGCAAAAATAGAATTACTCGAAGCCCTCGGAGGGATTCTGGAACGCCAGGCACCCGGCGCCGGTGCCAAAGCCCTGTTTGAGTCGCCCAAGGTGGCGTCGCATGGCGATTGGGCCACCACGGCGGCGATGCAGCTGTCCAAAGCGCTCAAGACCAACCCGCGCCAACTGGCCGAAACCCTGCGCACCGCGATGCTGGCCACGCCGGCCTTCGCGCGCTGGGTCGACGCGGTCGACATCGCCGGGCCGGGTTTCATCAACATCCGCCTGAAAAACGCCGCCAAGCAAGACATCATCAAGGACGTGCTGACCCAGGGCGACCAATTTGGCGCGCAGCCTCTAAATGGCCAGCGCGTGCTGGTCGAATTTGTTTCGGCCAACCCGACCGGCCCGCTGCATGTGGGCCACGGCCGCCAGGCCGCGCTGGGAGACGCGATCTGCAAGCTGTTTCAGACGCAGGGCTGGGACGTGTACCGCGAGTTTTATTACAACGACGCCGGTGTTCAGATCAACACCCTGGCCGCCAGCACGCAGCTGCGCGCCCGCGGTTTCAAACCCGGCGACGCCGAGTGGCCCAGCGGCGAGAACGCCCAGGCTTACAACGGCGAGTACATCAAAGACATTGCGGATGATTTTTTGGCGAAAAAAACCGTCACCTCCGATGACCGCGCGTTTACCGCATCCGGCGATATCAACGACCTCGATGGCATGCGTGAATTCGCCGTCGCCTACCTGCGCCACGAGCAAGACCTGGACCTGAAGGCCTTCGCCGTCTCGTTCGACAACTATTACCTCGAATCCAGCCTGTACACCAGTGGCCGCGTGGCTAAGGCGGTGCAAAAAATCACCGAAGCGGGCAAGACCTACGAGAAAGACGGCGCCTTGTGGTTGAAGTCCACCGACTACGGCGACGACAAAGACCGCGTCATGAAAAAAGGCGACGGCAGCTTCACCTATTTTGTGCCCGACGTGGCCTACCATTTGGCCAAGTGGGAGCGCGGCTTCACCAAGGTCGTCAACATCCAGGGCACCGACCACCATGGCACCATCGCCCGCGTGCGCGCCGGTTTGCAGGCGGTCTCGGGCATCGATCACCTGGGAATCCCTGTCGGCTATCCCGATTACGTGCTGCACACCATGGTGCGGGTGATGAAGGGCGGCGAAGAAGTCAAGATTTCCAAACGCGCCGGCAGTTATGTCACCCTGCGTGATTTGATCGAGTGGACCAGCAAGGACGCGGTGCGCTTTTTCCTTCTGAGCCGCAAGCCCGATACCGAATACATCTTCGACATCGATCTGGCGCTGGCCAAAAACAACGACAACCCGGTGTATTACGTGCAGTACGCCCACGCGCGCATTTGTTCGGTGCTCGCGGCCTGGGGTGGCGATGCCACCACGCTGCAAAACGCCGACCTGTCGCCCCTGCAAAGTCCGCCAGCGTTGGCGCTGATGCTCCTGTTGGCCAAATACCCGGACATGCTCGCCAGCGCCGCACACGATTTTTCACCGCATGACGTGACTTTTTACCTGCGCGAGTTGAGTGCCGCGTACCACAGCTATTACGATGCAGAGCGGATTCTGGTGGACGACGCGGCAGTGAAGCTGGCGCGCCTGGCCTTGGTGGCAGCCTGCGCCCAAGTGCTGCAAAATGGGCTGGCGGTGTTGGGTGTGGGCGCGCCGCAAAAAATGTAGGCGCATTTCAAAGTGGGCATGAGAAAGTGGACATGAATTTTCAGCTGGGCAGAACGGTATTGGGCTTCGTCATCGGCGTGGTGGTGGGGCTCACGGCCGCGCTGGGGGTGGCCATTTACGTCACCAAAGTGCCGGTGCCTTTCGTCAACAAGGGGCAAACCCGCTCGGCCGACCAGGATGCGGTCGAAGCCAAAAAGAACAAGGGCTGGGACCCGAACGCCCCGCTGTACGGCAAAACCCAGTCCAAGCCGGTGCCGGCAGCGCCTGCGCCATCGGCAACGGCTTCGGGAACTATCGGCGGCAATACGGAGTCCGTCCTCGCGCCTTCTGTCAAAACCGACCCTAAAGCCGAAAACAAACCCGCCGTCACCGGCGACCCCTTGGGGGATCTGGCCCGTGCCCGGTCATCCGCAGCGGGGGTTGATCCGTTTACCTATTTTGTCCAGGCCGGTGCCTACCGCACGCCGGAAGACGCCGAAGCCCAGCGCGCCAAGTTGTCACTCAGCGGGGTTGAGGCCAAAGTGACCGAGCGGGAGCAGTCGGGGCGGCCGATTTTCAGGGTGCGGATCGGGCCGTTTGACATCAAGGACGATGCTGACCGCATCAAGGAGCGCCTGGATTCCAATGGCATTGACACGGCATTGGTCAGGGTGCAACGTTAGAAGTTGTGTTTTTTTGGAGGTTTGACGATGAAACGACGTGAATTTACCCAGGGCGCAGGCGCCGCAGTGGCTCTGGCAGGTGTGGCTGCCGGTTTCGGCGGGTCGCAGGCTCTGGCCCAGGGCAAGCCCGCCTCTGGCTCCGATTACCTGGTGCTGGACAAACGCGCGCCAGTCGAGGCTGCAGCCGGGAAGATCGAAGTCGTTGAATTCTTCTGGTACAGCTGCCCGCATTGCAATGCCTTTGAGCCGGCACTGGAAGCCTGGATCAAACGCCTGCCCGCCGATGTGTCGATCCGTCGCGTGCCGGTGGGTTTCCGGGACGACTTCGTGCCGCAGCAGCGCCTGTTCTACACCCTGGAGTCGATGGGCCTGCTAGACAAGCTCCACGCCCGCGTGTTTGCCGCCGTTCACGTGGAAAAACAGTCCTTGAACAAACCCGAAGCAATCGCCGAGTGGGCCGCCAAACAAGGTGTGGACAAGGCCAAATTCACCGAGCAGTACAGCTCCTTCTCGGTGGCTACCAAGTCCACCCGCGCCACCCAGTTGCAAAACACCTACAAAGTTGAAGGTGTGCCAGCGCTGGGCGTGGCCGGGCGTTTTTACACCGACGGCACCCTGGCTAAAAACATGCCGCGCGCGCTGGATATCGTGGACTATCTGGTGGCCGAGGTGCGCGCCGGACGCTGATCGCCGCAACCGAGCAGGCCAGCCACGGCGAACCTGCGGCACGCTATCATTCCCGCTGGCAAATTGCCGTCTGAGGAAACCCATGTCACAACAGAAATACCGGCTCGTCACCCGCAGTGACTTTGACGGGTTGGCGTGCGCCGTGCTACTCATTGAGCTGGAGATGATTGACGACATCCTGTTTGTCCACCCCAAGGACATGCAGGACGGCAAGATCGCCATCGGCCCGGGCGACATCACCACCAATCTGCCGTATGTGCCGGGCGCCCATTTGGCGTTTGACCACCACTCCTCGGAAAACCTGCGCAATGCCGACGCGCCTGCCAACTACGTGATCCACGAGCACGCGCCCTCGGCGGCGCGGGTGGTCTACGAGAGTTATGGCGGCAGCAAACGGTTTCCTGCCGCGCTGGACCCCATGATGTACGCGGTGGACAAAGGCGATTCGGCCGATTTCACGCTGGACGAAATCCTCGACCCCAAAGGCTGGGTACTGCTCAACTATTTGATGGACTCGCGCACCGGCCTGGGCCGTTTTCGCGAGTTTCGCGTCAGCAATTACCAGTTGATGATGGACCTTATCAATTACGTGGCAAACCACACCATCGACGAGGTGCTGGCGCTGCCGGATGTGGAAGAACGGGTGGACCTGTATTTCTACCACGCGGAACGGGCCAAGGCGCAGATCCAGCGCTGCACCACGGTCCATGGCAATCTGGCGGTGCTGGATTTGCGCCCGGAAGAAACCATTTACGCGACCAACCGCTTCATGATTTATGCCCTGTTTCCGCAGGTCAATATCTCGATTCACGTGATGTGGGGCGTGCAGAAGCAAAATACGGTGTTTGCCACCGGGAAATCCATCATCGACCGGTCTTCCCGCACCAATATCGGCGAGCTGATGTTGTCTTACGGCGGCGGCGGTCATGAGGCCGCCGGCACCTGCCAGGTCCCCAATGACCAGGCGCAAACGGTCCTGAAAGCCTTGATCGCCACCATCAACCAGGACGGTTGATCCGAGGCCAAAATCCCGTCGCTACAATGCGCTGATGCTTACCCGCAAGCTTTTTAGCAAGATTCGTGCCTTAGTACATTTCAAATTGTTTCCGGTCCATTTGCGCGGGCTGTTGCTGGCATTTGCCATGGTGGGCACGGGCCTTGCTTTCGCCGAAAGGGCCGACCGCAACAAGCCGATGAACATTGAGGCCGACGCCCTCAAATATGACGACTTGAAACAAGTCTCTGTGTTTACGGGCCGGGTGGTTTTAACCAAAGGAACCATTCAGATTCGGGGAGGCCAACTCGACGTGCGCCAGGACCCGGAGGGTTACCAATTTGGCCTGGTTCTTGCCGAGCCCGGCAAACTGGCCTTTTTCCGGCAAAAACGCGACGGCGTTGACGAGTACATCGAAGGCGAGGGCGAGGTCATCGAATACGACGGCAAGGCCGACACCGTCAAATTTGTCAAACGCGCGCAGTTGCGGCGTTACCGGGGCGCCGTGCTGGCGGACGAAATCACCGGCGGCGTGATTTTTTATGACAACACGGTGGACGTGTTCACCGTCGACGGCGGCACCGTGCGTGGCACACCAGGTGTTGCGGGCACCTCGGGCGGCCGTGTGCGGGCCATGCTCACGCCCAAGCCCGACCCATCGCAGGCACCACCTTCCGGCACACCGGTGCTGCCAGCGCCCAACCTGCGACCGTCCGTCACCTTGAGTCCGGAAAAAAAGTGACGGGCAACGAGACGGATTCAGCAAACACGCCGCCCGCCGCCAATGCAGCTGGTCTGGACTCGCAGAGCCGCCTTGAGGCCACCAACCTGCAGAAGTATTATGGCAGCCGCAAGGTGGTCAAGGACGTGTCACTGACGGTGCGCAAGGGCGAAATTGTCGGCCTGCTGGGCCCCAATGGTGCGGGCAAAACCACCTCGTTTTACATGATCGTGGGCCTGATCCGCACCAGTGCGGGCGACATCAAGATTGACGGCAAGTCGGTTGAACACATGCCGATCCACCGGCGTGCACGCTTGGGCTTGGGCTACTTGCCGCAGGAAGCGTCGATCTTTCGCAAGCTCAATGTGGAGGAGAACGTGCGCGCAGTACTGGAGTTGCAGCGGTTCTCGGAAGGCGAACGCGCCGGGCAGCCGCTGGACGAGGCGGAAATCGAGAAACGCCTGACCGGCCTGCTGCAGGAATTGCGCGTGGAGCATTTGCGCGAGTCAGGCGCTTTGTCTCTCTCGGGTGGCGAGCGCCGCCGCGTTGAAATTGCGCGCGCGCTGGCAACCCAGCCCCGGTTCATCCTGCTCGATGAGCCTTTCGCCGGCATCGACCCGATCGCCGTGATCGAGATCCAGCGCATCATCGCTTTCCTGAAAAACCGCGGCATCGGTGTCTTGATCACCGACCACAACGTGCGCGAGACCCTGGGCATTTGTGACCACGCCTACATCATCAACGAGGGCCACGTGTTGGCCCAGGGCACGCCGGCCGAGATTGTCGACAACCCCGATGTGCGGCGTGTGTACCTTGGCGAACACTTCCGAATGTAGGCCATGAAACAAGGCCTTTCCCTACGCGTCTCGCAGCACCTGGCGCTCACGCCCCAGTTGCAGCAGTCGATCCGCCTGTTGCAGCTCTCTACCCTGGAGCTGGGGCAGGAAGTCGAGCAGATGCTGGACGAAAACCCGTTTCTCGAGCGTTCGCTGGAGGAGGCACCACGGGAAGAGTATGGCCTGGACAAGGCCGACGCGCCGGTCGCCCAAGAGGTGCGGGAGGTTGAATTTGCCACCCATACCGCTGCCGACTACACCGGTGACTCCGCCCCCGCGGCTGAAAACAGCGATGAGGCCACCCCGCTGACGGCCGAGACCGCCGACAACTGGGAGGGTGACGGCACGCTGGACATGTCGCCCGATGACAAGGAGTACGGCGGGGACGCCGGCGCCGTCGGCAACAACCTGGGCGGCTCCAATGGCGAAGACGAGGCAGACGCCACCGAACTGGCGCGCCAACAGGAGTCGCTGCAGACCTTTCTGCACCGCCAGGCTCAGTCGCTGCGTCTGGGGCCAGAAGACCGCGTGGCGTTGAGGTTCCTGATTGAATCGCTCAACGACGACGGTTACCTTGAAGAGAGTCTGACCGAGCTGGCCGTTGGGCTGGCCGGCGCTGACGACGAGGAGCAACTCGAAGAGCTGGTGCACCATTTCACGGTGGCGCTGTCGCACTTGCAGAATCTGGAGCCAGCGGGTGTGGGCGCCCGCAATTTGCCGGAATGCCTTCGCCTTCAGCTTGAATCCCTGTTGCGCAAGGCCGCAACGCAGGCCGAAACCGGACCGGAACACCCGCAAGTGCCGGTGATGGAGGTGGCTCTGCGCATTTGCGCCCAGCCAATCGATTTGCTGGCGCGGCGGGACATCAAGAAACTCGTGCAGTTTTGCGACGCCAGCGACGCTGAGGTGCGCGAAGCCATTGCCCTGATCGGCCGGCTCGAGCCCAAACCGGGGCGCAGTTTTGTTGACGTGGAGCGCAATGTGGTGGTGCCGGACGTGCTGGTGAGCCGCATCGGCAACGGATCGCAGGTGCGTTTTCGGGTGCAGTTGAACCAGGAGGTCATGCCACGCCTGCGTGTGCACGATATTTATGCCAATGCGCTTCGGCAACATCGGGGCGGCAAAGACGCCGCCAGTTACGCCGCCCTGCAGCAGCGGCTGCAGGAAGCGCGCTGGTTCATCAAGAATGTACAGCAGCGTTTTGACACCATCCTGCGGGTGAGCAACGCCATCGTGGAGCGGCAGAAGAACTTTTTTCTGCATGGCGCGCTGGCAATGCGCCCGCTGGTGTTGCGCGAGATTGCCGACGAGTTGGGCCTGCATGAGTCCACCATTAGCCGCGTCACCACCGCCAAATTCATGGCGACGCCGTACGGCACGTTTGAGCTGAAATACTTCTTCGGCTCCAGCCTCGTCACCGAAACGGGCGGCAACGCATCCAGCACGGCGGTGCGAGCACTGATTGCGCAGTTTGTCGAGGCGGAATCCCGCAAAAAACCGCTGAGCGACAGCCAGCTGTCATTGATGCTCAAGGAGCAGGGCATTGAATGCGCCAGGCGCACTGTGGCGAAGTACCGCGAGGCGCTGAGGATCGCGCCCACCAATTTGCGCAAGGCGCTTTAGAAGGGTTCAGTGCGTCTGCACGGCGTGCCCGCCAAAACCCTGGCGCATTTTGGCCAGCAACTTCGCGCCAAATTCGTCTTGCCCCTGTGACGCAAAACGCATCATGAGTGCCAGGCTCATCACCGGGGTGGGGATGCCCAGATCAACCGCTTCCTGCGCTGTCCAGCGGCCTTCACCCGAGTCGGCCACATGCGGCTTGATGCCTTGAAGGGTGGCGTCTTCCTTGAGCGCATTGGCGGTCAGGTCGAGCAGCCAGGATCGCACCACGCTGCCGTGGCGCCACAACTCGCCCACGGAGGCGAGGTCAATGTCGAATTCCTTCTTAGCCTCCAGCATGGCGAATCCTTCGGCGAAGGCCTGCATCATCCCGTACTCGATGCCGTTGTGGACCATCTTCACGTAGTGCCCCGCCCCTGCCGGGCCGGCGTGC
This sequence comes from Rhodoferax sp., assembly GCA_031397915.1. Taxonomy (GTDB): domain Bacteria; phylum Pseudomonadota; class Gammaproteobacteria; order Burkholderiales; family Burkholderiaceae_C; genus JANYCG01. The sequence continues at coordinate 737 of JANNMM010000177.1, read as the reverse complement.
AGCCAGCCGGTGTCGGGGCTTGGGGGCCAGGACTTCGAGGTAGGGCCGCAGTTGCCTGAGCGCCGCGTCGCTGCCGCCGACCATTAGGCAGTACCCATTGGCCAGCCCGTGCACGCCACCCGACACACCGGCGTCAGCAAACTCGACGCCCCTGGTTTTGAGGTTGGCAGCACGGCGGATGGCGTCTTTGTAAAAGCTGTTCGCGCCGTCCACCAGCACGTCGCAGGACTGCAGCTGCAGCGACACCTGGGCAATCATGTCTTCGGTGACCTGGCCCGAAGGCAGCATCAGCCAGACCACGCGCGGGCCGGTTAAATGGGCGACGGCCGCAGTAGGTGATGCCGCCGCCACACAGCCCAATTCGCTGGCAAGTGCTGCGGTAAGCGCCGCGTCCTGGTCAAACAACACTGGGCGAAGACCACCCCGCGCGAGGCGCCGCGCCATATTGCCGCCCATTTTTCCGAGTCCGATGATGGCGAATGAAGTCATCCCCGATTATTGCGGTAGAAGTTGCCGCTACCGGCTTTCAGGACCACCTGTGCCGGGTCGTAGACCAGTCCCATCGGGTCGCCGCCTTGTTGCACGATGCGCATCTGGCTCTTGAGCAATTTGCGCAGCTGGATGATGCCCTTGTCGCTGGCGCCCAGGTGTTCCTCGCTGTGCAGGGTGATGGCGCCCTGGCCGAGCTGCGCCTCCCAGTCGCCGGGCCGGAGCTGGCGCTCGGCGTCGCTCATCTG
>JANNMM010000148.1:0-8117 GCA_031397915.1 Rhodoferax sp. | reverse complement strand
GCGGTGGCTGCCGGGGATCAAGTTGGTGGCGCCGTTTTGGGCGGTGAAATCGTCCACCGCCACGATGGTCGAGAGCGACACCATCGGGCGCGGGTGCGGCAGGTGGTAGAACGAGTCGTCGCTGTGAAACGGCTGCGGCGCTTCACCCGGGTTGATGCGAATCGCCTGCGAGGCGGTGAGCAGGAAGTTGGGCATAAGGAAGTGCTCACACAGCGCCCCAATGCGCGCGTCCAGCACGATGTCCCACATCACGCGGGCGCGCGCCACCAGGGTGTACACGCGCTCGGTGCGCAGGCCTTCAAAGTTGTTGCGCCCAGAGTGGGAATCGAGGTAAAGCGCCAACACGCGGCGCACCTCTGCGAGCTGCGCTGGCTGCAGGAAATTCTCAATGACGGTGTAACCGTCCCGCTCCAATTCGGCGATAGCTTTGGCAAGATCAAAGCCGGCGGGACTGGCCGTGCTTGCGGTGTTTAGGCTGGATTTCATTGAAATTTCGTTAATAATTAATCAATATTAATAATTAAGTTAAAATATATACAATTTTTATACCTAATTTAATAGCAAAGTATTAAATTAATACGTGACTTGATACGTTAAAAGATTCAACATAATTTTAATGTTATTTATTTTTAAATCTTAATCAATCCAAACCACCTGAGCCACAAAGCTAACTTCTAGCGCCCTTCAAGACAGGATACCCTCCGTGTCCCCCCGCTTGAGGCAGTTCTTGCCGCTTTGTTTGCCGGCGTACATGGCCGCGTCGGCCAGTTTGAGCAGTTGCGCAGCGTCTTGCGAATCAGAAGGCGCCAGCGCGTAACCGATGGTCATGCCCACTCGGCAGCTTTGTGTGCTGAGCACAAACGCGTCGTCGAACGCTTGCAGCATTTTTTCGCCAAGCTCTTGCGCCTGGCGCGCGTTTTGCAGGTCGCGCGACATCACCAGAAACTCGTCGCCCCCGAGGCGCGAGATCACGTCGCTGCTGCGCAGTCTGTCCTTCAACCGCTGGGCCACGGCGATCAGCAGCTCGTCGCCGACATCGTGGCCGTTTTGGTCGTTGACCTGTTTGAAGCCGTCCAGGTCCAGCATGTAGACGGCCAGAAGTTTGTCGCGCGATGCATCTTTTATCGCCGCTGAAATCGCCGAGTGCAGGCTGCGCCGGTTGGGCAGGCCGGTGAGCGGGTCGGTGTGCGCGAGAATCTGCAGGCTGTCACGCTCTGTCTTGGCCGTCAACACGGCCATTTGCAGGGCCTTGGTGCGCAGACCCAACACGCGCATGAAGAGCAGCATGTCAAAGGTGGCGCCAAACTGGAAGGAATGCAGGGTCCAGAAACCCGCGCCGAGGTTACCTTTGATCACTTCAATCAGGATCGCCGTGGTGACGAAATACACCGCCCAGGCCAGCAGGAAATAGACGCCCACACTGTCGCCACGGCGGGCACGCCGCAGCGCGCCGGGCAAACCCAGCAGCGACGGCGCCAGGCCCAGGGTGGAGACGATCAGCGTGACCTGCGCCACGTCGAGCCAGTCCATGGCGTAACAGAAGGCGAAAAACGCCATCAAGGCAGCACCACCTCGCATCAGGCGGCTGAGCCAGGGTTTCATGTCGTCGCCGGCCAGCGCCTGTTCGATGAAGAGGAACGAGCCGGTCGCGGCGATCATGGCGGAGAGTCCACCGGCGTGCAGTTCCATCCACTGGCTGTCGCCCCAGAGAAATTGCGCGCCCACGCCAAACGTCAACAGCGAAAACATCAGGCTGCCGGAAATCAGGATGGCATATTTCACAAACAGGTGTTCGCCCAGGCTCACCCACTGCGCCAGGCTGTAGACCAGCAGGCAAAGGCCCAGACCCGTCAGCAGCCCTTGCAACATCTGTTCGTCAAGCGCGCGGGCGTGGAAGGCCTCGGGTTTGGACAGGGTGATGGGCAGGATCATCGTGCCCTTGTTTTCGACGCGCAGGTAGATGTCGTACACGCCGCCGGACTTGAGCGTCATGCCAAAACTGTTCGCGCGGCTGTCCACCGGTTTTTTCGCCCGCGGCACCAGGTTGCCCATGGTGCCCTGCGTCTCGATCGTTTTGTCACTCACGACATAGACGTCGATGCGGTTGATCGGCGGGTAGTCAATGTCCAGCACCCACAAACCGCTTCCCTTGGCGGGAACCGAAACCGGAATGTGCAGCCAAACCGCATCCTTGCGCATGCCGAGGGTTCCGTAGGCGGTGTCGGGCGCCCTGAAGGCTGGCCGGGTTTCGAGAATCTGCGCGATGGTGATGTTTTTCTTCGGGTCATCCAGAATCGTCACCACTGGCCAGACCTGCACCACAGGCTGGGCGTCGTCCAGCGCGATGGGCTCTGCCGCGTGTGCCCGGCCAATGGGGCCAAGCAGCGCCACCAACAGCGCACACAAGCCCCAAAGTGCGGCACAACGGCGAGTCGCAAGCGCCAAAAAACCGGTAGGCGGGCAGGCGGGCAGCTGCGTCATGTCAAGCACCCGGAGGCGTTGTCCAGGCGCCAGGCCGGGTGAGTTTGTCTTCCAAAGTGTTCATCCAGCGCGGTGCTTTTGGATCGTTGCCCCAGGTTTTCATGGCATTGCTGACACCGTTCAACACATGGGCCGGCAATTTCAGGGGCCGGGTTTCGTCGAGCAACACCCGGCTCATGAAATGGTAACCGAGCACCCGGGTGAACAGGCGCGCGATCGAAAATTCGGGCAACACCAGGCGCACTGTGGCGTCGATACAGCGCGACAGCATCATCAAAACAACAAACACCAGGCGGGAGAGCCAGGATGCGCGGCCTTGCACGCCGATATCCTGCGCGTTGCGGTTGCCGCACAGAAAGCGCGTGAACAACACCGGTATCGGCTTGAGGAGGTTGAAGGGAATCAGGTTTTCCATGGTGCCCATGAGGGCGCCGCCCAACGCCGGGCGCGGGTCCGGTGCCGGCACCTGGTTGCGGCCGCGCGCCTGCAACTGGGCAAAGAGCGCCGCCGCCTGGGGCATGGTGTCCACCATCAGCTCGCGGCGAATGCCCAGGACGTGGCCGACCACATTCCACAGGTGCAGGTAAGCTTCTTCGTCCGCCGGCAACAGGCCCAGGTTGAGCCGGCGCATGCTGCGAAGGAACACGTAGCTGAAGGTCAACAGGGTATAGGCGAGCTCGTCCTGGCTGCACGGCAGGCCTGCTTCGCCGGTTTTCCAGCCGTTGGCGAAAAGGGCTTCGTGCATGGTCTGGGCACCCTCATGCGGCAAGGGCGCGATCATGCCCTTGCCCGTCTGGTGGCGGCTGTCGTCCAGTGCCGCAAGTGCGTCGGCCGGACTGCCCCGCAGGATGAGGTGGCGAATGGTGGCGTGAATCAGGCGCACTTTGAGGATTTGCGCCACGCCGCTGCCCTGCGGGTCCGTGAGGCCACCCCTCATCATGACCGGAAAAATCATCGCGGCGGTTGAGCGGATGCGGTACTCGGTGTGTTGCTCCAGCTGGCCGGAGATGTGCAGCACGGCCGAGAGGTCGGGCACCACGTAACACTCGGGCAAGCTCGAGCAAAACAGCAGTGAACACGACAAGGCACCGTAGTCCATGAAAAGCGCTTCGGCCCGCGCTACCTTTGCCGGATCAGCCCAGGTCGGCAACTCCTGGCCAGTTTGCAGGTAGCGCTGGAGCTCACGCACGCAGTCCGGCGGCAGCCCGGTTGGCGACTGCGGCCATCCAGACAGGCTCTGGTTGCTGTCCCATCGGCTCAGTTGCTGGTTGACCAGCGCCATGCGTTGCAGGGTCTGCGCCTTGCCAGACGCAGTCGCCATGCCGGCAGCGGCGACAGGCACCCGATGGTCGTCATGCGAACTGACGATATGGGCGATGGTGTCATCGGCCAGCGGATCTGCGAGGTACTGCGTTTGCGCCAATCGGTCGTTGCTGACGCCGCTTTGGCCCGCCAGCGCCGCTGCGTCATCGCCCGGACCAATGCGCCAGCGCCACAGCCCGGCCAAGGCACACAGGAGCGGTATACCCATGGCAAACACCGCCACGGTGCGCGTTTCCACCGGGTGGCCCTTGAGCATCTGGAAGACCATGGAGAAGGCGTAAATCGACAGCGGCAGCAAGGCGTCCAGCCGGGTGAAACCGGTATCGGTGGCGAGGGCTTTTTTGGGAGTTGTCAGGTGGAACAGGGCCACGATGGTGAAGCTCACCAGCATCCAGCCCACAAACCCCTGGAGCGTTTCGCCAAACCACCAGCCGTCGGTTTTTGCCATGATCCAGGCCTTGAGCACGTAGACCATGTACGGGTCTGCGCCCAGGTCATAGGCCGTCACGATCGCGGCTGCGAGGAACGACATGAACAGTGCAACCCGCCGTGTCGGCGCCACAAACACCGGGTTTTGCCAGACGATGAGGTTGCTGATCACGTACCCCACGTAACACAGCGCAAACCACATCAGCGGGATGATCATGGGCACGTCGCCCAGGGGCCAGCCCAGCACGTCGGTGTAGGTGTAGCTGCCAAAAAACCAGCCGTGGGAAGAGCCCATCTTCTCGGCAAACCAGCCCAGGCTCACCGCAATCACGACAAACTTGAACGCCGGTTTGGCGCCAAGCAGGTGCGTGGCATTGGCCCAGCAAAAGGCGAACATCAAGACCGAGCAGGCCACCAGCGCGACCGTCGTGTCGTTCTGGCTGCGCACGGCCATGGCCAGCAGAAACGCGGCCAGGAGGGCGTAGCTGATTTTGGGCACCATCGACTCAAGGGATTTCATCAGATCTCCAAGGCTCAGGCGTGGCCAGCCTGCGGCTCGTTATTTTTTGGTTGCCGCCATTATGCTAGCTTTTTGATAGCCGCCAGCAAATGCCGCAAGGGCAGTCCGAACTGCCGGCCTTCAGAGCAGTCGCCCAAGATGCTGGTGCAGTTGCTCAGGCGATACAAACTGCACGGCCTGCCAACCGAAGGCCCGGGCGGCTTCGACATTGCGCGGTAGGTCGTCAATGAAAAGTGTCTTGCCGGGTTGCAGGGCGAAACGTTGTTGCGTGAGCTCAAATATTTCCGGCTGGGGTTTGACGAGTTTCACATCACCGGAAAATATGCCGCCTTCGAACCAGCTCAGGAATTTGTGGCGCTGCTCCAGCGCCCGCGCGATCGGGACAGGCATGTTGGAGAGGAAATACAGTTGGACGTCACCTTCCTGTTGCCGCCGTTTCGCCAACCGGTCCAGAATTTCAAGAGTGCCCTCCACCGGCAGGAGAAGATCAGGAATGGCAGCGACAAGCTGGCCCAGCACCAAAGCGTCGAGACCCAGGCGCATTGATGTGCGCTGCACCACCTCGTGGGTTGACAGTGTTCCCTGGTCAAAGGCGTGCCAGTCGGCGTGGCTGAAAACATCTGTGGCCAGCACCTGGGCCTGTTCGGGGGTGGCCGCACGCTCCGGGAAAAAATCGGGCAAAAACCGGCAGGGCTGCCAGGTGAACAGCACCACGCCAAAATCGAAGACGATGTTCATCAGCGCAGGCGGCTCAATAGCCCGGCGGTTGAACCGTCCAGCCCTGCCAGGTCACCAGTGAGCATCCGCGCTTCGACGTCTTTCGCCAATACCTTGCCCAGCTCTACGCCCCATTGGTCGAAACTGTTGATGCCCCAGAGGCTCCCGCTCACGAACACGCGGTGTTCCTGCAGGGCGATCAGGGCACCCAAAGACTGCGGTGTCAGTTCGTCCAGCAGCAGGAAGGTGCTGGGGCGGTTGCCGCTGAAATTGCGGTGACCGCCGGCGTCTGGCTTGCCCGTCATCAAAGCCTGGGCCTGGGCGACGACATTCGCCAGCAGCAGGCGGTGGTGGCTGGCCAGATCATGGGAGGCTTGCCGGACCGCGACAAATTCGACGGGTACAACCTCCGTGCCCTGATGCAACATCTGGAAGTAGGCGTGTTGTCCATTGGTCCCGGGCTCGCCCCACAAGACCGGCGACGTGGCATACGTCAAACCTTTACCCTGGGTGTCAACAGACTTGCCGTTGCTCTCCATTTCCAGCTGCTGCAAATAGGCCGGCAGGCGGCGCAAGGCGCTGTGGTAAGGTGCGATCGAACGGCTGGTAAAGCCCATGAAGTTGCGGTACCAGACGTCCAGCAGACCAAGCCGCACGGGCAGGTTTTCCGCCGGCGCTGCCGTGCGGAAGTGTTCGTCCATGGCGTGTGCGCCAGCGAGGAAATCCCGGAACCGACTTGCGCCAATGGCGATGGCCAGTGGAAGGCCGATGGCGGACCACAGGGAATAACGCCCGCCCACCCAGTCCCAAAAGCCAAAGGTTGTCGAGATGCCAAACGATGCTGCCGCCTCAACATTGGTTGTCAGCGCGGCGAAATGGCGCGAAGTGTCGGTGCCACCGTGGGCGGTGAACCAGGCTTTGGCCGACGCCGCATTGGTCATCGTCTCGATGGTGGTGAAGGTTTTGCTGGCAATCAGGAACAGTGTGTTTTGTGGCTTCAGACGTTTGAGGCAGGCACTAAGCTCATGGCCGTCGATGTTGGAAACAAAATGGAAGCGTTTGCCAGGCAGTACAAAACCGTCCAGTGCCAACACAGCCATCTGCGGCCCCAGGTCGGAGCCGCCAATGCCGATGTTGACGATGTCCGTGATGGCGTCGTCTGAGCGGATCTGCTCGGCAAACGCCAGCATCGCCGCCAGTGTTTCATGCACTTGATTCAGCTCGGTTGCTACGCTATTAGTAGCAAAAGAATGCCTTTTTTCAAGACTCGATGTCGGTGTACGCAGCAAAAAGTGCATCACCTGCCGATTTTCCGTGGTATTGACAAACTCGCCCGCGAACATGGCGTCACGGTGGCTTTCAAGACCACACTGCCTGGCCAGCTCAATCAGCAGGTTCTCCACTTCGCCATCCAGCAGGTTTTTGGACAGGTCGGCAAACACGTGCGGCGCCTGCTGGCTGAGGGCCTCAAACCTGCCGGGGTCTGCGGCGAAGGCCGCTCGAAGGTCGAAGCCGGCCTTGAACCGCTGGCCGATGGCCTGCAGCTGCGGCCAAACCGCCGCCTGGTCACAACGGGTACGCGTTTTCACCCCGGCCCCCGGTCAGGCAGCAAGCAGCAGCTTGTCGAGCTTCACGGCGTCAACGCAAAATGCCCGAATGCCTTCGGCCAGTTTGTCGCTGGCCATGGCGTCTTCATTCAGCGCGAACCGGAACCCCGCTTCGTCAAAATTGAAAGCGGGTAAATCCATCGCCTTGGCCGCCTGTGCATCCAGTGCGCGCGGCAAATCGGCGTTTGAGCCCGCTAGCGTGGCCATCAGCTCGGGGCTGATGGTAAGCAGGTCGCAACCCGCCAGCGCTGTGATCTGCCCCACATTTCGAAAACTGGCGCCCATCACCTCGGTTGCAATGCCGAAGTGTTTGTAGTGGTTGAAGATTTGCCGAACGGACTTCACGCCCGGGTCGTTCGCACCCGCGTTGTCGGCCTCTACCCATGTGCCGTTGGGGGCACTTGCGGCTGCTGCGCTGGCCGACTTTTTGTACCAGTCGTAAATGCGGCCAACGAAAGGCGATATCAACTGGACCTTGGCCTGCGCACAGGCGACGGCCTGGCAAAACGAAAACAGCAGGGTGAGGTTGGTGTGAATGCCGCGGCGCTCGAGTATCTCTGCCGCAGCAATGCCTTCCCAGGTTGCCGCGACCTTGACCAACACGCGGTCAATGTGCACGCCCTCAGCCTGGTACAGCTCGATGATGCGTTCGGCGCGGGTGACGGAAGCCTGGGTGTCAAAACTCAGGCGCGCATCCACTTCCGTGGACACGCGACCCGGGATCAACTGCAGTATTTCGCAGCCAAACCGCACCAGCAGGCGGTCCATGATTTCGTCCACCGGCCGTTTGCGGAATTTCGCCACGGTGTCCTTGAGCAAAGGCTCGTAGTCGGCCTTTTGCACGGCTTTGAGAATCAAGGATGGGTTGGTGGTGGCGTCTTTCGGCTGAAAGGCGGCCATCTGCTTGAAGTCGCCGGTATCGGCGACAACGGTCGTGAATTGTTTGAGCGCGTCGAGTTGGTTCATGGCACCATTATCCTGCGCTGGGTGAGCCGATGCTTTTCCAAAGTTACAGCCGGATTACGGCGTGGGCACTGCGT
>JANNMM010000374.1:0-24866 GCA_031397915.1 Rhodoferax sp. | reverse complement strand
TTCTTCTGGAGCGAGGACGAGATCAACGCGCGCCTGGTGCGCATCATGAAAGAGGCTTTTGGTGCCATCTGGCAGGTGGCACAGGACAAGCAGGTGAGTTTGCGCACCGCCACGTTCATTGTGGCCTGCCAGCGCATCCTGCATGCGCGTGAGCTGCGCGGCCTGTACCCGTGACGGGCAGCGCCGCTGCGGGCTTTACTGCACCGGCCCCTTGAGCGCTTCGGGCAGGATGAAAGGCATGACGGCTATGCCCTCTTCCAGAAGCGCTTCGGTTTCATCACGCGTGGCGCGCCCGCGGATGCCGCGTTCTTCGGTTTCGCCGTAGTGAATTTTGCGGGCCTCTTCGGCAAACCGGTCGCCCACATCGGCGGTGTTGGCCAGCACGCGCTTGGCCATGGCCATCCAGGCGGCCATCCGCTCCTGCGACATGTACGGCGCGGCTACCAGCTCGCGCGCGGGATGCGGCACGGGTGCAGCCGGTATTGGCGCATTGGCATCTGCAGAACACGCCGGCGCATCGTCGCCCGCACGGGTGTCTGAAGCGCCGAAATTCAACCGGGGTGCGCTCAGGCGTTTGGTGATCGCGGCGTCGCCACACATAGGGCACTGCACCATGCCACGGCCCAACTGGCCCTGAAAGTCGTCTTCAGAGCCAAACCAGCCTTCAAAGACGTGGCTGTTTGCGCATTGAAGATCAAGGACTTTCATGGATCGCAGTGGTTAAAGGCATTCAACAGTGTTTTAGCGGTGTTTGAGCAAGTAGCGGTAGACGAACCCTGGAAACGCAAAGGTGATGAACAGGGCCACGGTGATGGCATAAAACTGCCACTTCTGCGGCGCGATTTGCCCAAGGCGGTTTTCCAGCGCCAGGCCCACGCCGCCGACCACAAAATACCACAGAAGCAGTTCCAGCAGCCGCAGCCAGATGGTTTTGGGCCGTTTCATCACAACGACTGCCAGCAGGCGGTGGTTGACAAAAGGCAGGTTGGCGGCACAAAACGCCAGCAGAACCAGCGCCCAGGCGGCAAAGGATTGGGACACGTTGGTAGGGAGACGCGCGGCTCAGGTGCCGAGCATTTTCATCACCGCGTTGGCACACAGCGTCATCAAGGCTCCGGGCACGATGCCCAGAATCAGGATGAGCGCGCCATTGATCGACAACACGATGCGCACGTCATGGGGCGCCGAAACAGTGCTGGCGGTGATCGGGTCGTCAAAATACATGACCTTGACGACGCGCAGGTAGTAAAACGCGCCGATCAGGGACATCATCACGGCGAACACCGCCAAACCGATGTGAATGGCCTGCCCTGAGGCGATCAAGGCCTGCAGCACCGACAACTTGGCGTAAAACCCGACCATCGGCGGAATGCCCGCAAGGGAAAACATGCACACAGCCATGACGGCCGCGTAAAGGGGGCTGCGCTGGTTAAGGCCGGCAAAGTCGGTAATTTCTTCGCTTTCAAAACCCTCCCGCGCCAGCAGCAGGATGATGCCGAAGCTGGCCAGTGTGGTGAGCACGTAAGTCACCACATAAAACATGGCCGAGCTGTAGGCGTTGCCGGCCGACAAGGTGTTGCCATTGACAAAGCCCGACATCAGGCCCAGGAGCACAAAACCCATTTGCGAAATGGTGGAGAACGCCAGCATGCGTTTGAGGTTGGACTGCGCGATGGCGGCCAGGTTGCCGATCAGCAAAGAGCCGATGGACAGCACCATCAGCATCTGCTGCCAGTCCGGCGCGAGAGGCAACATACCTTCGACCAGCAGACGGATCACGATGGCGAACGCGGCGAGTTTGGGCGCGCCGCCGATGAGCAAGGTGACGGCCGTAGGCGCGCCGTGGTAGACGTCGGGGATCCACATGTGGAAGGGCACTGCGCCGATCTTGAAGGCCAGGCCCGCAACCACAAACACGAGGCCAAAAATCAGCACGCGGTGGTCAACGGTACCGGAACTGATCGCCTTGAATACGGCGTTGATGTCCAGCGTCGCGGTGGCGCCGTACATCATGGAGAGGCCGTAAAGCAGAAAGCCGGACGCCATGGCGCCGAGCACGAAATATTTCATGGCCGCTTCGGAGGCGATTTCGCTGTCGCGCCGCAATGCCACCAGTGCGTAGCTCGACAGGGTAAGCAACTCCAGGCCCAGATAAATGACGAGGAAATTGTTGCCCGAGATCATGACAAACATGCCCAGGAGCGCAAACATGGAAAGCGAGAACAACTCGCCGCCGCGCAACATGTCGCGGTCACCGGCGTAGGGCCGGCCATAGACCAGGGAAACCATCACGGCCAGGGTGGCGAAACACTTGAGCCAGTTGCCCATCGGGTCGCTCACCACCATGTTGCCAAATCCGTACACGGTGCTGCCGCCGCTGGCGTACATCGCCTGAAACACCGCAACGACGCCCAGCGTGGCCAGCGTCAACACATAGGTCAGGGTGCGCAGACGGCTTTTCACGCCCAGGTCAACCAGCGCGATGACGCAGGCCATCACCGAGAGGATGATTTCCGGGTAAACCGCGATCCAACTGAGTTTGTCAATCATTGCCTGGGTCTCTTATTTCACTTGACCAACTTGATGGGTCATTTCAGCTTGCTCTGGGCGACGTGTTTGAGCAATTCGGCCACCGAGGTGTCCATCACGTCGGTGAACGGTTTGGGATGGACACCCATCCACAACACGGCAATCGCCAGCAGGGACAACATGAGGAATTCGCGGGCATTGATGTCCGTCAAGCCCTTGACATCGTCATTGGCCACGGGGCCGAGGTAGACGCGTTTGAACATCCACAGGGTGTAGGCGGCGCCAAACACCAGCGCGCTGGCGGCGGCAAAGCCCAGCCAGAAGTTGGCTTTGACGGCGCCCAGAATCACCATCCACTCACCCACGAAACCGGCCGTGGCGGGCAGGCCGCAGTTGGCCATGGCAAACAGCAGGGCAAACGCAGTGAACTTGGGCATGGTGTTGACCACGCCGCCGTAACTGGAAATTTCGCGCGAATGAACGCGGTCGTACAAAACGCCAATGCACAGGAACATCGCGCCCGACACAAAGCCATGGGCGATCATTTGCACAATGCCGCCGGCGACGCCGAGGTCATTGAAGATGAAGAAACCCAGCGTGACAAAGCCCATGTGCGCCACCGAGCTGTAGGCCACCAGCTTTTTCATGTCTTCCTGCACCATGGCCACCAGGCCCACGTACACCACGGCGATCACGGACAACGCAATCATCAGCCAGGCCCACTCGTGCGCGGCATCGGGTGCGATCGGCATGGAAAAGCGCAGGAAGCCATAGGCGCCCAGCTTCAGCATGATGGCCGCCAGCACGGCAGACCCGCCGGTGGGAGCCTCCACGTGGACGTCGGGCAACCAGGTATGCACCGGCCACATCGGCACCTTCACGGCAAAAGCCGAGAAAAAGGCGAAGAAAACCAGGGTCTGGGTGGTACCCGCCAATGGCAGCTTGTGCCAAGTGAGGATGTCAAAACTGCCGCCGGATTTGGTGTACAGGAATATCAGAGCCACCAGCAGCAGCAGCGAACCCAACAGCGTGTACAAGAAAAACTTGAACGCCGCGTAAATCTTGTTGGGGCCACCCCAGATGCCGATGATGAGGTACATCGGAATCAGCGTTGCCTCAAAAAACACATAGAAGAGAAGGCCGTCGAGCGCGCAAAACACGCCAATCATGAGGCCGCTCAGGATCATGAAAGCGCCCATGTACTGGTTCACACGCGTCGTGATGGCCTCCCAGGCGGCAATCACCACCACCACGTTGATGAAGGCGGTAAGCAAGACAAACCAGAAGGAGATGCCGTCTACGCCCAGGTGGTAGTTGACATTGAAGCGCTCGATCCAGGGTGTACTTTCAACAAACTGCATGGCGGCCGTGCCAAGTTTGAACCCGCCATACAGCGGCAGCGTCACCAGGAAGCTGATAACCGCCCCCACCAGGGCCAGCCAGCGAACAGCACCTGCCTGCTCATCGCGGCCCAAGGCCAGAAGCAACACACCAAATGCAATTGGCGTCCAGATAGCAAGGCTCAACAAACCCATTTTTATTCTTCTCCTCAGGGCGTTATTTGAGCCAGACGAAATACGTCATCAGCACGAACACGCCAACAATCATGGCCAGCGCGTAGTGGTACAGGTAACCGGTCTGGAACCAGCGAACGACACTCGAAAACGCGCCGACCACTTTCCAGGAGCCATTCACCAATGCGCCGTCGATCAAGGTCTGGTCGCCACCCTTCCAAAGGCCCACACCCAGGGCGCGCGCGCCACGGGCCAGCACGTTTTCGTTGAACCAGTCCATGTAGTATTTGTTTTCAAGCAGGGTGTAAAGGGGCTGCACTTTGGACTTGATGGCAGCCGGCAAGGCCGGATTCACCAGATACATGTAATACGACAGCGCAACACCGGCAACCGCAAGCCAGAATGGCAGGGTCGTCAAGGCGTGAACCGCCATGCCCCAGGGCCCGTGGAAGGCTTTGGCCAGCTCGAGCATCGCCGGGTGCCGGGCGGCGTCCACCATGATCGAATCACCCAGCAAGTGGCCAAACAACATGGGGGTGATGGTCATGAAACCGATCACCACAGAGGGGATGGCGAGCAACACCAGCGGCACCCAAACCACCCACGGGGACTCATGCGGCACATGCGCATGCGCGGCGTGACCGTGCGCGTCATGGTGGGGGTCATCGTGGTCACCATGGTGCGCATCGGGGTTCTGATCGAACCGCTCTTTGCCATGAAACACCAGGAAATACATGCGGAATGAATAAAACGCGGTGACGAAGACACCGGCCTGCACCGCAAAACTGGCGAAGCCCGAGCCCCACAGGTTGCTGAAATGCACCGCTTCAATGATGCTGTCCTTGGAGTAGAAGCCGGCAAACAGCGGCGTGCCGATGAGCGCAAGCGACCCCAGCAATGACGTGATCCAGGTGATGGGCATGTATTTGCGCAGGCCGCCCATCCAGCGGATGTCCTGGTTATGGTGGCAACCCATGATGACCGAGCCTGCGCCAAGGAACAGCAAGGCTTTGAAGAATGCATGGGTCATCAGGTGAAATACTGCCACCGAATACGCCGAAGCACCCAGCGCCACCGTCATGTAACCGAGTTGAGACAAGGTGGAATACGCCACGACGCGTTTGATGTCGTTCTGGATGATGCCCAGGAACCCCATGAAGAGCGCGGTGATGGCGCCAATCACCAGGATGAAACTCAGCGCGCTGTCTGAGAGCTCAAACAGCGGCGACATGCGTGCCACCATGAAGATGCCCGCGGTGACCATGGTGGCGGCGTGGATCAGCGCGGAAATGGGCGTGGGGCCTTCCATCGAGTCGGGCAACCAGACGTGCAAAGGAAACTGCGCCGATTTGCCCATGGCGCCGATGAACAGGCAAATGCAGATCACCGTGATCATCATCCATTCGGTACCCGGAAAACTCAATTTGGCCAACTCGCCGCCTTTGGCAAACACTTCCGAGTAGTTCAGCGAACCGGTATAGGCGGCGATCAAACCAATGCCAAGGATGAAGCCAAAGTCGCCCACGCGGTTGACCAGAAAGGCCTTCATATTGGCGAAAATCGCCGTTGGCTTGTTGAACCAGAAACCGATCAGCAAATACGAGACCAGGCCTACCGCCTCCCAGCCGAAGAACAGCTGCAGCATGTTGTTGCTCATGACCAGCATCAGCATGGAAAATGTGAACAGCGAGATATAGGCGAAGAAGCGGTTGTAACCTTCGTCTTCCTCCATATAGCCAATGGTGTAGACATGGACCATCAACGAGACGAATGTCACCACACACATCATCATCGCGGTTAGTCCGTCGATGAGAAAACCAATTTCCATCTTCAACCCACCAACGACCATCCAGGTGTAGAGGGTTTCGTTGAAGCGCGCACCGTCTGCGACCACACTTTGCAGCGTCATGGCCGACAACACGAAGGAAATCAGCACACCCAAAATGGTGACCGAATGCGAGGCGCGCCGACCGATCACGTTGCCGCCAAAAGACGTACCCAAAATGCCAGCCAAAACGGCACCCACCAGTGGTGCCAGGGCCACGGTCAGCAGGCTGGCAGAAGAAAGCGTTTGACTCATCGCTGGTTATTCCGTTTCAGCCCTTGAGGGTGTTGAGTTCGTCCACATTGATGTTGGACTTGTTGCGGAACAGCTGCACCAGAATGGCCAGGCCAATGGCAGATTCGGCAGCGGCAACCGTCAGGATGAAAAAGACAAAAATCTGGCCGTGCATGTCGTTGAGAAAATACGAAAACGCGACGAAGTTCATGTTGACCGCCAACAGCATCAGCTCGATGGCCATCAGCAGGACAATCAGGTTTTTGCGGTTCAGGAAAATGCCGATCACGGAAATGGCGAACAACATGGCTCCCAGTGACAGGAAATGGCCCAGGGTCAAGGTCATGCCTTTTTCTCCCCGGCGGACTCGTCGGCAGCCGGCGCCGTCGGCCGGGTGGCGTCCATCTTGAGCACGACCATGCGGTCGCGCGCCTTGACGCGGACCTGGTCTGACGGGCTGGAATATTTGCTGTCTTTTCTCTGGCGCAGCGTGAGTGCAATGGCGGCAATCATGGCCACCAGCAGGATGATCGCGGCAATTTCAAGGGGATAGACATACTGGGAGTACAACACTTTGCCCAGTTCCTTGGTGTTGGACACCTGCGAGGCCATGAGACTGCCCGATGCGCCAGCCGAAGAGGTGTCGGGGGTTCTGAAACCGCCCATCAACACGGCAGCCATTTCAAGCGCAATGATGGCGCCCAAAGTCCCAGCGACCGGAAAATGTTTCCAAAACCCCTGTCGGATGCTGTCCACGTCAATATCGAGCATCATCACAACAAACAGGAACAACACCATGACCGCGCCCACATAGACGAGCACCAGCGTGATGGCCAGGAACTCGGCCTTGAGCAACATCCACAAGGCAGCCGCCTGCGCGAACGCAAGAACCAGGTAAAGCGCGGCGTACACCGTGTTGCGCGCCGTGATGACGCGGAACGAAGCAAACAGCAACACTGCCGAGAACAAATAAAAAAAGCCGGTCTTGGTATCCATTATTTTTCAGGCTGGGCGCTGTTGTTCAGCGGTATTTGGCGTCAGCAGCGCGACTGGCCGCAATTTCTGACTCGTAACGGTCGCCCACCGCCAACAACATGTCTTTGGTGAAGTACAGATCCCCGCGCTTTTCACCGTGGTACTCCAGGATGTGGGTCTCGACAATGGAGTCGACCGGGCAGCTCTCTTCGCAAAAACCGCAGAAGATGCATTTGGTCAAATCGATGTCATACCGCGTGGTGCGGCGCGAACCGTCATCCCGCACCTCAGACTCGATGGTGATCGCCATCGCCGGGCATACCGCTTCGCAAAGTTTGCAGGCGATGCAGCGCTCCTCACCGTTGTCATATCGGCGCAAGGCGTGCAGACCGCGAAAGCGCGGGCTCAGCGGTGTTTTTTCTTCGGGGAACTGGATGGTGACTTTGCGGCGGAACGCGTATTTGCCGGTGAGCGCGAGGCCCTTGAACAACTCCACCAGCATGAAGCTGGAGAGAAAGTCCTTGATCGAAAACGCGGGGACCGCCATGGACGTGTTGGTAGACATGATTACTTCACTTATTTCCAGATGGTGAACGGTGTCTGCATCCACAGGCCAATCACGATCAACCAAACCAGCGTCAGCGGAATGAAGATCTTCCAGCCCAAACGCATGATCTGGTCATAACGGAAACGCGGCAAGGTGGCGCGGATCCAGATGAACAAGGTGACGACGGCACAGGTCTTGATGCCAAGCCAGATCCAGCCCGGAATCCAGTTGAAAAAATCGCTGTCAATCGGGGGCAACCAACCGCCCAGGAACATGATGGCGGCCAGCACCGAAATCAACCACATGTTGGCGTATTCAGCCAAGTAGAACATGGCGTAGGACATGCCGGAATATTCGACCATATGGCCGGCCACGATTTCAGACTCGCCTTCGACCACGTCAAACGGGTGTCGGTTGGTTTCAGCCAGGCCGGAGATGATGTAGACCATGAATATCGGCAACAAGGGCAACCAGTTCCAGGACATGAAATTGAGGCCTTTGTCGGCAAACTGGCCGACTGCCTGCCCGGTGACGATATCCGTCAGGTTCATGCTGCTGGAGATCATCAAAACCACAACCAGGCAAAAACCCATGGCGATTTCGTAACTCACCATTTGCGCCGAAGCGCGCAAGGCACCCAGGAAAGCGTATTTGGAGTTGGACGACCACCCGGCAATAACCACGCCATAGACCTCCATGGAGGTGATGGCCATGATGAACAACAAACCGGCATTGATGTTGGACAGCGCCACGTCCGGGCCGAAGGGAATCACCGCCCAGGCCGCCATCGCCGGCATGATCGTGAGCACAGGCCCAAGCAAAAACAAGCCCTTGTTGCCCGCTGAAGGAACCAAAATTTCCTTGCCCATCAGCTTCAGGGCGTCAGCAATCGGCTGCAACAAGCCAAACGGGCCAACGCGATTGGGTCCAATGCGAATCTGGATCCAGCCGATCAGTTTGCGCTCCCAAAGCGTCAAGTAAGCAACGGCACCCAACAAGGGCAATACCACCGCCACAATTTTGATCAGGTTCCAGATCACGGGCCAGGCCATGCCGGCCCACCAGGGTGCGCTGAACAGGCCCTGCCCGGTTTCGAACATCAGGTCGATCATGCCGCGACTCCTTCGCGGGTCACTGCGGGTTTGGCGTCAGCCGTCAACTGCAGGGAATCCGCACGGCGAACGATGCCGTCAAGCTGGTAGATTGAGGCTGCCACAGCCGCGCTGGTTGAAGGCGTCAAATCGATGGTTGCCGAAGTCGCATTGGACAAAACCGCGCTTGCCAAATGGCCAGACGCCAGCTCGTTCGATTTCAGCACTTTTGCTGCTACGTCTTGCGCCGATTCAGCACCAAACCCGGCCAACCCCAGCATATTGCCCAAGACGCGCAAGACTTTCCAGCCAGGGCGCGTATCGCCTAGCGGTTTCACGACGGCGTGGAAACTTTGCACGCGCCCTTCGGCGTTTACAAATGTTCCGGGGGTCTCAGTGAACGGAGAAATGGGCAACAACACATCGCTGAAAGCCATGTTGGCTTTAAACGGGCTGAGCGTGACGACCATCTGGCAATTGCCCAGGCCTTTCACCGCCGCAGCGCCTGCGCTTGAGTCAAACTCAGGCTCGGTGTTGAGCAAGAGCACGGCTTCCAAACCACCACTACCGCCGACATCAACGCCACCGGCCAACATTTGAGCGGCATTCAATCCACCGGAACCGGGCAAGGCGTTTGCAAATTGTGCACCCACCGTGTTGGCGGCCTCGGTCAAATAACCGACGCTCGCGCCAGTTTGCTCACCGATCCAGTTCGCGAGCGCCAGCAGGCTGGACGCTTTGCCATGGTGGGCCGCAGCATTACCAAGCAGAATGGCCTTGCGCTCGCCGCCCAACAACGATTTGGCAATGGCTTTCCCGATGTCTCCTGCAACCACTGAAGCCACTGCATCGGGGGCAACAATACCCTTCTCCGAGGCTACGGCTGAGGCAACTTCTGCCAAGGCCTGCGCCCAATTTCTGGAATCTGAAATCAGAGTGTTGGCAACCGGCATCGCCCAGTCATATGCCGCTGAATTAATAGCGCTTACCGAACAACCTAAGCGACCTGAATGCCGGATTCGAAGTGCGAAAAGTGGGTGATCCTTGCGCAGGTCAGAGCCGATGATCAGGACCCGCTGCAAATTCGACAAAGATGCGATGGATGTCCCAAGCCAACGGATCGCGGAACCGCTGGCAGGTGCCAACTCGGCATCTCGCAAGCGGTAGTCAATGTTTTCGCTGCCCAGGCCGCGCATCAAACCAGAAGCCAGCGACAACTCTTCCAACGTGCTGTGCGGGCTCACCAGGACACCAATGCTTTTCGCGCCGTGATCGGTTTTGATTTGTTTCAAGCCGTTCGCGACGTATTCAAGCGCGGTTTGCCAATCAACTGTTTTCCAGGTGCCACCCTGTTTGATCATGGGTGCGGTCAAACGGTCGTCGCTGTTGAGCGCTTCGTAAGAGAAACGGTCGCGGTCGGCGATCCAGCATTCGTTGACCGCTTCGTTCTCCAGCGGTACCACACGCATCACCTTGTTGCCTTTGACCTGGACGATCAGATTGGCACCGGTTGAATCGTGTGGGCTGATGGACTTGCGGCGTGACAGCTCCCAGGTGCGTGCGCTGTAGCGGAAAGGTTTGCTGGTGAGCGCACCGACCGGGCAGATGTCAATCATGTTGCCCGACAGCTCGGAGTCAATCGAATGGCCGATGAATGTTTCGATCTCGGCATGTTCACCCCGGTGCGACATGCCCAGCTCCATCACTCCGGCGACTTCCTGGCCAAAGCGAACGCAACGCGTGCAGTGGATGCAGCGGCTCATCTCCTGCATGGATATCAGCGGGCCGACGTCTTTTACGGCGACCACACGTTTTTCTTCTTCGTAACGCGAGGCGGAGCCACCGTAACCGACGGCCAAGTCTTGCAACTGGCATTCACCGCCCTGGTCGCAAATCGGGCAATCCAGCGGGTGGTTGATGAGCAAAAACTCCATCACCGACTGCTGAGCCTTGATGGCCTTGTCGCTCTTGGTGCGCACGATCATGCCTTGCGACACAGGTGTGGCGCATGCGGGCATGGGCTTGGGCATCTTCTCCACGTCCACCAGGCACATGCGGCAATTGGCGGCGATGCTGAGTTTCTTGTGGTAGCAAAAATGAGGAATGTAGGTGCCGGCGTTGTCAGCGGCATGCATGATCATGCTGCCTTCCTTGACTTCTACCTTCTTGCCGTCGAGTTCGATTTCAATCATGCTCTTGCTTCTGCTTCTGCATCAAACGTAAGCCGGGACCATGCAGGTCTTGTGCTCAACGTGGTATTCAAACTCGTGCCGGAAATGTTTGATCATGGAGCGCACCGGCAAAGCGGCTGCATCGCCCAGGGCACAGATTGTTCGACCCATGATGTTGTCGGCCACAGAGTTGAGCAAATCCATGTCGCTGGTACGGCCATGGCCGGTTTCGATGCGGTCCACCATGCGCGAGAGCCAACCCGTGCCTTCGCGGCAAGGCGTACATTGCCCGCAGGACTCGTGCATGTAAAAGTAGCTCAGGCGCTGCAAAGACTTCACCATGCAACGGGAATCGTCCAGCACGATCACCGCGCCCGAGCCGAGCATCGAGCCCGCCTTGGCGATGGAGTCGTAGTCCATGGTGCAACCCATCATGATGTCGGCCGGCAAAATCGGCGCGGATGAACCGCCGGGAATCACGGCTTTGAGTTGGCGACCTTTGCGCACGCCGCCAGCAATTTCCAGCAACGTTGAGAACGGCGTGCCCAGCGGTACTTCGTAATTGCCCGGCAACTCCACGTCGCCGCTGACCGAATAAATCTTTGTGCCGCCATTGTTGGGTTTGCCGCAGGCGAGGTAAGCCGCGCCACCGTTACGGATGATCCAGGGCACCGCCGCGAAGGTTTCGGTATTGTTGATCGTGGTCGGTTTGCCGTACATGCCGAAGCTGGCGGGGAACGGCGGCTTGAAACGCGGCTGACCTTTTTTGCCTTCTAGCGATTCGAGCAGGGCTGTTTCTTCACCGCAGATGTAGGCACCAAAACCGTGGAATGCGTGCAACTGAAAACTGTAGCCGCTCCCCAGAATGTGGTCGCCCAAGTAACCTGCCGCGCGCGCTTCTTCCAGCGCTTCTTCAAAGCGGTCGTAACTGGCAAATATCTCGCCGTGGATGTAGTTGTACCCCACCGAGATGCCCATCGCGTAGGCGGCGATGATCATGCCTTCAATCACGATGTGCGGGTTGAATTGCAGGATGTCGCGGTCTTTGCAAGTTCCGGGTTCACCTTCGTCTGAATTGCAGACGAGGTATTTTTGCCCTGGAAACTGGCGTGGCATGAAGCTCCACTTCAGGCCCGTGGGAAAACCTGCGCCGCCACGGCCCCGCAAGGCCGACTCCTTGACGACGGCGATGACCTGGTCTTGCGTCATGCCGGCCGCTTTGCCTTCTTCTACCGCCGCACCGTCCTTGCCCAATATCTTGCGCAATGCCTGATACCCGCCGCGTGCTTCATAGTCCTTCAAACGCCAGTTTGACCCATTCAAATCCGCATAGATTTGTGGGTTGATGTGGCGGCCATGGAAACAGGTTTCAACACCGTTGGCCGCAAACTGGGCCAGTACTTGGGACGCGGTGGTCATGCTGCGTCCGCCTTGGCTGTGCGAAGGCCATCAATCAACTGGTCCAACTTCTCGTTGCTCATGAAGCTGCACATGGCGCGGTCGTTCACCAACAGCACGGGAGAATCGGCGCAAGCGCCCAGGCACTCGCTTTGTTGCAAGGTGAACATGCCGTCCTTCGTGGTTTGGCCCATGTGGATGCCCAATTTGGCCTCCAAATGTTTGAGTGCTGCTTGCCCGTCACGCAACTGGCAAGGCAAATTGGTGCAAACATTGAGCTTGTATTTGCCCACTGGCCGCTGGTTGTACATGTTGTAGAAGGTGGTCACCTCGTGCACCGCTATGGGCGCCATGCCAAGGTAGTCTGCCACTTCTTTTTCGCTCTCGACACTGACGAAACCCAATTCTTTCTGAACAATGGCCAGGCACGCCATCACGGCAGACTGCTTTTGGTCAGATGGGTACTTTGCAACTTCAATTGCAAAGCCTGCTTTGGCCGCATCCGAGATCATCGGTCAATCTCCCCAAACACAATATCCATGGTGCCGATGATCGCGACGGCGTCGGCGATCATGTGGCCGCTGGCCATTTCATTCAGGCCTGCGAGATGAGCAAAGCCGGGGGCGCGAATTTTCAAGCGGTACGGCTTGTTGGCGCCATCACTCACGATGTAGATGCCGAACTCGCCCTTCGGGTGCTCCACCGCCGCATACGCTTCGCCTTCGGGTACATGGAAGCCTTCTGTGAACAACTTGAAGTGGTGGATCAGCTCTTCCATGTTGGACTTCATGGATTCTCGGTCCGGCCCTGCCACCTTGTGGTTGCTGGTGATCACCGGACCAGGGTTGGCCTTGAGCCAGTCCACACATTGCTTGATGATGTGGTTCGACTGTTTCATCTCTTCCATGCGGACGAGGTACCGGTCATAACAGTCACCGGTCTTGCCCACGGGAATGTCAAAATCCATTCGGTCGTAGACGTCGTAAGGCTGCTTTTTGCGCAAGTCCCAGGCGACCCCCGAGCCCCGCAACATTGCACCGGTGAAGCCGAGGTTCATCGCCCGTTCTGGCGTGACGACGCCGATACCGACCGTGCGCTGCTTCCAGATGCGGTTGTCTGTCAGCAGGGTGTGGTACTCATCGTGGTTTGCCGGGAAACGCTGGGTGAAATCGTCGATGAAATCGAGTAGAGAGCCTTCCCGGTTGACGTTGAGCGCCTTGATGGCACGGGCGTTGCGGATTTTGTTGGCCTTGTACTGCGGCATTGACCCTGGCAGGTCGCGGTACACACCACCCGGGCGGAAATACGCCGCATGCATGCGTGCGCCGCTGGCGGCTTCGTACATGTCAAAAAGGTCTTCACGTTCGCGAAAGGCGTATAGCAGCAGCGTCATCGCGCCGCAGTCCAGCCCGTGCGCCCCCACCCACAACAAGTGGTTGAGCAAACGGGTGATCTCGGAGAACATCACGCGGATGTACTGTGCGCGCAGCGGCACATCGACGCCCAACAGCTTCTCGATGGCCAAGCAATAAGCGTGCTCGTTGCACATCATCGAGACGTAATCGAGCCTGTCCATGTAGGGCAGGTTCTGGATGTAGGTCTTGCTTTCAGCCAGTTTTTCAGTGGCGCGGTGCAACAGGCCAATGTGCGGGTCAGCGCGCTGGATCACTTCGCCATCAAGCTCCAGCACCAGACGCAACACGCCGTGCGCCGCCGGATGCTGCGGCCCGAAGTTCAGGGTGTAGTTTTTGATTTCAGCCATGGCAAATAGTTATGGCGCTCCACCATAGTTGTCTTCACGGACGATTCGCGGCGTGATTTCACGCGGCTCAATCGTGACAGGCTGGTAGATCACGCGTTTCTTCTCGGCGTCGTAACGCATTTCAACGTGCCCTGTGGTCGGGAAATCCTTGCGAAACGGGTGGCCGATAAAGCCGTAGTCGGTCAAGATGCGACGCAGGTCGTTGTGGCCTTCAAAGACGATGCCAAACAAATCGAAGGCTTCGCGCTCGAACCAGCTTACCGAGCTCCAGACGGCGGTCAAGGAGTCAACCACCGGAACGTCATCATTGGTCGCGAACACTTTGAGGCGCACACGCTGGTTCAGGCTGACCGACAATAGGTGTGAAACGATCGCATAACGCCCACCAACGGCGACGCGCCCGGCGCCCAAATCGCCACCCATGGCGTCGCTGTCCTGTTTGTATTCGGAATAGTCCACGCCACACAGGTCGATGAGGATTTCGAACTGGCAACCCGGCGCGTCACGCAGGATTTGCGCGGCGGCCAAATAGTCGGCTGGGGCCACCACCACGGCCACCTCGCCCAGGGCGACACTGATTTTTTTGGCTTTGTCGCCCAGCGCAGCGGCCAAGGTTGACTTAAGCGCCTGCGGGTCTACAGCAAATTGCGTCATCGGTGCATGCCTCGGCGCGATTAAGCCCGAGCGATGGTTTGAGTGCGGCGGATTTTTTGCTGCAACTGGATGATGCCGTACAGGAGCGCCTCGGCGGTAGGCGGGCAGCCAGGCACGTACACGTCCACCGGCACGATGCGGTCACAGCCGCGCACCACCGAATAACTGTAGTGGTAATAACCGCCACCATTGGCGCAAGAGCCCATGCTGATGACCCAACGCGGCTCGCTCATCTGGTCATACACCTTGCGCAAGGCGGGCGCCATCTTGTTGCACAATGTGCCCGCGACGATCATCAGATCAGACTGCCGGGGGCTGGCGCGAAACACCTCGGCGCCAAAGCGGCTGATGTCGTACCGTGCGGCTGCCGCGTGCATCATCTCGACGGCGCAACAGGCCAGGCCGAACGACATCGGCCAGAGAGAGCCCGTCTTGGCCCAGTTCATGACAGAGTCGTACGACGTGGTCATGAAACCTTCCTTGAAAACGCCTTCAATGGCCATGGTGTGTGTCCTGCGCGCGCATGTTTACGTTTTATTCCCAGTCCAGGGCGCCTTTTTTCCACTCGTAGATGAAACCCACGACGAGGATGCCCAGAAAAACCATCACCGACCAGAAACCCAAGGGGCCAATTTCCTTGAGCGCCACGGCCCAAGGGAAGAGGAACGCGATTTCGAGGTCAAACAAGATAAACAAAATGGCGACCAGGTAATACCGCACGTCAAACTTCATGCGCGCGTCTTCAAAGGCCTCAAAGCCGCATTCGTAAGGGGAGTTTTTGGCCGCATCGGGCCGGCTGGGGCCCAGAATGTAACCGATGACTTGCGGCGCGACGCCGACCGCAATGCCGACCAGGATGAACAACAGCACCGGCAAATATTGTTCGAGGTTCATCTTCTGTTGCGGATCAAGGAATTTTTCTGATTGTCTGGTGCCGTCGGCGAGACTCGAACTCGCACAGCTTTCGCCACTACCCCCTCAAGATAGCGTGTCTACCAATTTCACCACGACGGCTGTTTTTCAGTCCCCGAGACCTGAGGAATCCTGCGCTAAATTGCCTCGT
The DNA here is from genome assembly GCA_031397915.1 of Rhodoferax sp. Taxonomy (GTDB): domain Bacteria; phylum Pseudomonadota; class Gammaproteobacteria; order Burkholderiales; family Burkholderiaceae_C; genus JANYCG01. Next base: position 9,103 of record JANNMM010000374.1, on the reverse strand, counting down.
TGACCACCTCGCATTCTATCCCCAAAAATTGATCGTTTACCCTGATCTCCCCTTGTGAACGATCGATTTCAGGCGATTATTTGGATGGAATTTGAGCGGCACCCGACGCCGCAGGCGCTGGTATGGAAACCGCCGCGGGCACAGAGCCCGCTGCTGCGGGTGCCGAAGCCGGCGCGCCCGCAGGCACCGCCGATGCTGCGCCTTCGAGCACGCTGCCGCTGCCCGCCGGTGCAGATGTGCGCAGGTTGCCGAAATAGGCCAGCGACAAGGTGGCGACAAAAAACACGGTGGCCAACACGGCCGTGGTGCGCGAGAGAAAATTGGCGCTGCCGCTGGCGCCAAACAGGCTGCCCGAACTGCCGCCGCCGAAGGCCGCGCCCATGTCGGCGCCCTTGCCGTGCTGGATCAGGATCAGGCCGATCATGGCCACGGCAGAAATCATCTGCACGGCCAAAATGATGTTAACGACAAAGTTCACATTTGCTCCTCAATAAATAGCTGTTTACGCGCGCAGCGCATTGGCTGCTGCAATGATCTGCAAAAAGTCTGCGGCCTTGAGCGACGCCCCGCCCACCAGGCCGCCGTCGATGTCGCCCTGGGCCAGCAACGCGGCTGCGTTGGTGGCGTTCATGCTGCCGCCGTACAAAATCTGAATGCGGTCAGAGTACTCAGTGGCCGCGTGAAGCTGTGCCCGCAAAACGGCATGCACTTCCTGGGCCTGTTCGGCAGTGGCCGTCTTGCCGGTGCCAATCGCCCACACCGGCTCATAAGCCACCACAATTTCGCTGATGCAATGGCCATTGGTGTGGATCACCGCAGCCAGTTGCCGCTTGACGACCTCAGCGGTTTTCCCGGCCTCGCGCTCAGCCAGGGTTTCACCCACACAGACGATCGGCGTGATGCCTGCGGCCAGCGCCCGCTCGGCCTTGTGGGCAACTACCTCGTCGGTTTCGGCGTGAAACTGGCGACGCTCAGAGTGACCCACCAGGCAATAACGGACACCGAATTCACGCAACATCGCGGCGGAAACCTCACCGGTGAACGCACCCAATGCATGCTGTGAGACATCCTGCGCGCCAAACTCAAGGGTGCTGCCTTTGAGCAGGCCCTGCAACTGGGCCAGATACAACGACGGCACACACACCGCCACGCTTGCGTTCGCAGCCGTTTGTGCTCCGGCCCGAAGGCCCGCCAGAAGGTCTTTCACCAACGCCTCATTCGCGGCCAGGCTGCCGTTCATCTTCCAGTTGCCCGCGATGAGTTTCTGCTTCATGTTCAGGTTCCTGAGCAGGCTCAGTATTTCCAGGTCAACACGATCTTGCCGATGTGTTCGTTGGATTCCATCAGCGTGTGCGCCCTGGCAGCACCCGAGGCCGAACCATCGCCGACAGCATGAAACACCGAATGAATCACCGGCTTGATGCGGCCACTGGCGATCAATGGCCAGACGTTTTGCTTCAGGGCCTCTGCAATCTTCGCCTTGAACGCAACCGGACGCGGACGCAGCGTGGAGCCGGTGATCTGCAAACGGTTGCGCAACACCAGACCGGCGTTGATTTCACTCTTGATGCCGCCCTGCACGGCGATGATGGCCAACCGGCCGTCGGGCGCGAGACATTCAATCTCGCGCGCCACGTAGGCACCCGCGACCATGTCGAGCACCACGTCTACACCTTTGCCGCCCGTGATGCGCTTGACCTCGGCGACGAAGTCCTGCGTCTTGTAATTGATGGCGTGGTCTGCACCGAGCTTCAGGCATGCAGCGCATTTTTCGTCACTGCCCGCCGTAACAATCACCATGGAGCCCAAGGCTTTGGCCATGGCAATCGCTGTGACCCCAATCCCGCTGGAGCCGCCCTGGATCAACAAGGTTTCGCCCGCCTGCAGACGTGAACGGTCATAGACATTGCTCCACACCGTGAAAAACGTTTCAGGCAATGCAGCCGCCTCAACATCCGTGAGATTGGCGGGCGACGGCAAACACTGGGCGATGGGCGCCACACAAAACTGGGCGTAACCGCCGCCTGCCACCAGGGCACAAACGCGGTCACCCACCTTGAACCCGGCCGCAGCCATGGCGGCTGCGTCGCCCGACTCAACGACGCCCGCCACTTCCAGCCCAGGCAAGTCAGACGCGCCCGGCGGCACCGGGTAGTTGCCCGTGCGTTGCAACACATCGGGGCGATTCACCCCGCTGGCCGCCACGCGAATCAGCAACTCACCACTGCCAGCGACCGGCACCGGGCGTTCGCCCGCCACCAGTACCTCAGGTGCGCCATAAGTTTTTATTTCAATTGCTTTCATATTTTTTCACCCATAAAGTCACAAATTTATTAAATTATTAGCTATATTAATTATAGTAATAATGAATAAATAATAATCGTTACCTCCAGGTGAATTAATATTCAACGAATATTTCGGAAAACCAATCAATTGTCGTTGTGCATGGCCGGCTGGCGGTCACCTTGCGGACGGTCACCCTGCGGGCGATCGTTCTGCGGGCGATCCAGCAGCGCTTTCATCGACAGCTTGATGCGGCCTTTTTCGTCCGTCTCCATCACTTTGACCTTGATGATCTGGCCTTCGGTCAAATAATCGCTGACCTTCTCCACACGTTCGTGTGCGATCTGGCTGATGTGCAACAAGCCGTCTTTGCCGGGCAACAAATTGACCAATGCGCCGAAGTCCAGAATCTTCGTGATCGGGCCTTCGTAGACCTTGCCGATTTCGACTTCAGCGGTGATCTGCAAAATGCGGCGCTTGGCTTCGTCGGCCTTGGCGGCTTCAGTGGCGGCGATGGTGATGGTGCCGTCTTCCTCGATGTTGATCTGGCAACCGGTCTCTTCGGTCAGCGCGCGAATGACGGCGCCGCCCTTGCCGATCACGTCGCGGATCTTCTCGGGGTTGATCTTCATGGTGTACAGCTTGGGTGCGAAGCTCGACACGTCGGCCTTGGCTTCACCCATCGCAGCCTGCATGGCCGTGAGGATGTGCATGCGGGCTTCCTTGGCCTGGGCCAATGCGACCTGCATGATCTCTTTGGTGATGCCCTGGATCTTGATGTCCATCTGCAAGGCGGTGATGCCGTTGGTGGTGCCAGCGACCTTGAAGTCCATGTCGCCCAGGTGGTCTTCGTCACCCAGGATGTCGGTCAACACGGCGAAGCGGTTGTCTTCCTTGATGAGACCCATGGCGATGCCAGCCACGTGGGCTTTCATCGGCACGCCGGCGTCCATCAACGAGAGGCAGCCGCCGCAGACGGAAGCCATCGACGAAGAACCATTCGACTCGGTGATCTCGGAGACGACACGCATGGTGTACGGGAACTCTTCTTTGGTCGGCAGGCAGGCGATCAGCGCGCGCTTGGCCAGACGGCCGTGGCCGATTTCGCGGCGCTTGGGCGTGCCCACGCGGCCGGTTTCGCCGGTGGCGAAGGGAGGCATGTTGTAGTGCAGCATGAAGCGGTCTTCGTATTCGCCGGCCAGCGCATCGATACGCTGCGCGTCGCGCTCAGTACCGAGCGTGGTAACGACCAATGCCTGCGTTTCACCGCGGGTGAAGAGCGCTGAGCCGTGTGTACGGGGCAGCAGGCCGTTTCGGATTTCGATTGGGCGCACGGTGCGGGTGTCGCGGCCGTCGATGCGCGGCTCACCCGCGAGGATCTGGCTGCGCACGATTTTGGCTTCAATTTCAAACAGCAGGGCTTCAATGGCCACGCTGTCAAACGGATCGCCACTGGCTTTGAGCGCGCTCATCACGTCGGCATACGCAGTGCGGCAGGCTTGCGTACGGGCCTGTTTGTTGCGGATCTGGTAAGCGGCCGCGAGTTTGTCGCCTGCGAGGCTTTGCACTTTGGCGATAAGGGGCTCGTTCTTCGCTGGAGCTTTCCAGTCCCAAACCGGTTTGCCGGCGTCGCGCACCAGCTCGTGGATCGCGTTGATGGCGATGTTGCCCTGCTCGTGGCCAAACACCACCGCGCCGAGCATGATTTCTTCGGAGAGTTGTTGCGCTTCGGATTCGACCATCAACACAGCCGCCTCAGTGCCGGCGACGACCAGGTCCAGCGTCGACTCTTTGCGCGCGGTTTGGCCGGGGTTCAGCACATAAGCGCCATTGACGTAACCGACGCGGGCTGCGCCCACAGGGCCATTGAACGGCAGGCCGCTCACGCTCAGGGCGGCGCTCACGGCGATCAAGGCAGCGATGTCGGCGTCAACTTCAGGGTTCAACGATACGGTGTGCACGACCACATGCACTTCGTTGAAGAAACCTTCGGGGAACAGCGGGCGGATCGGGCGGTCGATCAGGCGGCTGGTGAGCGTCTCGAACTCGCTCGGGCGGCCTTCACGCTTGAAAAAGCTGCCGGGAATCTTGCCTGCGGCGTAGGTCTTCTCAAGATAATCAACGGTCAGCGGGAAAAAGTCTTGCCCTGCTTTGCCTTCGGTCTTGCCGACGACGGTTGCCAGCACCACGGTGCCGTCCATGTCCAGCAGCACGGCGCCGGTGGACTGGCGGGCGATTTCGCCGGTTTCCATGGTGACCTTGTGCTGGCCCCATTGGAAGGTTTTGCTAACTTTGTTGAACATCGTCATATGGTTCTCCATCTAGATGGTGAGGTAAGCCACCCCACTAAGGGCTCGGATTTCGCCCGGAATTGCCGCTCAGAACACGATGCCATTCCAGGTGAATTCAGGGTTTGAAATCAATTGGAATGACACAGCTTCGCTCCGTTATGGCTGGCTCCGAAAAATTGCCGAATGGTTTTGTTGAATGCGAAACGCCCGACTTCCCGAAAAACTTCGAAGAAAGCCAGGCGCTTGTGTTCAGTGTTGCGTTTCAGTGTTTGCGTTTATTTGCGCAGGTTCAATTTGGCGATCAATGCCGTGTAGCGCTCGGCATCCTTGCTGCGCAGGTAGTCCAGCAATTTGCGCCGGCGGCTCACCATGCGAAGCAAACCACGGCGGCCGTGGTGGTCTTTGGCATGGGTCTTGAAGTGGGGGGTGAGCTCGTTGATGCGTGCGGTAAGCAGCGCAACCTGAACTTCAGGGCTGCCGGTGTCACCGGCCTGGCGTGCGTTGTCTTTGACGACAGCGGCTTTGATGCTGGATGCGATCATTCAATTTCCTGTGTGTTTGGGCTTTCGCCCGCTTTGGGCTTTCGCCCGTTTGTGAACTTGCGCGCGGAGCTGGAACTGCCCCGGCGTGTGTTGCGCGCCCAATAGCCAAAGCCACAAGGCGCAAAACCATCGGATTATAGCCCGATTGCACCAAGTCATGGCCTGTTGCCCGTGGCTCCTCCTGCAGGGCCATCACGGGTGGCTTCAAATAACGCCACACATCCGGTTTTCAAGCCCACCCCGGGAAGAATAAAAAAGGCGAAAAATCACTTGAAAACGTCCTGTTAACCAGCAGATTGGAGGCATGCGGCAAACACAGTGCGCGCCGCAAAATCCACCAGGAGTCTTCCATGTTTTTTGCTTCCCACACTTTGCCAAGCCTGCGTCGCCACGCCTATGCCCCCACCGGCCGTTCACTGGAGCGTTTCCTTGACGATACGCTCCTGGCAACACGCCAGAACACCGGCAGCTTTGCCCAGGACGACAAATCCTTTACCCTCACCTTTGACGTACCCGGCATCGCCAAAGACCAGTTGGCCATTGGCATTGAAGGCTCGGTGGTCCGCATCAACGCCAAGGAAGGCGCACCCCGCCAGTACAAGGCCGCCTATGAGCTACCGCAAGACATCGACGTGGCCGGCAGCGAGGCCAAACTCGACAACGGCGTGTTGACCCTGAAGCTGGCCAAGAAGGTCGTTGTCAGCGCCGTGACGGAGCTGGCCGTTCAATAAGCCGGTAAGCGGCCCGGAAGGACCGGATCAGCCGCCCGGGTTGATCTGGTCCAGCCCCCAACGCGGCCTCACGTCAAACGCGTAGGCCGTGTTGGCATGCCCGATTCCGGATTGCAGGCGCATCGCGGCAGCCATGGCGATCATGGCGCCGTTGTCGGTGCACAAATCCAGCTCGGGGTAATGCACGCGCACACCCCGCTTGGCGCACGCTGCGTTCAGTTGCAACCGCAGTTGCCGGTTGGCACCGACACCGCCGGCAACCACGAGGCGGTTTAAACCGCTGTCGTACAAAGCGCGCAAGGATTTTTTCAGCAACACTTCGACAATCGCTGCTTCCACCGACGCGGCCAGGTCGGCTTTGCGCTCTGCCAGCGCGTCGCCCAATTTTTTTGCCTGCACCATCACCGCCGTTTTCAGCCCCGCAAACGAAAAATCGAGGTTGCCGCTGTGTAACAGCGGGCGTGGCAACTTGAAGGCGGCCGGGTCTCCGGTTTCGGCCAGGCGTGCAAGCGCAGGCCCGCCCGGGTAAGGCAATCCCAACAACTTGGCAGATTTATCAAAAGCCTCGCCAGCCGCGTCATCAATGGTTTCACCCAGCAATTCGTAACGCCCGACCCCCTCAACCCGCATCAGCTGGGTGTGGCCGCCTGACACCAACAGCGCAATAAACGGGAACTCGGGCGGATCGGCACTCAAAAATGGCGACAACAGGTGCCCTTCAAGGTGGTGCACGCCCAGCACGGGTTTCGCCAATGCGGCCCCCAGCGCACATGCCACGCCGGCCCCTACCAGCAAGGCGCCGGCCAGCCCCGGCCCCCGGGTGAAGGCCACCACGTCGACGTCTTTCAACGCGCGGCCAGAAGCCTGCAGCACCTGGGTGGTCAGCGGCAATACCCGGCGGATATGGTCGCGGCTGGCCAGTTCAGGCACGACACCCCCATAAGCCTGGTGCATCTCGACCTGGCTGTGCAGGGCGTGCGACAGCAGCACCGGCATCTCGGCACCGTTCAAGCGCACCAGCGCCACACCAGTTTCGTCGCAGGACGACTCGATGCCCAAAATCAATACGCCTGCCTTTGCCATACCCGTGTCCATATTGCCCAAGTTTAGAGCGTCACGCACCGTCCTGACGCCACCGTGGCACTGGGTACTGGCCCGAAACTTGCACTGCCTGTTGCATGAAGGAATCTTTGCGCATCGTGGTGGTGGCACCTGATCTGGTTTCACCAGAGGATGCGGGTGTGCCCGATGTCAGCCACACGCTTTCACAGGCCGAGCGTTCGCGCAGCCTGCGCATTGGCCTTTTGGAGAGCGGCTACAACCTGGTGGCGGTGCTGCCTGGCGACGCTTTTCTGGCCGAACGCATCCACCAGCTGCAACCCGACATGATCATCGTCGACGCCGAAAGTGAAGCGCGTGACGCGCTCGAGCATGTGGTGTTGGCCACGCGCGACGAACGCCGCCCGATCGTCATGTTCACCAACGACGACGACACCTCCCACGTGCGCGCCGCCGTTGCAGCGGGTGTATCGGCCTATATCGTCGCCGGTTTGTCGAGCGCACGCATCCGCCCTATTCTGGACGTGGCGATGGCGCGGTTCCAGCATGAACAGGCTTTGCGCACCGAATTGGCCAGCACCAAGACCGAGCTGCACGACCGCAAACTGATCGAACGCGCCAAGGGCCTGTTGATGCAGCGCCAGCACCTGAGCGAACAAGACGCTTATGAACGCCTGCGCAAAACCGCCATGAGCAAAAACCTCAAGCTGGTGGAAGTGGCCCAGCGCATGCTGGATGTGGCCGACCTCCTGACCTGACGCGGCAGGCCAACGGGCGCGGCGTGGTGCACTGCACAAATTCGGTGCGAAATCAGCCTCAGGCCGCGCAAAAACCTGGCACAAGGCTTGCGTTGTAGTTGACAAGACCAACGAAGGTCAGTTGACGGGTTCATCCAAAGGCGGGTGAACCCTCACGAAAGGACAAAGGCGTCCCCATGGTGTTTGCCGCGATTGAATCGCGCGCCAACACAGTGTGGACGCCTTTTCTATTTGGTTTTTCAGTTTGTTTGTTTTTTCATTTCAAAGGATTTCATCGTGACCGCAACCACCATGACAACCGCAAAGGACTTGCCCATGACCCGACGCAGCTTGCTCCAGACCGCCGCCGCAGGCGCGCTCGTGATCGACCCCGCCCTGCGTGCCGCCGTTTACGCCCAAGGCTCCGACAAACCCGAAAAGGAAGAAGTAAAAATCGGCTTTATCCCGCTGACCGATTGCGCCAGCGTGGTGATGGCCTCGGTGCTGGGCATCGACAAGAAATACGGCGTGAAGATCATCCCCTCCAAGGAGGCCAGCTGGGCAGGTGTGCGCGACAAACTGGTCACTGGCGAGCTCGATTTCGCCCATGTCTTGTACGGCCTGGTGTATGGCGTGCACCTGGGCGTATCCGGCCCCAAGAAAGACATGGCAGTGCTGATGAACCTGAACCAGAACGGCCAGGCCATCACCCTGAGCAAAAAGCTGGCTGACAAAGGTGCGGTGGACGGCGCAGGGCTGGCCAAATTGATGGCGGCAGAAAAGCGCGAATACACCTTCGCCCAGACCTTCCCCACTGGCACCCATGCCATGTGGCTGTATTACTGGCTGGCGGCACACGGCATCAACCCGGTGAAAGACGCCAAGGTCATCACCGTGCCACCGCCGCAGATGGTGGCCAACATGCGCGTGGGCAACATGGACGGTTATTGCGTGGGCGAGCCCTGGAACCACCGGGCCATCATCGACGGCATCGGTGTCACCGCTGCCACCACGCAGGACATCTGGAAAGACCACCCCGAGAAAGTGCTGGGCACGACGGGCGACTTCGTCAAGAAGTACCCCAACACGGCCCGCGCCGTGACGGCCGCTATTCTGGAAGCCGGCAAGTGGATTGACTCGGGCCTGGCCAACAAAAACAAAATGGCCGAGACGATTGCCGACAAGAGTTACGTGAACACCAGCGTTGACGCCATCAACCAGCGCATCCTGGGGCGTTACCAAAACGGACTGGGCAAAACCTGGGACGACGCCAACCACATGAAATTCTTCAACGACGGCACAGCGAACTTCCCCTACCTGTCTGACGGGATGTGGTTCCTCACCCAGCACAAACGCTGGGGCTTGCTCAAGGAGCACCCGGACTATCTGGCGGTGGCCAAACAGGTCAACCAGATTGATATTTACCGCCAGGCCGCAACGTCCGCCAAGGTCAATGTGCC
>JANNMM010000095.1:0-2588 GCA_031397915.1 Rhodoferax sp. | reverse complement strand
TATAATTCGAAGCCTTGGCCCGGTAGCTCAGTCGGTAGAGCAGAGGATTGAAAATCCTTGTGTCGGTGGTTCGATTCCGCCCCAGGCCACCAGTTTCAAACGCCCCGCCGTCTTTCACGATACCGGGGCGTTTTACTTTGTCGCATGTGACAAAACTTGCTGAGTGACCTAATAATTAACACCCATGTTAATTATTGACCCTAAAAACTTACGCAGCCGGATTTTTAAGCCTTTTGGGCTTTCAAGTCACGTATTATTTTGATTTATTGCTACTACAACAATAGCAATCACTTGACCGCAGCAGCCGGGTTGTTTTCAGCCGCCTGCGCCGCCTTCTTGGCAAACTCGGCGCGAAGGGCCTTGAGTTTTTCGCGCGGGTCTTCGCGCGTGGTGGCGGTCGCAAGCGCCATTTCGGCAATGAAACGGCTGGGCTTGGCGGGCACACTTTCTCGGCCTTTCTTGCGGCGTTTGGTCCAGCTCACGGCCAGGCTGCGCTGGGCGCGGGTGATGCCCACATACATCAGGCGGCGCTCTTCTTCCAGGCGCTCCAGGCGGCTTTCAGATTCCGCGTCGTCCAGCCGAAAGGGCAACAGGCCTTCGTTCACGCCGACCAGCATCACGTGGGGCCACTCCAACCCTTTGGCGGCATGCAGGGTGCTCAGGGTGACGACGTTCTGGTCGGTCTGCCGCTCAGAGATTGTCGACAACAGAGAAACGGTTTGGGCCACGTCAAGCAGCGATTTCACCTCGACGGATTCATTCGCACCCGACATGTCGTCGATCTGCCCGCCGCAGCGTGCCGACATCCATTCACAAAAATCCAGCACATTGCTCCAGCGCGCGGCGGCGAGTTTTTCAGTCTCTTCGCCGTCCTGCAGATATTGCTCATAGCCGATTTCCTTGAGCCAATCCTTGAGGAAATCAGCGGCGGCTTCGGCGCCGATGGTCTGGCGCGCGCGGAACTCCAGGTCGTTCACGTACCGGCCGAATTCGTGGAGACTGCCCAAAGTTTTCTTGCTGACCACACTGCCCAGCGACGGTGAAAACAGGGCTTCAAACAGGCTCACTTTGTAGCTGGACGCAAACGTGCCCAGTTGCTCCAGCGTCTGGTGGCCAATGCCACGTTTGGGTGTCGTCACAGCGCGCAAGAAAGCCGGGTCGTCGTCGTTGTTGATCCACAAACGAAACCATGCGCACAGGTCTTTGACTTCTGCCCGGTCAAAAAAGCTGGTGCCGCCCGAAACTTTGTACGGAATCTGCGCCTTGCGCAGCGCCTTCTCGAAGGGTTTGGCCATGTGGTTGGCGCGGTACAAGACGGCGAAGTCGCGGAACTCCTTGTGCTGCACCTGCGGGCTGCCAGTCACGTCCCGGGCATTGCGCGATTCAGCCAGCACCTGCGTGCCGGCGATCAAGCCCTGGATGCGTGCCACGGTGCGTTCGGCTTCGTGTTCTTCGTTGTCGGCATCGACCACGCGCACTGGCTCGCCCGCTCCCAAATCGCTCCACAAATTCTTCGGGAACAGTTTTGGATTCGGTGCGATCACGTTGTTGGCCGCCTGCAAAATCGCGCCGGTGGAGCGGTAGTTTTGCTCGAGCTTGGTGACTTTGAGCGCCGGGAAATCCAGCGGCAGCCGCTTCAGGTTGTCCAGCGTCGCGCCGCGCCAGCCGTAGATACTTTGGTCGTCATCCCCTACGGCGGTGAAACGCGCTTCCTTAGCCGGTTTGCCACTCACCAGCAATTTCAGCAATTCATATTGGGTGGCATTGGTGTCCTGGTATTCGTCCACCAGCAAGTGGCCCACCTGCGCCTGCCACTTTTGCGCAATATCGGCGTGGTTTTGCAGCAGCTTGAGTGGCAGCGAGATGAGGTCGTCAAAATCCACGCTCTGGTAGGCGGTAAGCCGCTCTTCGTAACGCGCCATAATGCGGGCGATCTGCCGCTCGTCGTTGTCTTTGGCTTGCGCTTCGGCGGCGGCGGCATTCAGACCCATGTTTTTCCACAGCGAGATCGTCCATTGCCAGCCGCGCGCCACTTTGGCATCTGTCGTGCCGCCGGCGTCTTTCAGGATGCTGGTGACGTCGTCGCTGTCGAGTATCGAGAAGGCCGGTTTCAGTGCCAGCGCCGCGCCGTCTGCGCGCAACATCCGAACGCCCAGCGCGTGGAAGGTGCAGACCACCACTTCCTTGGCCGGTTTGCCAATCAGGGCCTTGGCGCGCTCGCGCATCTCGGCTGCGGCCTTGTTGGTGAAGGTGATGGCGTAAATGCGCTTGGGCTCCAGCCCGGCCTGGATCAACCGGGCAATCTTGTGGGTGATCACACGCGTCTTGCCCGAGCCGGCGCCGGCGAGCACGAGGCAGGGGCCGTGCATGAAATTCACGGCTTCCTGTTGGGCAGTGTTCAGGCCGGCAAGGCCGGAAGGAGGGGAGGACGACATGTTCAGAACGCGGCAGCAGGTGGGGCAGTGGCCAGCACAGCTTCATCTGGGCGCAAATTGCCAAGCTTCGAATCATACCGAGGCGGTGGACTCTTAAATTTCACGCCATGGCATGGGAAGTGGAGAATCTCACTGAAAATCCGGGCGTGCTGC
>JANNMM010000055.1:0-2061 GCA_031397915.1 Rhodoferax sp. | reverse complement strand
TGAAGCTCTTCAACGGAGAAAACTTTGGCAAGCTGGTTTTGAAAGTGGCGTGAGCCGACTGCTGCGGGCTTGGGCTTTTAGTCAGCCACTGCCGCATAGACCATATCGCGGAACAGGTGCCGGTAATACTCGCGCTGGTTCGGCGCCTGGATCATCAGGGTGGCAAACAGGTTCAGTGCCGGGTCGATGAAAAACGTGGTGCCGGCCAGGCCGCCCCAGTAATACATGCCGACCGAGCCCGGAACCGGCGCCACGCCTGCCGCCTTGCGCACCGCAAAACCCAGGCCGAATCCATAACCCGGCAGCACCAGGCCTGACGAACTGCCTTTGTTGATGGGAATGTCACCGAGGTGGTCGCTGGTCATGTAATCCACCGTGCGCGGGCCCAGCAAACGCACGCCACCGAGTTCACCGCGGTTCAGCATGAACTGCATGAAACGCGCGTAATCCATCGCGGTGGACGCCAGACCGCCGCCGCCGGATTCAAACGGCGCTGGCAGCTTGATGTCGTGCACCTTCATCTGCGGCGCCCCGTCAGGGTCTTTGGCAAACGGCTCGGCCACCAGACCATGTCGCTCGGGTGGCACATTGAAGCCGCTGTGTTGCATTTCCAGCGGATCGAATATCTCTGCCTTGAAAAAATTGCCCAGCGACAGCCCGCTGACAATTTCTACGATGCGTCCCAGCACATCGGTGGCGCGGCTGTATTCCCACACGGCGCCCGGGTCATTGACCAGGGGCAGCGCTGCCAGCGCAGGCATGTACTCGGTGTTGTTGCGGTCCCGTGCACCCATGCGCGCCTGGGCGTACTGCCGGTGCACCGGGCCAGCGCCCAAAAATTCGTAACTCAGGCCCGAGGTATGGCGCAAGAGGTCATGTACCGTCGCCAGGCGGCTGACCGGGCGCGTCGGGTCATTGCCTTCGGAGTTGATCAACACATGCTGCCGGGCAAACTCCGGAATGAATTTCGCCACCGCATCGGTCAGCAGCAACTGCCCGCGCTCGTACAGCATCATGATGGCCACCGAAGTGATCGGCTTGGTCATCGAGTAGATGCGGAACACCGAGTCGGTTTCCATCGGCGTTTTGGCGGCGGGGTCTTGCCAGCCGAGGCTCTCAAACAGCGCGATTTTTCCGTGGCGGGCGACCAGGGCCACCGCACCGGGCAGGCGCTGGCGCTTGATTTCGTCGTTCAAGACCTGCATCAAACGGGCCATGCGCTCCGGAATGAAGCCGCATTCTCCCGGCGATGCTGGCGCCAGCACGGAGCTGGCGGATTGGGGCGACGCTGCCAAGGCTCAGGCCCCGTAACGGCTGCGCGCCAAGGCCGCGCCTTGCGCCAGCGCGCGCAGTTTGCCCTCGGCCACCTCGCGGCTCATCGGCGCCAGGCCGCAGTTGGTGCAGGGGAAGATGCGGTTCTTCGGCACGAACTGCAGCGCTTTGCCAATTGTGTCGGCGACCTGCTCGGCGGTTTCAATCTCGTCACTGGCCACATCAATCACGCCGACCATCACGTCTTTGCCGTCGAGCAGTTTCATCAGCTCCATGGGCACGTGCGAGTGGAAACACTCCAGGCTCACCTGGTTGATCGCGCTCTTGGCCAAGGCCGGAAACACCAGTTCGTATTGCCGCCATTCGTCGCCGAGTTTTTCCTTCCAGTCGTTGTTGGCCTTGATGCCGTAACCATAACAAATGTGAACAGCGGTGGTGCAGGTCAGGCCCTGTGCGGCGCGCTCCAGCGCTTTGACGCCCCAATCTGCCGCGTCTTTCATGTAGACGTTGAAGGCCGGTTCGTCGAACTGGATGATGTCAACCCCGTCCGCCTGCAGAGCCAGCGCTTCCTGGTTCAGCAACTCGGCAAAGGCGAAAGCCATTTTTACCTTGTCACCATAGAACCGGTCGGCCACGGTGTCGACGATTGTCATCGGGCCGGGCAAGGTGAATTTGAGTTTTTTCTTCGTATGGGCGCGTGCCAGCTGCGCCTCAAAGGCGTGCACGCGGCCCTTGAGCGTCAACGCCGCAATGACCTGCGGCACCTGCGCGTCGTAACGGTTGTCGCGG
>JANNMM010000022.1:0-2324 GCA_031397915.1 Rhodoferax sp. | reverse complement strand
CACGGAAGGCAACGACGACAACACCGGCGTGAACATGAAATCGACGCGGCCGGCCGTGGTCTCCACAATCGTCTCGGGTGTGCCCTTGAAGGGGATATGGGTCACGTTGATGCCCGAAACATTGCGGAATTTTTCGGCATTGACGTGGGTCGCGCTGCCAACACCGGCCGACGCGTAGTTGAGCTGGCCGGGTTTGGCTTTGGCGGCGGCGATCAGGTCGCCCACAGTCTTGAACGGGCTGGCGGCGCCTACCACCAGCATGTTGGGCAAGGCAGCCAAGGGCGTCACGCCTGAAAAATCGCCCAGGGTGTCGTAGGCGATGCCGGGATACAAAACCGGGTTCACCACGTGACCGGCTGAAACCACCAGCAGGGTGTAACCGTCTGGCTCGCTCTTGGCCACGACAGCGGCGCCCAAGGTTCCTCCCGCGCCGGGGCGGTTCTCCACAACCACCGGCTGGCCCGTAGAGACAGTGAGTTTTTCACCCACGATGCGGGCCATGATGTCGGTGGCGCTGCCTGCAGTGAACGGCACCACGATCTTGATCACCCGGTTGGGGTAGTCGGCAGCGCTTTGCGCCAAGGCAGGGGCCGCAGCCAGCAAGAGAGTGGAAATGGCGATCAGTCGTTTCATGGTTGGTCTCCTCAAAATCAGATTCAATATTTCAGTGCATGCCCATCGCTTGGGCTATTTTGCGCCCGGACGCCTGCAATGCTGCCAGTTTGGGTGGCAAATCCACACCGGTCAAGCGGCCACCCTGCTTTTTCCATTGCCCCGCGACCATCACACTGTCGATGTTGGCGAGGCTGGTCTGCATGACGACGCTGCTGACGGCATTGTGGATTGGCTGCATGTTGAGGTCTGACGCGTCGATGAGCACCAGATCGGCCTGTTTGCCCGCCTTGAGGGTGCCGATGCGGTCAAGCTGGCCCAACATGCGCGCGCCCTCGACCGTGACCCACGCCAGCGCCTGGCGGGTCGTAACAGTAGAGGTCGGCGGGATGCTGCCGTAGGCCGCCCGATGGCCCGCGTTGTCCAGGCTGCGTTGCATGCCCAGTGCCACACGTGCCTGGCCCAACATGTCGCCACTGACGGCGCTTTCGAGATCCACCCCCAGGGAAGGCGCTTTTCCCAATGCCAATAGCCGACCGGTTATCGGATGCCCGTGGCCCTGGGTCATCTCGGATTCGGCAGCGGCGGAAAAACTCATGCCCAAATCAGAAAACCGCTTCAACTGGTCGTCGCTCAAGGCGTGGCCGTGAACAATGTTGATATGGTCGCCCAGCAAACCGGCGGCCTCCAGTTTTTCCCAGCCATCGGGCGTGCGCGCTGGCCCGCCGCCCTGGTGCATGGAGGCGATCAAACCCAGTTCCTTGGCCATGTTGAAGTCATGCAAGGCGACATCAAGCGTTGAATAATGCGGACCCAGCACGGCAGCGTGAATGCCCAGAAGCGCCCGGCCCTGATGGGCCTTGAGCAGCCGCTCGATTTCTGCACGCGGATGGGGCACTTCCCAGAAGGGCGTTTCGCAGGGCTTCGGGTCGGGCTTGGGGGTCCCATGCATGAACGCTGCGCGAATGCCCGACTCCAGCAGCCCATCGATGGCGGCATCGTTGTGCGCCGGCGTCTTGTTGTTGTGGCACCAATCCACCAGCGTCGTGGTGCCGCAGTTGAGCTGATTGAGCGACCCGACCAGCGTGGCAATGTACAGATCTTGCGGCTCAAACACCGTGGCCAGGCCCGCGTGCATTTTCTGGAAGTACTCCAAGAGCGTCCAGTTGGCGGCCAGGCCGCGCAGCGCCGTTTGCCAGGTGTGCATGTGGGCGTTGATGAGGCCCGGGATCATGATGCAGCCGCTGGCGTCAATAACCTGCGCGTCATCGGCGTGGATCGACGGAGCGATCTCTGTGATGACGTCGCCCGTGACCAGCACATCGCCTTGCGCCAGGTCGCCCTGGGCGTCCATCGTGATGATGTGCGCGCGTTTGATCAGCGTGCGGGTCATGGTGCTTGGCCCTCAGGACTGCAGGCCGTCGTCAACCACTTTGTTCTCAGACACGAGTGCGAGGCCCGCATCGTTCGCGGTTTCCTGCAACAGAATCGCAAAGTCAACGTTGTCGTGCCCATGCCCAACCATGCGCGCCACGCTCTCGCGCGTAGCCGCAGCAGCGGGCATTGCCACGCCGTAGGTCTTGGCAGCAGCCATGCCCAAGTCCATATCTTTCAGCAACAACTTCGGCGTGAAGGTGACCTGCTCAAACGTGAGGTTGGTCAACACCGGCGACTTGTAGCGCGTGTACATCGAGCCCAGCACTGAGTCGTTG
>JANNMM010000386.1:0-3871 GCA_031397915.1 Rhodoferax sp. | reverse complement strand
ACCGCAATGTGATGACGCCGGCGGGCGCAGAGGGCGTGTTGGGGCATGGGCTCGTGGAACGGCAAAACCAGCCCGGCTGCCAAAGCCTATTTCGATGCCCACGTGAAGAAATTTGGTGCCGCCAAAGAACCCGACCGGTGGGCCAGCGGCCACACCTGGGCCGGGCTGGAGATCATCACCAATGCCGTCACTAAAGTCGGACTGGACCGCAAAGCCATGCGCGACTATGTGGCCAACACCACCCACAAAACCATCATTGGCGACATCAAGTTCACCGGCAGCGAAAACACGGCGACACCGGGCACGGTGAGCCAGTGGCAAAACGGCGAGTTTGAGGTGGTGTGGCCACAGAAGGTGGCCACCGCCAAATTGAACGCCGCGAAACCGGCCTGGAAATAAGCCTTGTTGGACTGAGCGTTCTGTCGGCCTCTGCCTGGTTTGAACTGATCACCTCCGGTCTCATCACCGGGGGCATCTACGCGCTCGTGGCGCTGGGGCTGAACCTGCAATACGGCCTGATGCGCATCCTGAACATCGCGCACGGCGAGTTCCTGATGGTGGGCGCCTACTTGACCTGGATGACGCAAACCTCGTTTGGGTTGTCGCCGGTTTTGATGGTGCCGGTGTCGTTTGCCGTGCTGATGGCGCTGGGCCTGGCGATCCACTTCCTGTGTTTCAGGCGGCTCACCGCCACGTCGCCCAACCTGGACATTTTTGAGGCGCGTGGCCTGATGGTGGCCTTTGGCCTGATGTTTCTGGTGCAGAACTTCGTCAACTGGCTGTGGGGCGGCGACCTGCGGGGGTATGACTACCTGACCGACCCGGTGAAGTTTGGCACCATGCAGTTTGCCGCCAACAAGCTGCTGGTCTTTGGGCTGGCGCTGGTTTTTGCCGTGGGCATGATCCTGCTCTTGCGCATGACGCTGCTGGGCAAAGGTGTGCGGGCGCTGATGCAGTCCCCGGTGGGGGCGCAACTCATGGGCATCAACACCCGGGTGCTGCACCCGCTGATGTTTGGCATCGGTTTGGGGCTCTCGGGCGTGGCGGGGTGCCTGTTGTCCATGGCGTACACCATTTCGCCGTCGATGGGCGAGCCCTACACCGTCACCGCGCTCATCGTCATCACCCTGGGCGGGTTTGGCAGCATGGGCGGGGCGCTGGCCGGCGGCCTGCTGTTGGGTGTGGTGGAGGCGATCGGCATGCACTACACCAACCCGTCGCTCAAGGCGCTGCTGTCTTACAGCGTGTTCATCGGGGTGTTGCTGTTGCGGCCCAAGGGCCTGTTTGCGCGCGCATGAGACGCCAGCCATGACTGATAAACAGATATTGACCCGCGACCTGACCGTGCTGTTGGGCCTGATCGGCTGGGCCCTGGCCTTGCCGTATTTCGGCAGCGAGTTCATGGTGTCGATGGCGCTGACATGCCTGATGTATGTGGCGCTGTCGAGCAGCTGGGGCCTGTTTTGCGGAAGCTCTCGCTACCTCTCGCTGGCCACCTCGGCGTTTTTTGGCATTGGGGCTTACACCAGCGCGCTGGCGCTCGAGCAGTTTGGCTGGCTGCAAAGCATCGCCATGGGCGCGGGGCTGGCCGCCGTGGTGGCGGTGGTGATGGGCGCGGCGGTGCTGCATCTGCGCGGCACCTATTTTGCGGTGCTGACCTTCGGCATGACGGAGCTGATCCGCCACGCCGTCACCTACTTTGAAAAAACTGTCACGGGCACGGTGGGCCGTGTGCTCACAGTTGTGCCGGAGCGCGACACCATTTACCTCACGGTACTGGCGCTGGCTGCGGGCACGGTGGCGCTATCGATCTGGGTGCGGCGCACCCGCTTCGGCATTGCGCTGATGGGCATCGGGGCCGACGAGCAACGGGCGCAGACCCTGGGTGTGAACACCCGCCTGGTGAAGATTGCGGGTTTCGCCATGACTGCTGCCGTGGCCGGGGCGGTGGGGGCTGCCATGTCGGTGCGCTGGACCTATATCGATCCGCACACGGTGTTCAACCCGTTCATTGGTTTCCAAACTGTTCTAATCGCGCTGATTGGCGGTGCCGTTACCTTGTGGGGCCCGCTGATCGCGGCGATCGTGTTCAGCTTGCTGGCGGAAACCCTGCGCCTGCAGGCACCGCAGGTCTACATGATGGCGCTGGGCCTGTTGCTGATTCTGTGTGTGCTGTATTTGCCCGGCGGCCTGGCTTCATTGCGCTGGGACAGCTGGAAAGGCTGGCGCGACGAGTCCAAAGCCTGGTGGGTTTTGCGGAAATACGAGTGGAGCGGCGACAAGGCGCGTGACAAACGCCGCCGCAAGGAGCGACGCCTTGTCCTCTGAAACCCTCCTTGAGGCGGACAACATCACGGTGCGGTTCGGCGGCCTGGTGGCGGTGGACGCCGTGAGCGCCAGTTTCCGCGCGGGCGAGCTGGTCGGCATCATCGGCCCCAATGGCGCTGGGAAGACGACGTTTTTCAATGCGATGTCGGGCGTGCAAGATCCCACGTCGGGCCGGCTGCTGCTGAACGGCCGCAACCTGGCAGGCTGGGGGGCGCACCGGTTCGCCGCACATGGCCTCGCCCGCACCTTCCAGACGCCGCGTGTGTTCGGCGACATGGCGGTCCTGGCCAACGTTGAATTCGGCCTGAAATTCGCCGGCCGTCGGCCGCGCAAATACGTGTTGTGGGGCGATGAACAGGGTGTGCCGTGGGCGTTGAAAGACGCGACCAGCATCCTGCGTCTGGTGGGCCTGGCTGACCTGGCTGCCATGCCCGCCGGCGCCATCACGCCGTCGCAACAACGCCTGCTGGAGATTGGCATGGCCCTGGCCACACGCCCGCGCATCTTGTTGCTCGATGAAGTGGCGGCCGGCCTGACAGAGTCGGAAGTGGAAGACATGGCGCGGCTGATCCGCCGCTTGCGCGACGAGCTGGACCTGACGGTGGTGTGGATTGAACACGCCGTCAAAACCCTGCTGCGCCACGTGGAGCGCGTCATTGTGCTGCACCAGGGCCGCATGATCGCCGACGGTACGCCGGTGGAAGTGACACGCGACCCGGAAGTGATCGAGGCCTATTTGGGTGACGAAATGGTAGACGAAGGGGTGGAAGCAGCATGATGTGGCACCAACCCGGTTTTGAGTTGGGCCGAAGCGCCCAGGCCAAACTGCGGGTGCGCAATTTGAGCGCGGGTTACGGGCCAATTGCGGTGTTGCGTGGCCTGAGCCTGGATGTGAACCCGGGCCTGACGGTCATTCTCGGCCCAAATGGTGCAGGCAAAACCACCCTGCTGCGTGCCCTCAATGGGCTGATTCCGTTTGCCGGCGAGGTGCTGCTGGATGGCGACGATCTGCCCGAAAAGACGCACGAGATTGTGGCCGCGGGGATCGCCCTGGTGGCCGAGGGACGGCAACTTTTCCCGCAAATGACGGTGCTGGAAAACCTGGAGCTGGGTGGCTGGCTGGTACCCAAAAACGAACGCGCGGGCCGGGTGCAGCATGTGATGGACGATTTCCCAAAACTGCGTGAGCGCAGCAACCAGCTGGCCGGCACCATGAGTGGCGGCGAGCAGCAGATGGTGGCGATTGCCCGCGCCATGGTGTGCCGGCCGCGCCTGCTGATGCTGGACGAACCGTCACTCGGGCTGGCGCCCAAAATGGTGGCCGAAGTGCTGGCGATTGCCCGGCGCATCGCCGATGCAGGTACCACGGTCTTGATGGTGGAGCAGAACGTCAAGAAGGCGCTGGCGGTGGCAGACCGGGGTTACGTGCTGGAGCGCGGCGCGATTGTTGCCAGCGGCCCGGCCCGCTTGTTGTCGCGTTCCAGTGTGATTCAGGAAACCTATCTGGGCGCCGCGGAAGCGGACTCGTATTCGGCCGCAGATG
>JANNMM010000363.1:0-5952 GCA_031397915.1 Rhodoferax sp. | reverse complement strand
ACAACCCCTCGCCTGGCAACAAGGCGGGCGGGCTGACGACGATTCTCGAAAAATCGCTCGGCGCTGTGGCCAAAGGCGGCACAACGAATCTCGAAGCGGTTTACGAATACGCCGAGCCTGTGACCGCCAAAGGCTTCGTCTACATGGATACGCCGGGTTACGACCCGGTGAGCGCCACAGGCCAGGTGGCGGGCGGCGCGAACCTGATCTGCTTCACGACAGGGCGCGGCTCGGCTTACGGCTGCGCACCCTCGCCGTCATTGAAGCTGTCCACCAACTCCAACCTGTGGCGCAAGCAGGAAGACGACATGGACATCAACTGCGGCGAGATTGTGGACGGCACCAGTGACGTGCAGTCCATGGGCCAGCGTATTTTTGAACTGGTGTTGGCCACGGCGTCGGGCCAACACAGCAAAAGCGAAAACCACGGCTACGGCCAGAATGAATTCGTGCCGTGGCAACTCGGCGCGGTGATGTGACCCCTTGCTGATGTGACCTTTATTGAAGAACGGATCGAGCCCCATGGACAAACTTCTTAAAGCAAGCGAATTGCAAGCGCAAGCTGCCTCCATATTTGTGGCCGCTGGCAGCACCAAAGAGGAAGCCCAGACCGTCGCGGACAACCTCGTCATGGCGAATCTGAGCGGCCACGATTCGCATGGCGTGGGCATGTTGCCGCGCTACATCGACGCGGTCCTCGAAGGCGGTTTGAAACCCAACACGGGTGTCAAAGTCAACCTGGATATCGGCAGCCTGCTCACCCTCGATGGCCAACGCGGTTACGGGCAGATTGTGGGCGAACAGGCCATGCGGCTGGGCATTGCCCGCGCCAAGCAGCACGGCAGCTGCATCATGACGCTTCAGCATGCGCACCACCTGGGTCGCATCGGGCACTTCGCCGAGATGGCGGTGGCAGAAGGCCTGGTGTCGATGCATTTTGTCAACGTCTTGTCGCGCCCCGTGGTGGCGCCCTGGGGTGGCGCGGACGGACGCTTTGGCACCAACCCGTGTTGCATCGGTATTCCCTTGGGGTCAGGTGCGCAGCAGCGCGAACCTTTCGTGCTCGACTTCGCCACCAGCCGCGTGGCGCAGGGCAAGATGCGCGTAGCGCACAACAAGGGCGTGCAGGTTGAGCCCGGCACACTCATCGACGAACACGGCCGCCCCACCACCGACCCAGGCGTGGTGGTAGTGCCGCAAAGCAATGGCCTCTTCGGCGCCTTGATGACCTTTGGCGAACACAAGGGTTACGGCATGGCGGTGGTGAGCGAACTGCTGGGTGGCGCGTTGACGGGCAGCGGCACCTGGCACAAACCCACAGACGTGAACGTGCGCGCGGTCATCAATGGCATGCTGACCATCTTGATCGACCCGGCGCGCTTGGGCACGCAGGAAGTGTTCGACACCGAGGCGCTGGCATTTGTCGACTGGCTGAAAAACGGCCCTTCCGCGCCGGATGGGCAAGGCGTTTTGCTCGCGGGAGAGCCTGAACGGGCCGCGCGCGCGAAGCGCAAGGTGGACGGTATTTCGGTGGATGCGCAGACCTGGGAGGAAATCGTCGCGGCGGGCCGCAAAGTGGGCGTGGCCTTGGCGAACTGAGGGCCGCTCTGGTCGGAACCAGGTGAAATGCCGGAATTTCTGAAGAGCAGAGTTGCTATATATTTAATAGCAATCTATCCATATATTCCGTGACTTGATGCCGAAAAAACCTTGGAATTTCGCAAATTACCGGAGTCTCACACCAATAGTTAACATGGGTGTTAACTTTTAAAGCATTTGGGCCAGGCAGGCTTCCAGACTTTCTGAAGGCATCCGTTTGAAGCCTGAGCGGGCAAATCGCTGCAGGCGCCCAACCACAAACGCGGTGAGCACCGCAGCACCCACCTGCGAATCAACCGTCGGCATGGCCGAGCCGTTTTGCACGGCCGACTCACGCAGACACTGGCGCAGCGCCGCTTCGATCTTGTCAAAAAACTGGTTCATGCGCTGATGCAGGCGTTCGTTTTCAAACACCAGGGCGTCGCCCACCATCACGCGTGCCATGCCAGGGTTTTTTTCAGCAAACTGCATCAACATGGTGACGAGCCGCGCTGCTTGCCGCACGCCGCCACCCGGCTCGGATGCCTGCCCGGCCTCGCGCTCGGCAATCTGGTTGACCAGTGCAAACACGGTGGACTCGATGAAGTCGATCAGGCCCTCAAACATCTGCGCCTTGCTGGCGAAATGGCGGTAAAGGGCCGCCTCGCTCACATCCAGCTTCGCCGCCAGTGCCGCGGTGGTGACGCGTTCGGCACCTGGCTGCTCAAGCATGGTTGCCAGGGCCTGCAGAATCTGCACGCGCCGCTCACCCGGTCTGGGGCGTTTGCGAACGGGCGTAGGGGGAGCGGGGACAGCAGCAGTTTCGGACATGGCACCTAGCGGGGTTTCGCGAAATTCTCGCACAGCAGGGCCAAGGGTTTTCGCGGGGAACGCAGCGCGATGCTGTGACGCGCGCGGACGCAAGGGGCTCGGCCAAAAGGCCGCGCCTTCAATGGGAGCGAATCATCGTGCCAAAGGCCTGGTCGGTGAGGATCTCCAGCAGCATCGCGTGCGGCACACGCCCGTCGATGATGTGCACAGCGTTAACGCCACTTTTGGCGGCATCGAGCGCGCCGCTGATTTTGGGCAACATGCCGCCGCTGATGGTGCCGTCGGCAAACAGCTCGTCGATGCGCCGGGCGGTGAGGTCGGTCAGCAGCTTGCCGGCCTTGTCGAGCACGCCGGAGGTGTTGGTCAAGAGGACCAGTTTCTCCGCCTTGAGCACGATGGCCAGCTTGGCGGCCACCACATCGGCGTTGATGTTGTAACTCTCGTTGTTTTCACCAAACCCGATCGGGCTGATCACCGGGATGAACGCATCGTCCTGCAGGGCCTTGACCACGCTGGGGTCGATGGAGACGATGTCACCCACCTGGCCGACGTCATGCTCCTTGGTCGGGTCTTTGGCGTCCACCATCTTGAGTTTTTGCGCGCGGATCATGGCGCCATCCCGCCCCGTCAATCCCACTGCTTTGCCGCCCGCCTGGTTGATGAGACCGACGATGTCCTGCTGCACCTCGCCGCCCAGCACCCACTCGACCACTTCCATGGTCTCGGCGTCGGTCACCCGCATGCCCTGGATGAATTCGCCTTTCTTGCCCAGGCGCTGAAGGGCATTTTCGATTTGGGGACCACCGCCATGCACCACCACCGGGTTCATGCCGACCAGCTTCAGGAGCACCACGTCTTCGGCAAAATCGGCCTGCAGCGCCGGGTCGGTCATGGCGTTGCCGCCGTATTTGATCACCAGGGTCTTGCCGTGAAACTTGCGGATGTAGGGCAAGGCCTGGGCCAGGATTTCGGCTTTGTCGCGCGGCGCGATGTTAAGGGGTTCGGTCATGGGGTCTGGTTGGGCGGGTCGGGGTTAACGGTCTCGGTTTGGTAAATTGTGCCGCAGCTTCAGTAAACGCTGGTTTGCCCCGGAGTGCCGCCCGGTTCATAACCGTGCACATGTTTGAGCAGCAGCGCATTCATGGCCGGGAGGTCGTCGTTCAGGGCGGCACTGGCCAGTGCTTCGAGCTGCGGCGCAAGCTCGGCCCAGGACAAAAAGTCCTCGTGCGCCTTCATGATGCGCGGGTGTGATGTGGGCATCGGGTCGTCGCCGATCAACAGCTCTTCATACAGTTTTTCACCCGGACGAAGGCCCGTGATTTCGATGGCGATGTCGCCGCCCGGGTTGGCGTCATCGCGCAGGGAAAGGCCCGAGAGCTTGATCATTCGCCGCGCCAGGTCCATGATGCGCACGGGCTGGCCCATGTCGAGCAGGAACACATCGCCACCCTTGGCCAACGCGCCGGCCTGCAACACCAGTTGTGCTGCCTCGGGGATCGTCATGAAATACCGCGTGACTTCTGCATGGGTAACCGTCAACGGGCCACCCGCTGCCAGCTGCTTGCGAAACAACGGAACGACACTGCCACTTGAACCCAGCACATTGCCAAAAACGCACCATGGTGAAGCACGTAGCCTGCGCGTTGCCGGCTTGTTGATCAGCCAGGCCTTGCAACACCAGCTCGGCCATGCGTTTGGACGCCCCCATCACATTGGTTGGGCGAACCGCCTTGTCAGTGGAAATCAACACAAACCGGCCGACTGAATTTTCCTGGGCCGCCCGCGCCATGTTGAACGTGCCCAGCACATTGTTGGCGATGCCTTCACCGGCGTTGGATTCGACCAGGGGCACGTGTTTGTAGGCCGCCGCGTGGTAGATCGTCGAGGGCCGCCAGGTCTTGCAAATGCTCGTCATGCGCGCGAAATTGGACACACTGCCCAGCAGCGGAACCAACTGCACAGCCAATTGCTGGTTGGCGCAAACCAATTGCAACTCCTGGTGGATGGTGTAGAGCCCGAACTCGTTGTGGTCCACCAGAATCAGCTCCTTGGGCGCCTGCCGGAGTATCTGCCGGCACAACTCGCCGCCAATGCTGCCACCTGCGCCCGTCACCAGCACGACCTGGCCAGCCAGATGGCTTGCAAGCAATGCGTTGTCGGGGGCGACAGCATCGCGCCCCAGCAGGTCTTCCACATCCAGTTCGGTGAAATCCTGGACAGTGATTCGTCCGCTGGCCAGATCGGCCCAGTTGGGCAGGGTGCGGATGTGGACCGGAAGCGCCTGCAGGCTTTCAATGATGTCGTTGCGGCGGGCGCGGGAAGCGTTGGGCAGGGCCAGCAGAATGTCCGTCACCTGGTGCTTTTCCACCAGATTGGGAACGTCCGAAGCCGCAAACACCCGCACGTCGTTGACGCTGCGGCCTATTTTGGTCACGTCGTCGTCTATGAACCCCACCAGCTGGTATTGCCCAGACACCGCCAGTGCCGTCGCGGTTTGCACACCCGACGTGCCAGCGCCGTAGATCAGCATTTGACCTTCGGCGTTCGTGCGCTTTTGCCCAAGGTTGGCCAGCCAGAACCGGGCGGACGCGCGGCTCGCCCCCACCAGCAACAGAAAGATCAGCGGTTGCAAAATGCCAAGGCTTCGTGGCACACCCGGCCACCGTTGCCAGGCCAGAATGGCAACTAGCAACACGGCGTACGTCGCCACTGCTGCTGCCATGGTGTTCAGTGCGGCTTGCCCGGTGTACCGAAAAATGGCGCGGTACAAACCCCAGCGGATGAAGATGGGAATCGCCAAAACCGGGGCGAGCGCGTAGACCCGCCATTGCACGCCCGTAGGCCAATGGAACGCGTCCAGCCGCAGCGTGAACGCGGCCCAGGTCGCGAAAAGCGCCAGCACCACGTCCAGCGCCACGACCACCACGCGCTTGGCTGTGCGTGGCCACCCTAAAACCCTGTTTTGCAAACAACCCCCTAAAGCGATCTGGCTATTTTCGGCTCTTGATCGACTGGCCTGCAACCGATCAACGATTGACCGCGAAATTTTCCTTGGCCTGGCCTTGCGCCACCAATGCCGACAACCAGCGCGGCATCAATCCGCGGCCACTCCAGCTTTCCCCGTTGGGGCCGATGAACTTGGCCGCAACAACGCTGCCGGCTGATTTGCTTTTCAATTTGGGCGATGATTTTCGGCCAGCAACCTTCGCCGAACCGCCTGCTTTTGTCTTTGCCGCCCGGCCCTTTACCTGCAGCCGCTTACCGCCCAAAGCCTGTTGCAGATTCTTCAGGGAAATACCAAAAGCATTCATTTTGGCGACTATGTCCTGCACGGTTTTGTTAAACTCGCGGGCCTTGATTTCGCTGGCTTGTTTGGTCAGCTTATCGATCTGACTTTGAATTTCAATCAAATTACTCATTGTTATACACCTTTGGAAAAAATTAGTAACTCAGACCTCTGCTGTTGATACAGCGTCAGTGCGTCACATTATCACGCCTCAGCACTCTGATAGCCGTCAGATAAATTATCTGAATATCGAACAG
>JANNMM010000362.1:0-4928 GCA_031397915.1 Rhodoferax sp. | reverse complement strand
GCTATGGCCATATCGTCAGTATTGAAGACCCGATTGAGTTTGTTCACCCGCACAAAAACTGTGTGATTACCCAGCGCGAAGTGGGCACGGACACGGAGAGCTGGGGTGCTGCGTTGAAAAACTCATTGCGCCAAGCGCCTGATGTGATTTTGATGGGTGAGATTCGTGACCGCGAGACGATGGAGCATGCCATTGCTTTTGCGGAAACGGGTCACCTGTGCTTGGCCACTTTACATGCCAACAGCGCCAATCAGGCACTCGATCGGATTATCAACTTTTTCCCTGAAGAACGACGCACTCAATTGTTGATGGATTTGTCGCTCAACTTGCGCGCATTTGTATCGCAGCGTTTGGTCGCTAAAGAAGATGGCAAAGGTAGAACGGCGGCCATCGAAATCATGTTGAACACGCCCTTGATTTCCGATTTGATTTTCAAAGGTGATGTCACCGAAATCAAGGAAATCATGAAGAAAAGCCGTAACCTGGGGATGCAAACGTTTGACCAGGCTTTGTTTGACGCCTATGAAAACAACATCATCAGTTATGAAGACGCCTTGCGCAACGCTGACTCCCTCAATGATCTGCGGCTGCAGATCAAACTCAACAGCCAGCGTGGCAAGTCACACGACTTGAGCGCCGGCACCGAAAATTTTGCAATTGTTTGACGCCATCCATGTCCACCATCAATCCCAAAACCTACGAAACCGTCCCTTCTCGCAAAGTCGCCTTTTTGGGCCTGGGTGTCATGGGCTATCCCATGGCCGGCCACCTCGCCAGCGCGGGGCATCAAACCACGGTTTACAACCGCACGCCAGCCAAATCATTGGCTTGGTGCGCCGAATTCAAGGGCGGCAGGCACACCGTGACACCGCGTGAGGCTGCCCAGAATGCCGATATCGTGTTTTGCTGTGTTGGCAATGATGCTGATTTGCGCAGTGTTGTATTGGGACCCGATGGCGCGTTTGCCGGCATGAAGGCCGGCTCGGTATTTGTAGACCACACGACAGCTTCCGCAGACGTTGCGCGCGAGCTTTCAGCCGCTGCCTGCAAGGCCGGATTTCACTTCATTGATGCGCCTGTTTCGGGCGGCCAGGCCGGCGCCCAAAACGGCCTTCTAACCGTGATGTGCGGCGGCGACACGGCTGCCTTTGAATCGGTAATGCCAACGGCAATGGCGTTTTCTCGCGCATTTACCCTGTTGGGGCCCAGTGGCGCAGGTCAACTGGCCAAAATGGTGAACCAGATATGTATTGCAGGGCTGGTGCAGGGCCTAAGTGAGGCGATCGCATTCGGCCAGCGTGCAGGGCTGGATATGAACCAGGTTCTGGACGTTATCGGCAAAGGTGCGGCGCAAAGCTGGCAAATGGACAACCGGGGAAAAACCATGGTGGCTGGCAAGTTCGACTTCGGCTTTGCCGTCGACTGGATGCGCAAGGATCTGGGCCTCGTACTGGACGAGGCCAAGCGCAACGGGGCAAAGTTACCGGTAACGGCCCTTGTGGACCAGTTTTATGCCGATGTTCAGGAGCTGGGTGGCCAGCGCTGGGACACGTCGAGCCTGATCAAGCGATTGAAATAAGGTCCCTTTCCTGGCAGTAACTTGCCGCTTCTACCGCTGGGGCGCGGGATCCGGCAAGAGCCGCTTGAGTTCGTCCTCGGAAATGATTTCCAGTACGCGTACGAGGCGCTGCACGCCACCCACTGCCCGGGCGATTTCAGTGGCACGATCGGCTTCGCGCTGGGTGACGCGGCCCATCAGATAGGTTGTTCCACGTTCAGTGACCACCTTGAAGGCATTGGCATACAGATCTTTGGCGTCCACCATACCAGCCTTAACCTTTCCGGTAACCAGCGAGTCGGAAGACCGCTGAGCCAAGGTTGAGTTGCCCAAAACCGCCAGTTCGTTGACGATGGCCTTCACATTTTCAACCCTGGCCATGGTTTGCTCTACCAACTGTTTGTCCTGGGCAGTCGGGACCTCCCCAGACAGCAAGACCTGGCGGTTATAGCTGGTGATGTTCACATGAGCCCGGTCGCCCAGGATTTCACGCACCCTCGCACTACCCCGCAGTTCGACGCCTTCATCTTCCAGTTGTGCGCCAGAGGTGCGTCGGTCAGTTGCGACCAGACTGCCGCCAACCACTGCGCCACCGACCATTAATGGCACCAAGGGCACACATGCGCTCAAGCCACAGACGAAGCACACCGCTGCGATCACGGTGTTGAAGGTTTTGAGCATTTGACTGCGGAATTTCAATTCGTTTTTCATTCTGCTGATTCCTGTTCGCCAAGTAATTGATGGTCTACAGCGTCGCAGATGCTGTGGATCACGAGGATGTGCACTTCCTGTATGCGGATCGTCCGCTCATTCGGCACACAGATGTGAACGTCGGTGTCGCGCAGGACATGCGCAACTTTCCCGCCATTGCGACCTGTCAAAGCCACGACTGTCATTTCGCGCTCGTGGGCAGCCTCGATGGCGGCCAAGACGTTGGCCGAGTTCCCGCTGGTCGATATGGCGAGCAACACGTCGCCGGCTGAACCCAATGCCCGCACCTGCTTGGAAAACACCACGCTGTAGTCGTAGTCATTGGCAATAGACGACAGAATTGAGCTGTCCGTCGTCAGCGCGATGGCGCCAAGTTCCGGGCGTTCACGTTCGAAACGCCCGACAAACTCGGCAGCAAAATGCTGGGCGTCAGCGGCGGACCCGCCGTTGCCGCAAGCCAAAACTTTGCCGCCACTGGTGACGCAGGCAAGTATCGCCTCGACAGCCAAAGCAATAGGTTTGCTCAATGCCTGCGCCGACTGATATTTCAGGTCTGCGCTGTCGATGAAATGTTGTTGAATGCGTTGTTCCAGCATGAACTCGATGATAACCGCGCGGTCTGTGACGACTTGCAACGGGTCGCAGGTGGCGCCATTTGGCAGGCGCACTAGGTTGCAGGTTAGCCGGCGTCAAACGCGCCGCGTAGCCATGTCACCGAGTCACCTTCGATGGTGACCACATCAAAGCGGCACGGAGGCGTATTGGCCAGTCGCGCCAGATAAAACCGAGCGGCAAAAACAATGCGGCGCTGTTTGGCAGCGCCCACGCTGGCTGCCGCCCCTCCGTGGCTGGACGATGCACGCTGCCTGACCTCCACAAAGGCAGTTGTGCCGTCGGCCTCGCACATGATCAGATCGATTTCGCCTCCTCCTCGCCCGGGGGTTCGATAATTGCGCTGGATCAAGCGCAAGCCTGCGTCTTGCAGGTAGCGCAAGGCTTTGTTTTCAGCTGCGTCTCCCACCTGTTTGGTGGTTCGCCGTTGAATTCCAGTGGATGAGGGCGTGGTGTCAGTCAAATTCAAAATGGGAGGCACTGTGGTTTCAATCAACACCTACGGCTTGGCACTTGCCGCTGCAAACGACGCTGCGTCATCGCAGCATTATCCGCGCAGCGCGCTGTACATGGTGGCGACGCCTATTGGCAATCTGGCAGACATCAGCCTGAGGGCGTTGCACGTGTTGAGCTTGGCAGAAACCATTGCCTGTGAGGACACGAGGCACTCGCATTCCATGTTGCGTGCATTTGGCATAGACAAGCAGTCGTCGCAACTACTGGCCGTCCACCAGCACAATGAAGCAGCAGCGTCAGTTTCTGTCGTCGACCGACTGCGCGACGGCCAACGGGTGGCTTTTGTGAGTGATGCCGGTACGCCGGGCGTCAGTGACCCGGGCGCCCGCCTGGCTGCGGTCGTGCGCTCCCACGGCCTTCAGGTCATTCCAGTCCCGGGCGCAAGCTCTGTAACTGCATTGCTGAGCGTTGCGGGTGTCTCACTGGATGGAGCCGACGCGCAGGGATTTTGGTTTGCCGGCTTTCTTCCTGTCAAGGCCACTCAGCGGGTTGAGTTCGTGCGAAATCTTGAACAAGAGCCCTGCTGCGTTGTGGTGCTTGAAGCGCCGCACCGCATCGAGTCGGCAGCACTGGCATTGGCCGAACTGGGCTCGCGCTCCCTTACTGTGGGGCGTGAATTGACCAAACAATTCGAAGAAATTGTGACGCTTCAGGCAGAGGACTTCCCAGCCTGGCTTGCACACAGCTCAAGTCGGGTACGGGGTGAATTTGCTCTGGTCATTCATCCGGCAGAAAAGGCCGCCGCCTCCGACAATGACCATAAAGTCTTGAAATTGCTGTTGTCGGAGTTGCCCCTCAAAACAGCGGTTAGGCTCGCGGCAGAAATAACAGGGGAGCCCAAAAATACGCTTTATGACTTGGCATTGGCTTTGAAGGCGGAATGACTTTCCGGACGAGCCCAGGAGAATCCACAAAGGTGTGGACGCGCCGAGCATGACGTCCGTCCATTGGGGGTCCCGGGAAGTGTCGGCGCAGCATTGAGTCAAGGCCCGCACACGTTGCTCGCGGGTTCTTGAGAAATTGAGTAGGCTCTTCGCGGCCATTGATGCTTACAAGAATCGTCTCAAGACTTGTAGCGGAGGATGCTTATATCTACGTTCTATGAAGTCGATTCTCCGGACTTATCGAAGCCAAAACTCGTGGCGTCTTCGAAAGAAAAGGTAAAGAACCTACCCGCTCTCAATAAAGGCGTGCTATAGTTGCGGGCTCTGCTCAAAACAGTGCAGCAATGCGCAAAGACCAGCGAAATTCCCGGGAGGGTATCGAAGGCAAAATGAGTGGTAATTAGTTTTCGGTTTGTTGACGGTTTGGTTAAAACCATCATATAATTCGAGGCTCTGCTTAAAACAGTCAGGTCTTTGAAGCCAGTAGGTAAAAAAGACAAGACGATTTAGCAAAGACCTTTAATTTTACAGGGTTTTAAATCCCGGTATAGAATAGAGGGCTCAGCTGATTGCAGCTAGCGACAAAAGCAAACCGACGTGCGCGCTCCGCGGCCTCGAAAGCCAGCAGGATGCGACGGCGGATCTCA
>JANNMM010000319.1:0-8044 GCA_031397915.1 Rhodoferax sp. | reverse complement strand
GGCAACGGAAGCATAGGAACCGGGGCAGCACCGCTGTTGACGAGCGGGGCGTTTTCGTTGAACCTCGATGCCAAAAACGAAATTGCAGTAGACGCGGGCATCACCCCCGTGACCAACCTGTCGATCACCAGCTCTGCGGGTGGCACGGGCTCGATTGCCGTGACCAACAGCAACTACGCCGGTTTGAGCGTCACCCGAAGTGGCACGGACCTGGTGTTGAGCGGCGTCAATCCCGCGCTGACCGGGAGCTTTGAACTGGCGTCTACCGATGGCGGCATCCGGGTTGCCAGCGACATTCTCAACGTGACCAACCTTACGCTGAACGCTGCCTACAACCAGGCTGCCGGCGCAGACCTGACGATTCAGGCCAGCGGTGCTCCGCGCACGATCGCCGCGACGGGTCAGGTCTTGTTGCAGGCCGGCCGGGACATTTTGGTGACGGCAGACAATGCAGCCGCAGCCGCTGTGACTATTCTGGGCAATACCACCTACCTGCAGGCCAACCGCAACGTAGAAATCACGGCGGGAACGGCCGTTGGTGCAAACGCACTGGTGCAAGGCGCCTACAACCAGGTCAATGCCGGGAACGACCTCAAGGTAACCGCAAATGGCGGCAGCGCGCTGATCAATGCCACCTCCACATCAGGTCAGAACTTCCAGGCCAGCCATGACATTCTGGTCACGGGCGGATCGGCTGGCATCGCGGGCGCAACGGCTGGCATGACCTCTGCGGGTTCCCAAACGCTCACGGTTGGCAACAACCTGGTTCTCCAGGGCGGCGCATCGGATGGCGCAACGGCAAAACTTCAAGCGGTGTTTTCCCAGTCGTTCTCGCAGGGCGCCAACAACATCACCATCGCTGGCGGATCGGGCCTTGGTGCAAGTGCCTCCATCACGGGCACCTCGCAAAGCATTCCGTCCCCAACGGGCAGTGTGACCATACAAGGTGGCAGCGGAACCGGCGCCTTTGCCGAGATCGTGGCCACTACATCGTCGCAAAACATCGGCAACCAGTGCATCAACTTCAACTGCCCGCCGCTGACCGATCAAATTGCGGTGCTGGGTGGCACCGGCGCCGGCGCGTATGCATCGTTGCGCGCGGTGGGAAGCCAGACTCTGCGTACGGTTGGAGACGTTCGCGTCGTTGGCGGATCAGGCTTGGGGGCGAATGCAGAAATTCTTTCCACGGGCCTTGGGCAAAGCCAAAGCATTGGGGAAAACAACACCAGCTCGAATGTGCCAACCCAAAACATTCTGGTGCAAGCCGGTTTGGGGGGCACCGCCCGCATTCAGGCCGCTGGGTCGCAGACCCTGGAAGCCGGCGCTGACATTTCTGTTCTGGGCGGCACCGGAGCGAACATGACTGCTTCGATTGAATCAACCGGTGGTTTCCAAACCATCGGCAATGCGCGAAATGCCAACAGCAGCGTCAATCCGGGTGACAACATCCTGGTGAGGGGTGGCTCGGGCACCGGTTCAGCGGCTTGGATCAGGGCTGCCACAGGTCAGACCGTCGACGCAGGTCAAAACTTCGCTGTCTCAGGCGGCGCAAGTGGCGCATTCGCGGAAATCTCCACGGCGGCGGGCTTCCAGACCATCGGCAACCTCAACTCCACGTTCTCCTTTGACCAAACCAATTTGATCGCTTTGCAAGGTGGTACCGGCAACAACGCCTATGCAAAAATTTCTTCGGGCGGTGGGCAGTCAATTTCGAGCTCGACCGGTATCACGTTGGTGGGCGGCGCTGGTGACGCCTCGGGTGCGTTGCTGATGTCAACCTCTACCGGCCAGACCATCAACACCGTCGGTGCCTTGAACATCACAGGCGGCTCCGGGTCGGCACCTGGCCTGAACGAAACCGGTATCCGCAACACCACGGGCGGACTGCAGTTCGTCAACGCAACGGCGGGCATCGTGATCACCGGGGGCGGTTTCGGCTCAGACACCTGGATCAAGGAGCAGGCTGTCGGTGGCAACCAAACCATCTCTACCCAAGGTGCATTGGTGTTGCAGGCTCCAACAGCAGGCGCTGGCATCACCAGCATTGAGTCGGGTACCGGAGGGCAATCTATCGTTGTAGGCGATGTGATCGGCATCAGCAACGACGGCGGAACCAGCACGCGCATCACCTCGGGGGCCAACCAGAACATCACGGCTGACGCCCTGTCGATCACCCTGGCCTCGACCAATGGCGCAGCCACCCGGGCGGAAGTTTCTGCGGTGGGCAACCAGGTATTCACGCTCAACGGCGGTGTGGCGCCTGCAACTTTGACCGTAGCCAATTTCAGTGGCGCAGCCGGTTCGTCGGCCCGATTGATGGCGGGGGGCACGCAGACCATTGCCATGAATTATTTCAACGCCGGAACAATGAAAATTGGCGACGTGAACGCCTTGGGTGAATCGCTGGTTGGTTCCGTCGGCGACCAGACCATTGTGGTGGGTGGTTTGACCATCCAGGGCGGCGCCACTGCAGCGGCCAGTTCGAAACTGCTCGCGGGCACCCCGACCACCGGAACGATGCTGGTCAGCACGCTCAACGGGCCAATCGAAGTACTGGGTGGCGCGGCGGGTTCCGCCGCGATGGACCCGCTTTTCCTTAACGGCGTCTCCAACGGCTCCATTCTCGTTATTGCGGGCGCGGGCTCAACGTCATTCGCCAACGTGACGGCAGGCACCATCAACATGGCGGCGACCAACGGCAACATGGCCGTGATTGGCGGCGGCGCACCTGCCACGGTGGTGGCAACCAATGCCTTCAATCTGGCCGCATCCGGCGGGCTGACCATTACCCCTGGGGGAGCGGGCGCGTACATCACCGCCACCAACGGCGGTAACATTAACCTGGGTGGGCCCTGCAACGGGTGCACGGCCGGTTTGATCGGTCCGTTCAACGTGTCTGCCGGGGCCAATCCCAGCGTCCCATTTGATCCCTATTCGGCCTTGCTGAATCTCTACGTCTCCGACATTTTCTTCAACTTCAATGACTATGACGAATACGGTGAACTCACACTCTCCGAGGATGGAACCCTGACCTATGGCAGCCGCCGGCGCGGCCTGAACCAATGCTATTGAAGGGTTTGCCAAAATGACCATGAATACAGCGCGCCCTTTGCTCCCGACGATGGGGGTGCCTCGGGCCGCCTTCGCCCTTTTCATCGCGGCCGGTGCCGCATTCATCGCGCCACCGGCGGTGGCACAGCAAAAAGCCGGCGAAATCCAGCACCTGCAGGGCATGGCGACAGCGCAACAGTCCGGCGGTGCCCTGCGGTTTTTGGGCCGGGGTGACGCGATTGGCGAAGGTGATGTCATCACGACCACCGAAAAAGGCTTTGCTGTGCTGGTGTTTTCAGATGGCAGCAAGGTCACCTTACGGCCGTCCACCAGTTTTGCGGTTGAAAAATACGCCCATAACGCCGGCACTGAAGTGGCGCTACTGCGGCTGCTCAAAGGTGGATTGCGGGCTGTCACCGGCCTCATCAACCAGCGCAGGCCGGGCGCTGTCCAGTTCACTACCTCAACCGCCACCATTGGCATTCGGGGCACCAGTTTCGACGCCCGGATTTGCGGCGAAGACTGCCGCCTGGACGAACGCGCCGCACAAGGCCGGCCCACCCCGCCGGTTGCCGTGCCACCCTCTGACAGCGTCGTTGCCCGCGTTGTCAAAGTCACGGGCGAAGCGACGGCCGTGCAATTTGGCAAGCCCCAGCGGCGGCTTGAAGACGGCTCACCGCTTTACAAGGGTGACGAAATCAAGACCGGCACGGAAGGCATTGCCGTGCTGGGTTTTCGCGACCAGTCCAGGCTGTCGCTCAACCCCCAAACCGTCTTCCGGATCAACGGGTTTACCTACAAACGCACCAAAGAGCCTGACAACTTTGGCCTGCAGCTCTTGCGGGGTGGCTTGCGGGTCTTCACGGGCCTGATCGCCAAATCCGATCCCAATTTGGTCTTTATCCAAACCCGAACCTCTACCGTGGGTATTCGCGGGACCGGCATGGACATCAGCTGTGAGGGGCCTTGTGTGGACGCGTCGCTTGAAGCAACGCCAGCCGAAGCAAGCCCACCCGGCGCCACCGGGCCCAACCGCAACGATGGCCTTTTCATGCGAACCTGGCAAGGCGCCACCTATTTCAAGGCGCCTTCTGCCGAGCTCGAGGTGATTTTGGACAACACCGGTTTTGTCGGCAACGACCAGTCCGCGCGCCTGCTGGCCACTGCCCCCGAGTTCATGCTCAACTTCCCGGCACCGAGGCCTGACCAAGTCGACATCGACTGGAACAACCTCTTTGGCACACAAGTGTCAACAGGCGAGGACGGGCTCTATTTGTTTGTGCGCGATGGCCACGTGGCCCTCGCCACCACACTCGGGCGCAGCGACTTTGGTGTGGGCGAAACCGGTTTTGTCGGCGCGGACAATATTCCAAGGCGGCTTGAGTCGGTTCCCCGCTTCCTCAGTGACGACCCCTTCCCCATCCCTGAATTCTTCACCCAAAGTGACACGCGTATCCTCCAGCTGTTTGGTGCCACCCTGGGGCAACCCGGCCAGGAAATCTGCAGGCTTTGAAACACGGATGAACATGCCCCCAACTTCCATACCAGTACGCTCAGCTTTGTTTCTGGCCCTCACGGTAGCCGGGCTTGGACCACAGCCCGCAACCGCGCAACAATTACTCGCGCCACCTGCCGCCTTCAATGTCGCCGAGCCGCTGCTGGACATTCGCAGCTATGTCATAGACGGCAAAAACCCCCTGTCTGACGCAGATACCGCTGCCCTGCTGGCGCCCTTCACCGGTGAAAAACGCGCCTTGAGC
The DNA here is from genome assembly GCA_031397915.1 of Rhodoferax sp. Lineage (GTDB taxonomy): Bacteria > Pseudomonadota > Gammaproteobacteria > Burkholderiales > Burkholderiaceae_C > JANYCG01. The sequence goes on along the minus strand of JANNMM010000319.1, from coordinate 3,233 downwards.
CAGATCGAGCAAGCTGCCGTCGCGCTGGAAAAAGCCATGCGTGCTGAAGGTTATGCGTTTCACCGGGTTTTTGTTCCCGTGCAAAAACCGGCGGATGGCAAAGTTACGCTGCAGATCATCCAGTTCACGGTTGGCGTGGTCAGCGTTACCGGCAACGAGCATTTCACCAGCGACAACATCCGCCGCAGCCTGCCCACGTTGCTTGAAGGCAGCGTTCCCGACATTCGGGAAATTGGCGCAGACCTGACCGCCGGAAATTCAAACCCCGCCAAACACGTGACGGTCACCTTCAAGGAGTCTGCCAAGCCCGATTCTGTGGACGCGGCCCTCAAGGTCAAAGACGCCAACCCACTGAGTTATTTTGTGGGCTACACCGGGAATCTGCCGATAGGCAACAAGAGCCCCGACGACAGCATGTCGCGGGTAACGGCCGGCTTCCAGCATGCCAACCTGTTTGACAAGGACCACGTGGCGTCGTTGTCATACACCACCGACCCCACCAAAATCGACAAGGTCACCCTCTTCGGTGCGTACTACCAGTTTCCGATTTACGGCAGGGGCTTGAACCTCTCCGCCTACTACACCAACTCCAACATCAACTCCGGCGCCGCCGCGCCGGGCGGGCCCGACGTGACGGGCCGCGGCCAGTTCATGGGCGTGCGACTCACCAAGTCATTGCCACGCACCGGGCCGCTGATGCAGACCGTGAGTGTGGCGCTGGACGACCGGCACTTTGAGTCCGATTTGCCCAACACCATTCCCGGCTTGCCAGACCAAAACGTGGGCTCCCGGCCGCTCTCGGCGCGGTACAACTTCAAGCGTGAAGAACCATGGGGCAGCATTGCCGGCAACCTGGAATACGCCTTCAACCTCGACGGCGGCACCGCCAACTCAGACGCCAACTACGCAGGGCAAGTGCTGGCCCCGGCCGATCAAAAATGGCAGGCCTGGCGCTACGGCCTTGATCTGGTTTACCGCGAAGGCGCCTGGTCGTACACCGGGCGGCTGCGCGGGCAGCTCAGCAGCAACAGCCTCATTGCCGGCGAAAAATTCAGCCTGGGTGGCGTGGGCTCGGTGCGTGGTTTTGCTGACTCCAGGGTGCGCGGCGATTACGGTGTGCTCTGGAACTTTGAGGCCTTGGGCCCGGACATGTTTGCCGCACAGCTGCGGCCGGTTATCTTTATGGATGGCGGTCAGGTCGGGTCAAACGGCCTCTTGTCGGGCGTCACGGAAAGCTTGTTGAGCGTGGGCACCGGTTTGCGCTGGAACTACCAAAAATTTGAACTTTCGGCAGACTTGGCGTATGTTCTGAAGGCAGACAGTGCCGAAACCGTGAACCATCCGATTCGACTGCATTTGTCGGCCATTTACCGGTTCTAGACACCGGGTTCCTCCACGAGCGCAAGGCCTTTGCCGGACATCACCCCAGCCTCAGGCTCTTTGAGCAACCGCCAGGTCCAGGGGCCTGAATCCGTCCTCGACTTCTGGTTCGGCGACGGCTTGCGGCTGGGCTGGCCCAGCGACAACCGGGGCAAACTCTGGTGGGGCGGCGGCGCTGAACTCGATGAGACGGTCAACGCGCGGTTTGGCGAATGGGTTCACAAGGCGCTGGCGGAGGGTTTGCAGTCCTGGGCCAACGAACCCCGGAGTCGGTTGGCGCTGGTGATTCTTCTGGACCAATTCACCCGAAACGTATTCCGAGGCCAGGCACGCGCCTTCTCGGGTGATGTTTTGGCGCAGGCGTTGGTGATGCAGGCGCTGGATGTGGGCATGGACCGTCGTTTGCCCTGGGTTGGCCGCCTGTTTCTCTACATGCCGCTCATGCACTCTGAAAATCTCGCGCTGCAGGATGAATGCGTGAAACGGTTCACGGCGCTTCAAGCCGACGTGCCCGGCGAGCTCAAACCGACGCTCGACGGCAACATGAAGTTTGCCGTCGAGCACCGCGACATCATCGCGGAATTTGGCCGTTTCCCTTACCGCAACAACGCGCTGGGCCGCCTCAATTCACCCGCAGAAGACGAGTTCATTAAAAACGGCCCGCGCTTTGGTCAGTGACGGCCGCCGCGGTGCGGTGCCGGAACCAGATCTGGGCGCGCAGCTTCTATGCGCAGAACGCCACGGACTTGTTCATGGTCGCGATGCTGAACCTGCCCATGTCCCTGTCCGTATCCGTGGCCACGATGCCAACCGCGGTTACCCGGGTGCCAACCCGTATGAACAGGAGGTTGGGCGATCACGACCGGACGACCATATCCGTATCCATGGCCATACCCGGCGCTATAACCGCGCGGGTAAACCGGCGTGTACACGGGGTAGGCATGGTGAACAGGCGCCGGGTGCACATAAACCGGCTGCGGCTGCACCACATAGGTGCGGGGGTAATACGGCACGGCGGGCGCATTGCTCAAGGCCACCTGCACGCCAGGTGCGCCCAAGCCCACAGACCAGTACACGTCTTGTGCCGAGGCGCTGCTGCCCGCGCCAAGGCCGGCCAGGGCCAGCGCGCCAGCACCCACCAGTTTTCCGAGAGAATTTCGAGTTGTCATGAATGGCTCCTTCAGTTGATGGTCCAGGGGATTGGCCCATGACCATTTAACGCGCCAAGTTTGTCTGGGACCACCTCTGGCGTGTGAAGACAATTGCCAGATGTAACAGCCGCGCCCTGCGCCCTAGAATTGGCCCATGAGCGCCCCCACCCCTGCAACTCCCCCTGCCAACGCCAAACCCAGCAATTTCCTGCGCCAGATCATCGAAAACGACCTGGAAAAGGGCACTTATGCCCCACGCCAATGGGGCGGCAGCCCCGGCGACGCCGCCCACCACGCCAAGGGCCAGCCCGACCCTGCCAAAATCCGCACCCGTTTCCCGCCTGAGCCCAACGGTTACCTGCACATTGGCCACGCCAAAAGCATTTGCCTGAATTTCGGCCTGGCGCGCGACTACGGTGGCGTGTGCCACTTGCGTTTTGACGACACCAACCCCGAGAAAGAAAACCTCGAGTTCGTCAACTCGATCCAAGAGTCCGTCAAATGGCTGGGCTTCGACTGGAACGGCAGCAAAGATGCAGCGCCCTACCAGGCCAGCGATTATTTCGGCTTCATGGTCCGCGCGGCGGAATACCTCATTGAAGCCGGCCACGCGTATGTGGACGAACAAACCGTGGAGCAAATCCGCATCAACCGGGGCGACTTTGGCAAGCCTGGCGTGGACAGCCCCTTCAGAAGCCGCAC
>JANNMM010000295.1:0-7882 GCA_031397915.1 Rhodoferax sp. | reverse complement strand
AGAAATCGCCGCGCGAGTCGAATCCATTGGTGTGGCCAAGGCACGCCTGCCGCTGCTTCCCATGTTGATGCTGGGTGTATTGGCGGGTGCCTTTATCGGCTTGGGTGCGCTTTATTTTGTGATCATCAAATCCGACCCTGCTTTGGGTTTTGCCACCAGTCAGGTCCTCGGCGGGGTGGTATTTTCTTTGGGGTTGATTCTTGTAATTGTGGCTGGCGCAGAGTTGTTCACCGGGAACAATCTGTTGGCCCTGGCTTGGGCGGACGGGAAGATTTCCACCCATGGGCTGCTGCGAAACTGGGCGATTGTTTGTCTTGGCAATTTCATCGGCGCAGCCGGACTGGCGCTGTTGGTTTTTCTCTCCCGCCATCCCGAGATGAACCACGGTGCCATTGCCCAGGAATACATCAGGATTGCCGAAGCCAAGGCAGCGATGCCGTTCTGGACGTCCTTCGTCAAGGGCATCCTTTGCAATGTGCTGGTCTGCATGGCCGTGTGGATGGCGCTTGCCGGACGAAGCGTTGTCGACAAGGCCGTGGCCATCGTCTTTCCGATTTCTGCTTTTGTTGCGGCCGGCTTCGAACACAGTGTTGCCAACATGTATTTTTTTCCGCTCGCCATGCTGCTGCAGGCTTTCGGGACCAGCGGAGTGACCGCCCATGCAGTGACCTGGGCTGCCTTCTTCAGCAACCTTGTGCCAGTCATCCTGGGCAACATCATCGGCGGCAGTGTGCTGGTGGGGTTGGTGTACCACGTCATCTATCGACGCGCACCGGGCGAGAATTGAAACGTCTAGCGGTCGTGCCAACGCAGGTTGCGCGCTGCGTGGCATGTCATGGGCAATTGGTTACCAGATGCCCCATGCGTCATGGCAATTCCAGCCGCGTTCAATCTGCGGCGAGCCTGCTTACTGCGGCTCGAGCTTTGCATCCCGAGCAATCTTCTGAAATTTCACCGTTTCACTTTTCACAAACCCACTGAATTCTGCAGGGCTCATCTTTTTGATGGCGGTGCCACCTTTCCCCAGGGCGGCGATCACTTCTGGATCAGCCAGGGCTTTGTTGAGGTCGGCGTTGATTTGCTGCGTGAGTGCAGCGGGCATCTCGGGTGGCGCCCACAGGCCAAACCACAGGCTCAGGTCGAACCCCGCCATGCCTTGCTCAGCCACCGTGGGGATATCACTCGCCGCGTCAGAGCGGGTGGGTGTGGTCACGCCCAGCGCTTTGAGCCGCCCGCCTTTGACGTGCCCGATGGCGGCATCTAGCGGAGCCATGTAAAACGCGGTGCGCCCTGCCATCGTATCTTGCATGGCTTGCGGCGAGCCCTGGTAGGGGATGTGCACCATCTGGATCCCGCTGGTCTGGTTGAAATGCTCTGCTGCCAAATGGGTTGAGCTGCCCAGGCCCGCCGAGGCAAAGGCGACTGCGCCGGGTTTGGCCTTGGAGTCGCCCACCAGGTCTTTGATGCTTTGGTAGGGGCCATTGGCGGCAGTCACCATCACGTAGGGGGTCATGCCGATGAAGGCTACGTCCACCAGCGGTTTGGCCAGGTCATATGGAAGCTTTTTATAGATGGCCGGGTTGGCTGAATACGAGGCCGACTGCACCATCAGGGTGTAACCATCTGCGGGTGCCTGCGCGACCACACCCGTGCCCAAAAGGCCGCCCGCACCGGGCCGGTTTTCTACCACCACAGGTTGTTTCCAGATCTCGGTGAGCGACTTGGCCAAGATGCGCGCGGCGATATCGGCGCCCGAACCTGCGGTGAGTGGTACCACCAGTTTCACGGCCTTGTTGGGGAAAGCCTGCGCGTTGGCGTTTTGAGCCAAAAGCAAAGTTGCTGTTGCGGCAGTGATGGCGATACACAGTGTGGCGCGGCGAAGGCGTGAAGGACGGGTCATGGGGTTCCTCAGTGGGGTTTTTTGGTTGAACCGAATTAAACCGAGTCCAGAAACTGCCGCAGGTTGCGGTTGAACACTTCTGGCTGTTCGATGTTGGAGATGTGCGCCGCGTCTTCGATGATGATGAACTTCGAGCCGTCAATCATGCGGTGCAACACGGTGCCCTGCTCCACCGTACAGGCCGGGTCCTGGCGGCCCGTCATTACCAGGGTGGGGGCCTTGATTTTGAGCAACATGGTCGTCTGCGACATGTCACGCACGGCGCTGGCATTGGCGATGTATCCCTCTACCGTGGTGGCCAGAACCATCTGCCGCACCCGCTCGATGGTTTCCGGCGCGCGTGCGATGAAACCTTCGCGGAACCAGCGTTTGATCGTGCCGTCCACCAGCGCCGCAACGCCGCCCTTCTGGGCGTTGTCGATGCGCTCTGCCCAGAGGCTGCGTGGCGGCATTTCGCTGGCGCTGTTGCAAAGACCGAGCGACAACACGCGCTGTGGGCAATTCGCGCCCACATACTGCGCGATCATGCCCCCCATCGAGAGGCCCACCACGTGGGCTTTGCTGACCTTGAGGGCGTACAGCAGCGCGATCAAATCTTCCGAGAGCGAGGCAATACTGTAGGGGCCTGGCGTCACACCCGAGCGGCCATGCCCGCGTGTGTCATAACGCAAAATGCGGTATTTGTCGGCCAGGGCGGGTACGGTTTCGTCCCACATGTTGAAATTGGACATCAGGCTGTTGTTGAGCACAACCACCGGGCCGTCGGGCGCGCCGTCCCACTGGTAGGCGATATCGACATGGTTCACGCGCACGGTTTGCGTCATTCAGGTTCCTGTTTTTGGCCGGGTTTTTATCTTAATCGACTCACTGCCCGGCTGAGGCACCCAATTGGCCGCGTGAGGGAAAGCGATTAGCTGGATTTTGACGCGCGATGGCAGAATGAATTCTTTCGCAACCAGAATCGGGCACCCCATGAAATCCATCCTGAAAATAGCAGTTTTTTCCGCAGCGGCGCTGGGCCTGTTTGCCGCTGCAGGCGCGCAGCAACTTTCCATCGCCACAGGCGGCACGGGCGGCGTGTATTACCCGCTGGGTGGCGCGCTGGCGGCAGCTTTGCAAAAGAACATTCCGGGCCTCACCGCCACCGCCGAAGTCACCGGCGGCTCGGTGGACAACCTGAAACTGATTGGCAGCGGCAAACCTTATGTTGCCTTCGCCATGACAGACGCTTCTTTAGACGCCTACAAGGGTGAAGACAAGTTCAAGGGCCAGAAAGTGGCCATGAAGACCCTGATGGTGCTCTACCCCAACCGGATGCATGTGGTGACGATTGACGGCAAGGGCATCAACAAGATGGCCGACCTCAAGGGCAAACGCGTCTCCACCGGCTCCCCCGGCAGCGCCACCGAAGTCATGGCTTTCCGCGTCATCGAAGCGGCGGGCCTGGACAAAGACAAAGACATGAAACGCGAGCGCCTGGGCGCGGCCGAGTCCACCAACGCCATCAAAGACGGCAAGATTGACGCCTACTTCTGGGTTGGCGGCCTGCCCACTGCTGCCGTGACTGACCTGGCCAACACGCCCGGCACCAAAATCAAGATGGTGGACCACTCTGAAACCGTGGCCGCCATGAACAAGAAGTACGGCAACCTGTATGTGGAAGACAGTATTCCAAAAGCCATGTACCGCGGCATGGAGGCCGACAACAAACAGGCCACGGTGATGAACATCCTGGTCGCGCCTGACAGCATGGACGAAAAAACCGCGTACAACATCGTGAAAACGATTTTTGACAAGAAGGCCGACCTGGTCGCCGCGCACAAGGAAGCGGAAAACTTCAAGCTCGAGACGCAAACCAACGCCGCCACGCCGATCCCCTTCCACCCCGGCGCGATCAAATACTTTGCTGAAAAAGGCATCAAGCTGAATTGAATTGAACTGAACCCCTGACGCAGCGATTGCGACAGACCCTGCACCCACCCCGCCACCTTCGGCGGGGTTTTTTTTAAGCAGACCCCGCCCGATGACCGACACCCTCCACGCCACCACCCTGCATGCGCCCGCGCCCGGCATCAGCGAAGAAGCCCTGAAAAAGGCCGAAGCGTTTGTCGAAGCCGACGAAGGCGCGGCCAACAAGTTCAGAGGCTGGCTGGCGGTGGTCGTCACGCTCGCGGCCGTGGGTATGTCGGTCTTTCACCTCTATACCGCCTACGCAATTTTCCCCACGCAGTGGCTGCGGCCAGTGCACGTGGGCATGGTGCTGGTGCTGTGTTTTCTGCTGTTCCCGGTTGCCACCGGTTTTCGCCACCGTTTGATGTGGTGGGACCTGGTCGCCGCCGCTTTGTCCATCGCGGTGGTGTGGTACCTGATTGCGGGTGGTGACGATTTTGGCGATCGCAACACCTCGCCGCTGCCCTGGGATGTGTTTTTCGGCATCGCGCTGGTGCTGTTGGTGCTCGAAGCCATGCGCCGCACCAGTGGCTGGATCATGCCCTTTGTCACCGCCTGCTTCATCGCCTACGCGCTTGCCGGGCCGTATTTGCCCGCGCCATGGACCCACAAGGGTTATGAAGTGGCACGCCTGATGGGCGTGTTGTACATGACGCTCGAAGGCATTTACGGCGTGGCGGTGGATGTGTCGTCGTCGCTCATCATCCTGTTCACGATTTTTGGTGCGTTTTTGCAGTATTCGGGCGCGGGCAAGTTTTACATCGATTTTTCTTTCTCCGCGATGGGCGGCAAACCGACCGGTGCAGGCCGCACGGTGGTGCTGGCGTCGTTTCTGCTGGGCGGGCCGTCAGGCTCCGGCGTTGCCACCACAGTGACGCTGGGCGCAGTCGCTTACCCGATGCTCGAGAAGGTGGGCTACGAGAAAAACGCCGCGGGCGGGCTCCTGGCTGCCGGCGGCCTCGGCGCCATAATCTCGCCACCCGTGCTGGGCGCTGCGGCGTTCCTGATCGCCGAGTTTTTGAAGATCAGTTACCTCGACGTGTTGCTGATGGCGGTGATCCCGACCATCCTGTTTTATTTCGCGCTCTTCTTGATGGTCGAGATCGACGCACGCAAATACGGCATGCACCACGCGGTGTTTGAAAAGGTCGAGGGTGTTTGGTCACTCACGCGCAAATACTGGTTTCACTTTCTTTCGCTGATCTCCATCATCGTCTTCATGATGGTCGGCTTCTCGCCGGTGCTCTCGGTGTTCTGGGCCACGGTGGTGTCGGCCGCCACCAGTTTTCTGCGCAACGACACCGCCTTGTTGCCGCGTGACTTGTTCAAATCCAACGGCGTGGGTTTCTGGACGAAGTTCATCCAGTCACCCTTCATCAAGGCCATGGAGAACGGCTCGGTCAGCATGCTCAATGTGGGCGCGACTTGCGCAGGCGCAGGCATCATTGTCGGGGTGGTTGGGCTCACAGGCCTTGGTCTCAAATTCAGCGGCATCGTGATCGACTACGCCGGAGGTTCACTCCTGCTCACCGCCATCTACACCGCGCTGGTGGTCTGGGTGGTGGGCCTGGCGGTTCCGGTCACGGCCTCGTACATCATCTGTGCCGTGATCACCGCGCCGGCACTCATCAAGCTCGGTGTGCCGGATTTTGCTGCGCACATGTTCATCTTTTATTACGCGGTCTTGTCGGAGGTGTCACCGCCCACTGCACTGTCACCTTTTGCCGCGGCGGCCATCACCGGCGGCGACCCGTACAAAACCACGCTGCAGTGCTGGAAATACACCGTGCCAGCCTTCCTGTTGCCCTTCATGTTTGTGCTCGACCCGGCCGGGCTGGGCCTCTTGCTGATGGGCTCCACCAAGGCGCTGGCTGCGGCCAACTGGTGGTCGATTGCACAGGTCAGCCTCACAGCGGCTGCGGGCATTGCGGCCATTGCAGCGGGCTTCCAGGGTTGGGCGCTGAAGAAAACCAACCTGATCGAACGCTGGATGTTCATCGTCGCCGGTTTCGCCTTGGCCTACCCCGGCGCCATGGCCGACTTGATCGGTTTTGGCTTGGCACTGGCGGCCTTGGCCCTGCAGTATTTGCGCAAGGAATTGCAGCCGGTTTGACGGCCGCCGCCAATGTCTTCGCCACACGCGATTCCCCTGAATCAGCTTGATGCCTGGCAAGCTGCCCGGCTGCTGGCCCGACGCGAGCTGACTTCTGTCGATCTCGTTCGTGCCTGCCTGGAACGCATCGAAGCGCGTGAGCCCGAGCTGCACGCCTTCGCGCACCTGAACCCAGAGGCTGCATTGGCCCGCGCGCGGCAGCTCGACGCCGGCCCGATTCAAGGCCTCCTGCACGGCTTGCCGTTGGGCGTGAAAGACATCTTCGACACCGTCGATCTGCCCACCGCGTATGGTTCGCCAATCTACGCCGGCCATCAACCTGCCGCAGATGCCGCCTCGGTGGCGCTGTGCCGAGAAGCCGGTGGCGTGTTGCTGGGCAAAACCGTCACCACCGAGCTGGCCAACATGGCGTCGGGCATCACGCGCAACCCGCACAACCTCGCGCACACACCGGGCGGCTCCTCCAGCGGCTCGGCGGCCGCCGTAGCGGATTTCATGCTGCCGCTGGCACTGGGTACTCAGACGGCAGGCTCAGTGATCCGCCCAGCGGCGTTTTGCGGCATTGTGGGGTTTAAACCCAGCCATGGCCGGGTACCGCAGGCGGGCGTTAAAAGCCTCAGCGGCACACTCGACACCATCGGCGTATTTGGCCGCTCTGTGCAGGACGTAGCCCTGCCGGGCGCCGTGCTCACGGGCGACACGCGGCTCTTTCACCCCAATCCCAACGCTGATGCCACTGGCGCAGGCCCACGCATCGGCCTGTGCCAAACCCCCGAATGGCCGCTGTCCGACGCCGACACCCAGCAGGCTTGGGCCATGGCCGAAAAAGCACTCTTCGGCCACACCCTGCCAGTGGTGTTGCCCAGCACCCTGCACGACCTCGTGGCGGTACAAAAATCGATCCAGGCGTTTGAAACCAGCCGCTCACTCAGCTTTGAACGCCTGAACCACTTTGAACGCCTGAGTGCCCCGTTGCAGGCCCTGCTCACCCATGGCATGGCGATCAGCGGTGCGACCCACAGCGCCGGCTTGCTGGCCACCCAGCGCGCGCGCCGTGAAGCTGCCCTGCTGTTTGATACCTGCGACGTGATCCTCGCGCCCAGCAGCGTCGGTGCGGCGCCGGAGGGCCTTGGCAGCACGGGTGACCCGCTTTTTTGTCGGCGCTGGACGCTGCTGGGCCTGCCTTGTGTGCACCTGCCCTTCACCCAAAGCAGCAGCGGCCTGCCAGTGGGCCTGCAACTGGTGGGCGCCTGGGGGCAAGACCACCGTTTGCTGGAAGCCGCACAGTGGGTGCATGCGCGCCTGTTGCGCCATGCAGCCGGATGACGCCGCCCAAAGAACCTTGTAAAGTTCATCCATGACCACGCCAGGCCCGGCCGACACCTCCCGAAAATTCAGTTCTTTCGGCGAGTTCTATCCGTTTTACCTCAGCGAGCACAGCAACCAAACCTGCCGGCGCCTGCATTTCGCCGGAACCACCCTCTCGCTCCTGTGCCTTGCCTTGCTGCTGTACACGGGTAGCCTGCAGTTTCTGCTGTATGGATTGATCAGCGGCTACGCCTTCGCCTGGGTGGGGCATTTCTTCTTCGAGAAAAACCGGCCCGCCACCTTCAAATACCCCTTCTACAGCTTCGCTGGCGACTGGGTGATGTACAGGGACATCTGGGCGGGCAAGGTCAAGATCTGATATGCGGTTTTATGTCAATTTGCTATACTATGAATAGCTAACAATTGATATTTTCCGTGACTTAGCTGGTTAAAAAGCTTCAAATTTTCGGGGTGGGCTCAAACTCCAAGTGCAACACTACCTTGAACGAGATCAAAGGAGTGTTGTATGGGAATCAAATACAGGCATTTGAGCCTTGAAGAGCGTGCGGTAATACAGGCCAAACTCGACGAGGGGTGCGGCGTGCGCCAGA
>JANNMM010000284.1:0-5292 GCA_031397915.1 Rhodoferax sp. | reverse complement strand
GATTCAGCGCATCACGGGCGCCTGTGCAGCCGAGGTCGGCATAACCCAGGTCGTCGGCCAGGATGTAGATGAGGTTGGGGCGGGTGCTTGGGGCCGTCACTGTTACTACTCCAGTTTCAGATTGACGCGTTTGGCGGTGTCCGCCCAGCGCAAGGTGATCTGATCCAGCTCCTTCTGCGCAAATTGGGTTGTCGTGCCTTCGAGTTGGGTGCCGTTCAGCAGCATGGCATGGCGAACCTCGGGGGCCCTGATCGACTCTTCAAGCGCTTTGGAAAACCTGTCCAGAATGTCCAGGGGCACTTGGCGTGACGCAAAAATGGTGAGCCAGAATGTCGCATCGACGCCCGGAAACCCCTGTTCAGCCACGGTGGGTAAATCGGGCGCCAAAGGTGAGCGCGTTTTGCTCGAAGTCGCCAATGCCACCAACCGGCCCGCCTTGACAAATTCGTTCACCGCAGCTCCCACCAGAAAGCCGCAATCCACCTGCCCGCCAATCATGTCAGTTACCGCCGGTTGAGGCCCGCGGTAGGGCACATGGGTCATGCTGACTTTGGCATCGGCCAACAGCATTTCCATCGTCAGGTGGCCGGGAGAACCCGCACCACCGCTGGCATAACTCATGGGCCTGGTCTTCGCTTTGGCGATCAATTCGGGCACGGTCTTCACCCCAACACCGGGGTTGCAGGTCAGCACCTGCGAGAAGCTGCCAATCAGGTTGACGGGCATCAAATCCGCAACGTTGAAGCCGATGTTCTTGTAGATCAGCGGGTTGATGGTGAGAATCGATTCTGTGCCGACCAGCCAGGTATAACCATCCGCGCCGGTGCGCAGCAGCTCACTGGCTGCTATGTTGCCGCCGGCGCCTGGTTTGTGTTCCAGCAGCACCGGCTGGCCCAAGCGTTTCGACAGTTCATGGGTGATGGCCCGCACCACCTGGTCTGGCCCGCCGCCTGGCGCGTGCGCTGCGACGACGCGAATTGGCTTGTTCGGCCAGGTCTGCGCCAGGGCGCTGGCCGCCATCAGGCAAGTGGCCAAGGCAAGACCTGCCAGACAGGCGAGGCCCGGTTTACGGCGGAAATGGCTTGGTTGATTCATGGTGCGTCTCCGTTGAGGTAAGCGACTCTGTCGCGGGTGTAAAGATCAGTCCATTTCAGACTGCTCAGGTGGGTGACTTGCCAAGGGTCGTAGGGTTTGCGTTCGGTGGACATGCGCCGCCCGCCCTGGTAAACGGCGGCAATGGCTTCGCGCTGCAACAGCAGGTTGACATCGTCCAGGGGGTCGCCATGGATGAACAAAAAGTCGGCATGGCGGCCTGCTTCAATGGCTCCTACTTGCGCCGACTGGGGTGTGCCTGGCCGCCCGCGCGGCATCAGACGTGCGCTGACCGACGTTGCCGCCCGAAGCGCCTGCGCGGGCGTGAAGCCCAGCCAGTCCACCAGAATGTCGATCTCCCGAGCGTGCCATTCGCCATAAGGCGTCACCGCAAAACCGGCGTCACTGCCGGTCATAAAGGCCACGCCTCGTTCACGCGCGCGGTTCAAGTTGCGTTTGGCGATGTCGATCACGCGTTGCTGCATGGCCTGGTAGCCTGATTCAACAGAGGGCTCGTGCGGCAGGCAGAACTCGACGTTGTTGCGCAGAAAAGTCAAGGTTGGGGCCAACGCAGAGCCCGAGGCCAGCATGGCGTCCCAACATTCGTCGTCGCCAAAAAAAGCGTGGAAGATCACGTCTACCCCGGCGCGTGCGGCGTACAACACGGCCTCGCGCCCGTAAGCGTGGGTGGCGACTTTCACGCCCAGGCGGTGCGCCTCGGTCACCATGGCGCTCACTTCCTCCTGCGTGAAGGCGGCGATGTGCGTGCCGTCTTCGCGGAAGTGCGTGCCGTCCATGGCAATCTTGACGAGGTTGGCGCCGGCCTTGGCCTGGCGGCGCACCTCTTCGATCTGCGCGTCGCGGGTTGTACACAACCTGCCAGTGAAGTAATCGGGCGTGCCCACGTGTTCGGGAAACCAGTCGTTCAGGCTGTGGCGGTTGGCGATCACGTTGCTGCTGGCAGCAATGCGGGGGCCATCAAACAGGCCGGCACGGATCGCGTCGCGCACGGCAATGCTGCTGTTGCCGGCGTCCCCCGGCACCACGATGCTGGTGTAACCGGCCGCCAGTACGTGTTGGGCGAAAAACAGGCTGCGCAGAGCGCGGAACTCGGGGGTGACCCACAAATCAACATCTTCTTCACTGCGGGCGTTGCCAAAGACGAGGTGCGTGTGAACGTCGATCAGGCCGGGCATCACAAAGTGATTGCCGGCGTCTAGTTCGGTGTCTACGGTCTGGGTTGGGGGTGCGTCATCCCGTGCCCCCACGAAAACGAACCGTCCATCTTCAACCACCAAGGTCTGGTTGTTGCGAACCTCGTCATCCAGCCCGGTGAACAGGCGCTGGCAATGAATGATTTGGCGCGGCATTCGGGCGGGGACGACGGCAGAGTTGAGTGCCAGAGCAAAGGCTGGGGTTCAGGCTGCGGCGGCTTGCACCACGCGCTGCTCGATCACGCCAAACGGCCCGGCAGAGCCATCCGGATGCTGGGCCTGCATGCGAATGCGGTCGCCAAATTTCATGTAGCCGGTTTTGGCTTCGCCCTGGTCGATCATTTCAATCACACGCCGCTCGGCAATGCAGGACGAACCGGCGCTGCGGCTGACGTTGCTCACTGTGCCCGACCCGATGATGCAGCCTGCCGTGAGTTTGCGTGTCCGCGCGGCATGGGCGACAAGTTGGCCAAAGTGGAAGTGCATCTCACGCCCATTGGCCTCTCCAAAACGTTGTCCGTTGTAGTCGCAGCGCAGGTTCAAATGGATGCGGCCGTCTTTCCAGGCGCCACCCAGTTCGTCGGGCGTCACCGCCACCGGCGCAAAGGCGGTGGAAGGTTTGGCTTGCAGGAAACCAAAGCCGGTTTTCATTTCATGTGGTCCGAGCGCACGCATGCTCCAGTCGTTGATTTGCACAAGCAGCCTGATACAGGCCAATGCTGCCTCGGGCTTGGCGGCCATTGGCACGGGTCCGACGATCACGCCGAACTCACCCTCAAAGTCAATGCCGTCGGCCTCGGTGGTCATCGGCGAATCCGCGTGCGGCCCCAGAAAATCGTCACTCGCACCCTGGTACATCATGGGCACCGTGTCCATGAGCGGCGTGGGGGGCGAATTGAAGGCCTTTTCCATCAGGCGGCCATGGTTCAGAAAGGCCGAACCATCGAGCCACTGCGGGCTGCGCGGCAAGGGTGCGGCGCATTGTTGGGGACTGAAGGCCACCGCCTTGGTGTCGTTGCCAGCGTTGAGCGCGTCATAACGGGCTTGCAAAGCGCCTTTCAGCGCGTCCCAGCGTTGCAGCGCGGAGATCAGGTTGGGCGCGATGTCGCTGGCGTCGGTCGCGTGTTTCAGGTCGCGCGAGACGATCAGCAGTTGGCCGTCCAGGGTGTTGTTGTTCAGGCTGGCGAATTTCATGGCGGGTTCCTGGTGGCGCGGTTGGATGCGAATTGCGGTTCGATGATGGAAGGTTGGGGTGATTAAACGGCCAACGCCCGTTCCACCAACTGGTTGACGTCGCCGTCATGGCGAAACCCCAAGCCCTCGGCGGCAGGCGTGCGCAAAGGTGGATAACGCGCAAACAAGCGCTCAATCAAGGGCTCGGGCGCATAGGTCACAAGGCCCTGGCGGTCCGCACCAAACCGGTTGGCAAGCGCGTCAACCACCTGTGCCATCGTGAGGTGCAAAGCCGGCATCTGGTACGCGCGCTGCGCATTTAAATCGCTCGGGTTTAGTGTTGCCGCATGCAGCAAGTTGGTGACACAGGTCTCGGCCGAAATCCACCAGGCAATGCCTTCAGGCGACACCGGCACCATGATGGCCCGCCCGGCCTGCAGCTTCCAGAAAAGCTGACTCATGAAGGCCGACATCAAACCCACGCCCGAACCCGGACGCGCTACCACACCCGGCAATCGCAGCGAGCAGCCTTGCACCCAGCCTTTGCGTGTGGCGTCAGCCACCAGATATTCACCGGCCAGCTTGTGCGCGCCGTAACTCAAGGCCGGCGCTGGCAGGGTGGATTCGTCCACCACAGCCGGAAGTTTTTCGCCGTAGACAGCCACAGTGCTGGCAAAGACGAAACGCGGTGGTTTGGCTTGACCCCGCAGGTCCTCCAGCAAGCCCAGCGTGGCATCCAGGTTGATGCTGCGGCCCAGATCGTAATTTTTCTCCGCAGCACCGCCTGGAACACTGGCCAGGTGAAACACCGCATCAGCCGGCGCTGCATAAGCCTGCGCACGGACACCCGCATCGGCAATGCTGCCTGCGATCTGCGCGACGCGGGTGTCAGGGTGCGGTGCGTCAAAGGCAATGTCCATCACACTCAGACGCCCTACCGTTTGACCTGCCAGCCCCTCCCGCAACAGTCGCCTGACCAGCACCTGCCCGACAAACCCCGCTGCGCCAGTAACGACGACGTGCAGGGTCATATCGGCGCGCCCAAGGCCATCAACGAAGTTTGCATGATGCGCTGCTGCTCTTCCTTGTCGCCACCCGACACCTCCAGTTCGCCCAGGCGCAGCGAATTCTCCACCACCATGCGGCAGCGTTCCCAGCGGCGATTCTGGAAAGCTTCCAGAGCGGCCGCCACGTTGTCGGCCCTCGCGACCTCATCCGCCAGCACAATGGCATCTTCAATGCCGATACACGCGCCCGAGGCCAGGTGCGGCGTGGTGGCGTGGACGGCATCGCCGATCAGCACCACACGGCCCTGGTACCAGGGCTTGGACAGCAACAAGCCTTCCAGCGGCCGGTAGACGATCTCGGACTTGTCGTGAATCTGCGCCTTGATGGCCTGCACCGCCGGTGCGGGGAATCGCGCCAGCAGGCCAGCCAGAATGGCAGGGAAGGTCGCAGGATCGATCCGGTCGTTGTTGGGCCGGTCTTCGGTGACAAACAGGTACATCTCGGTTTTTGACACCGGGTTCACACCGACCTTGATTTTGGGCATGCCCATCCACATGGTGGGGCGCTGGATGTCGGCCGGACGCGGCAACACCATGCGCCAGACGCACTGGCCGGTGTATTTCGGTTTGGGCGCATTGGGGAAAATGGTTTCGCGCAGTTTGGAGTACAGCCCGTCGGCGCCAATGACCAGGTCATAACGCTGGCGCTGGCCATCGGTGAAGGTCACGTCCACACCATCGGCATCCTGCTGCAGCGAAGTGAACGTACAACCCAGTCGCACATTCACCTGTGCAGCACGGGTTGC
>JANNMM010000253.1:0-12064 GCA_031397915.1 Rhodoferax sp. | reverse complement strand
GACGAGACAAAAGTTGCACGCCAATCGCGCAGAAACAGCCACACCACCAACACCGCGAGTGCCGCACCCTCGTACAATAGCGCCATCGAGCCTTGGTACTCCTCTTCCACGGGTGCGACAAAATTGAAAGCTTCGGTCAGTTCAAGGTCCGGGTGCTGCACTTTCAGTTCAGCCAATGCAATTTGAACCGCCGCACCTACTGAGACCTCGCTTTCGCCACGGCTGCGCGACACCTCAAACCCCACCACGGGTTTGCCGTTGAGCAGCGCCGCAGATCGCGGCTCGGCAATGGTGTCGGTGACCGTGGCGACCTGATCCAGGCGGATTTTCCGGCCATCGCTCAAGCTCAGGAACAGGCCCCCCAACTCCTGCGCCGACTTGACGGTGGCCAGGGTTCGCACCGGTTGTTCGCCCCCACCGACATCCGTGCGGCCGCCTGCGCTGTCTTGTTGAACCTGGCGCACCTGGCGGGACACGTCGGCGGCGGTGGCGTTCAACGCCTGCAGCTTGAAAGGATCGAGCGCCACCCGTACCTCGCGCGTGACACCGCCCACGCGGGCGACCCCACCCACGCCGCGCACGGAAAGAAGTTTCTTGGAAATTTCGTTGTCGACAAACCATGACAGGGCTTCGTCGTCAAGGGAATTGGAGCGAACCGTGAACGCCAACACGGGCATCGCCGCCATGTCGAGTTTGCTGACAATCGGGTCGCGGACGTCGCCTGGCAGCTCGCTGCGAATCCGCGACACCGCAGAGCGGACATCGTCAACCGCTTCCTGCACCGGCTTCTCCAGACGGAACTCGGCGGTGATCGTGACCGCGCCGTCCTGAACCTTGGTGTAGATGTGTTTGAGGCCCTGCAAAGTGGCAATCGAGTTTTCAATCTTTCGCGCCACTTCAGTCTCCAGCTGGGCCGGTGCCGCGCCAGGCAGGGCTGCAGTGACCATCACGGTGGGAAGGTCTATGTCCGGGAAATTCTGGATCTTCATGGCCTTGAACGACAGCAGGCCTGCAAAGGTGAGCAGCACAAACAGCATCACCGACGGAATCGGGTTGCGGATTGACCAGGCTGAAACGTTCATGGTTCGCAGCGCTTTCTATTTGGCGGTGATCACGCGGACCAGATCACCGTCGTTTAAAAACCCTGCGCCGAGCGCCACCACGCGGGCGTCGGCCACCAACTTGCTGAGAATCTCCACCCGATCGCCGACCATCCGGCCCGTCTGAACCTTGACCTGGGCGATGCGGCTGTCCGCGCCGACGGTGTAAACATAGGTGAATCCGTCGCGCATGACCACGGCAGTTTGCGGCAGCGTCACGGCGCCGGTTTGACCCAGTTCGAAGTCCCCCTTCGCGAACATGCCGGGTTTGACCAGGTGTTGTGTCTGTGGTGTTACCGGCAAGTCCACAAACACAAGCGCCGCGCGGGTCTGGGTGTCGACTTGAGGGCTGATCATCCGCACCTTGCCCAAGACTATGGCGCCGGCCGCAGTGGTCACGGTAACTGCCAATCCGGGCTTGACTCGGGCCAACTCCGCTGACGTCACTTCAGCGCGCCATTCGAGACGGCCTTTGCGGATCAGGCGGAACAATTCGCCGCCGCCAATAGCGCCAGCCGAGGCCGTGCGTGCGGAAATCGTGCCGAAGTCCGGCGCCAGGACCTGGGTATTCTTGAGGCGCACCTGGTGCGCCATAACCTGCGCCCGGGCGGTCTGAACCCGGGCTTTGGCGCTCAAATCGGCGTTGAGCAACTGGTTGATTTGTTGTGCACTCACTGCGCCGCTGTTTTGCACGGCGCGCGCACGTTCGGCCTCCTGCGCAGCGGCATTGGCCGCGACCTCGGCTTCAGCAAGCGCCGCCCGAGCCTGCGCTACATCGGCCTGTATGCCGTCCGAGGCATAAACAGCCAGTATTTGGCCGGCGCGAACGCTGTCACCCACGTCGACGCGCACTTCGGCCAGTCGCAATCCTTGCGCCTCACTGCCGATGCTGGTCTCCTGCCAGGCGGCGATGTTGCCGTTTGCGCTGAGAGCGACCGGCAATTGCGCCATTTGCGGCTGGGTGATGGTTACCGTCAGGGCCGGTTTCGGCGCCGCCGGCGGCTTGTCGTTTGCCGCCAGGGTTGTGCTGGAAATCAAGACAAACGCCGCTGCGAGTAAAAGTGATGCCGCAGAAATTGCCGGTGCTGCGGACTTCAAGGTGGGTGTCATGGAATAAGACCAGTCAACGAATGGGTTGGGCGGGACTTCGCGCGCTGAAATGTTGGGCCAGATCATCGGGTTTCTTCCGAAAGGGTTTTGCCCATGCCCGAAGGCTGCCATCCGCCACCGACGGCACGGTAAAGCGCCACCCAGGCCAGTATCTGGTCACGTTGCAGGGTGAGCCGGCCGGTTTCAGCGGCCAATGCCATCCGCCGGGCGTTCTCAACTTCAACCTGGCTCGCGAAGCCGATGCGTTGCCGCGCGACAGTAGCGTCCAGTGAGGCGCGCCAGGCCCGCGCCGCCTCCTCTGTGTTGTCGCGGAGTTCGGTTGAGGCTTGCAGATTGACCAACGCCTGTTCAACTTCGCGCACAGCCTGTCGCACTTTTCCGCGGTAAACCGCAACGGCCTCGTCGTAACGGTACCGCGCCGCGTCGGTGTTCGCACGCCGACGACCGCCATCAAACAGGGGAACCGAGAGCGCCAATGGCCCAATCGACCAGGTTGTCAAATCTATGCCGGCACCACCCATGTTCACACTGAGAGCGCCGATCGACCCGCTCAAGCTGAGTCGCGGATAGTGTTGCGCGTTGCTGCTGGCCAGATCTTGCGCTGCGGCATCGATGTCACGTGCCGCGGCAAACAGGTCAGGCCGCTGGTTCAGTGCATCGGCTGGGACTGCTGCCACATAAACGGGTGTCAGTTGGGCCTGGTCGAGGGCTGACTTGCCGAATTTCGCCCGCAAATCAGGTTCGGACAAACCCGTCAGTGCAACCAGCCCTTTGACCATGACGTCACATTGGGCAGCGACCAAGACCACCTGGTTGGCGGCATCTGCAGACCCTGCACGCGTCAGCTCGAGGTCGCCCGTTGCGGTGAATCCGGCACGCGTTGAAATACCCAGAAGTCGGGCAGTTTCGGCCTTGGAGGCGGCATCCTGCCGGGCCAATGCGACCTGCCGGTTGCAGGCCAGAAGTTGAACGTATTGGTTCGCAACTTCGGCCGCGGTTGATACCCGTGCATCGTGCCACGCGGCCTGGGCACTGGCCAGCCGATCGGCAGCAGCAGCGCTGGCGCTGGCGCCGGCGCCAAACAGGTCAATCTCCCAACCCGCAAGCAAACCCGCCTGCAGCGTCGTGGCCAACGGGATGTCCGGCTGAGTTACCGAACGGCTGGCACTCGCCGATGCATCCAGCGTCGGCCCCAGCGCGGCTCGGCTGCCAATCAACGTGGCACGCGATTGCCCGATACGCGAGCGGGCCAATGCCAACGTCGGGCTCACAGCCTGCGCGGCGTCAATCAACTCCACCAGCAGTGCGTCGCCCTGTTGCTGCCACCATCGGCTCAGGTCTTCCTGTTTGCCGTTGTGCGGCAGGGGCGCTTGCCACTGTACAGGCGCTGCAGCGGTCAACGCGGTGGCCGCATGTGCCTTTTCATTGGATGCGGGCACGTTGGCACAACTGATGACAAAGGCCGGTAGACACCATGCGGCATGGCGCAATGCGAGCATTATTTTTCCCCTTTGACGGCCCGGTCGCGGCGGGCAAGCTCAGCGTCGACCATAGCCACGGCAAAACCTGCGAGCCGTTGTACTGCCTTGTCAATCGCCGCAGGTGTGCTTACAAGGCGGGGCGCAATGGCGTCGATCAGGTCGCGCCCGACAAACAATTGCAATGCCAGGGCGGCGATGGCAAAACCAAGCCTGTGCACGTCCTCGTCTGGGCGAACCAGGCCGAGATGGCGGCACAGCACTGAGCACAAGGCTTTATGTGCAGGCTTGATCCCGTCCTCAATTTCCTGGGCCCACAGCCCGGTGGGTTCAATCATTTCGCGAAAATGCAGCCGCACACACTGCTGCAACAGTTCACCTTGCTTCATGGGGGCAAGGAATCCGGTGTAATAAGCTTCCACGGCACTGCGCAGTCCGATGTCAGGCCGGGTAAAGAGGGTCGTGTCGTTGCGGTGACCTCCCATGGGCTCCACAAAAACAGTGCGGTACAACGCCGCCTTGTCGCCAAAATAGTAGCTGATGGCTGCGATATTCACCCCCGCAGCTTCGGCGATCTCGCGAGTCGATGTTTTGGAGAAACCGTTGGAAGCAAACAGTTTGAGCGCAGCCAGAAGCAGCCGCTGACGGGCTTGCGTTCCGTCGCTTCGCGTCGCGCGTGTGGCGCGGGGTGGAAAAGCCGTGAGCGGGGTAGCAGGAGCGAGAGCAGTCATGAGCCCCGGATGCTAGCACCTATAAATCAATCGTTTGATTTAATTTGGGGGAGTTGAACAGACTGTTACAGGCGCAGTTTTCGGGCGCCAATTTCCCCCAAAACTCAGTCGTCGAAAACCTTGGCCCAAATTGCAAGGCCCGCCTGCTGGCGTTGGGCCAGGCTGTCGTCCACAACAAAGGTGGGCGCTTCGTCCAGCCGGGCCCGATGCTGGGCCTGGCGCAACGCGCGGTAGGCGATGGCCGCGTCTGCACCCAGAGGCGCAGGCAGGAGTCCGCAGGCCTGGGCGCGCTCCAGCAACGCGATATTGCCGACGTTGGGCGTCAATTCGGGGTGTGCGGCAGATTGGGAAAGCACCAGAAACTGAACTGCAAACTCCACATCGACCATGCCGCCCGGACTGTGCTTCAAGTCGAACCTTCCAGCCTTGAGCGCGTGGGCGCTGCGCACGCGTTCGCGCATGGCCTTGATTTCCGCCTTGAGTTGCCGCGCATCCCGCGGCGCCATAATGACAGCTTGCCGGATCGCATCAAATCGGGCGCGCATCTCGGTTGAGCCCAGGACACAGCGGGCGCGCGTCATGGCCTGGTGTTCCCAGGTCCAGGCGGTGTTGCTGCCGCGTTGTTGCTGGTAACTGGTAAATGCCTCAAATGGCGAGACCAGCAATCCGGCATTGCCATTGGGGCGCAACGCCGTGTCAATTTCGTAAAGGTCGCCTTCACCGGTTTTGACGGTCAGCCAATTGATGAGTTTTCGCACCAGGCCGGCATATATTTCGCCAGCCCGCTCGTCGTCGTCTTCGTAGACAAAGACAATATCCAGGTCACTGCCATAACCGAGTTCCTTGCCGCCGAGTTTTCCGTACGCGATGACGGCGATCTGCGGTGTTTCACGGTGGCGGTTCTTCAATCGTTCCCAGCACCATTGAGTGGTCATTTTCAACACCGACTCCGCCAGTGCGCTGAGGTCATCGGCTACTTGCTCCACGGTTAATTTGCCTTCAACATCCCTGGCCAGGGTGCGGAAAACCTCGGCGTGGTGGGCGCGCCTCAACAGGTTCAGGAGCGCCTCATCACCATCGTCCGCCGCACTTTTCAGCGCGGCGCGACGGCGCAAGAGGTCGCGCTCGAAATCGGCAGTGTTAAACCGTTCTTCATACAACTGGTTGCCCGCCAACTCGTCCACAACACCGGGGTGCGCCAGCAGGTAACGGGCCGGCCAGCGTGCCGCACCCAACATGCGCAGCAGGCGCTCATGAACCACCGGGCGCTCCAGCAGCAATGCCAGGTAACTTTCGCGTTTGAGCAGCGGCTCGACCCAATCTGCCAGGCGCACCGCCGCCAGCTCGTTGACCTGGCCAGCGTTCAGCCATTGAACGGTGCGGGCCAACAAGTTGAGGAGGCGCTGACGTGACTCGTCTGAAAGCGCCAACACACGGGGGTGATCGCGCCAACTCTCAACCCGCTGGCGTAACAGGGGTGGCATGGTGTCCAGCAGACTTTCAAGCCCGGGAGTGTCTGGGGACACCTTGTGGCAGGACTTCCCATTGCAGGGCGCGGCGTTTCCGCCGAGCAACGCGTCAAACTCCTGCGCGACAAACTCGCGGTGTGCGTTGAGTTGGCTGAGAAACCGGCCGGGTTGCTGAAATCCCATCGTTGCAGCAATCCAGGCCAGGTCGTCGTCCCGGGTGGGCAAGATGTGGGTTTGCTGGTCGTCCAGGTACTGGATGCGGTGTTCAACGCGCCGCAAAAAGTCATACGCAGCGGCAAGACCGTCCGCCACATTCTGTGCAAGCAGCGTCGCCTGTGCCAGGCGCTGCAGGCCGCTTAATGTCGGCCGGGTGCGCAGCTCGGGAAACTGTCCGCCCCGAACCACCTGCAACAGCTGCACAATGAATTCAATTTCCCGAATGCCACCGCGCGACAATTTGACGTCATTGGCCCGCTCCGGCCTTCCGGCGCTGCGTTTGGCGGCGTGGTCGCGGATTTGACCGTGCAGGATTCGAAGCGACTCAAACACCCGGTAGTCGAGGTACCGGCGGAAGACAAAAGGCACCACCAGGCCTCGAATTTCAAGAACGGGACCCTTGGTCGGCGCATTGCGCGGCACCACGACTCGGCTTTTGAGCCAGGCAAACCGCTCCCACTCGCGCCCCTGAACCTGGAAATATTCTTCGAGGGCACCCAGGGACAGGGCCACAGGGCCAGAATTCCCGTTGGGACGCAATGCTAAATCGATGCGGAACACAAATCCATGTTCAGTGGTGTCACCGATCAAGGCGAACATACTCTTGACGTATTTGGAGAAATACTCCTGGTTGCTGATCTTGCCTCGACCATCTGCCAGCCCGCTGGTCTGGCCATCGTGGTCATAGAGATAGATCAGGTCGATGTCACTTGACACATTGAGTTCGCGGGCACCGAGTTTCCCCATGCCCAGCACCCATATGCGCGCTGCGCTCCCGTCCGCAGCAACGGGTATGCCATGTACCGACTCAAGTGCCAGACGCGCCTGAACGTCAGCCAACTCCAATGAAAAACTCGCCAGCTCCGACATACAGGCCGTAACGTCCGCCAAGGTCGCTTGGCCGCAGCAGTCCAGCGACAACAGACGCTCAACCACCAGCTGGCGTGTGATGCGAAGCGCTGACCCCAGATCCTGACCTTCTGCCTTCAGGCGCGTGTAAATTTGGGTAAAAGCGCTGATTTTGGGCAAACCCGGTTCAAGCCATCCGATTTCAACCGGGTAACGCCGCTTCACCCGGCTGGCAAAGCGGGAGTAATCGGCAAGATCCACCGGGGCCGCCAATTCAGCGGGTGGGGAGGTGGGCAGATTTACCTCTGGTCCAGGAACCTGGCTGGATTTCGGCTCACACTCGAGCATGGAGGGGGATTCAATGGGGGTCATAATTCCTGACTGATTTCCACCCGAAAATGCACGCCCTGCCACCGGTCCCATCGACCCTGCTGAAATTCGCCAGCGCCTTTGCGCGCTGGACACTTGCGCTGATGTTGACGGTCTGGCTCCTCCTGGCGGCAGTGTGGGGCACCTTGCATTGGGTCATTGTGCCGCGAATCGGGGATTTTCGTCTCGAGATCGAAACACGAGCCTCAGCGGCATTGGGCATGCCCGTCAAGATCGGTGGAATCACAGCCCGATCGGGTGGACTGATCCCGTCAATTGAGTTCAGGGGTGTGAGATTGATGGATGCCCAGGGCCGGGACGCGCTGGTTCTGGGTCGGGTGGTGGTCGCCATTTCGCCGCAATCGGTCATGGCATTCGGTCTCGACCAACTCTATATTGACAGTCCCCAACTGGACGTGCGCCGGCGTGCCGATGGGCGCTTTGTGGTGGCTGGCCTGCTGCTGTCCGGTGCGGACAGCAACGACGACAACCCTTTGGCCGACTGGTTGTTCACGCAGAAAGAAGTGGTCATCAAAAACGGCTTGCTGCGCTGGACCGACGAGATGAATCCCCAGGAGCCACTGGAGGCGCGCCAGGTTGATTTCACCCTGCGCAATGGATTTCGCAGCCATCAGATGCGGCTGGACGCGACCCCCGATGTGACTTTGGGGGAGCGCTTCACCGTGGTGGGAAAGTTTCGCCAACCGCTGCTGTCGCGCCACAATGGAGTCTGGAAGGAGTGGTCCGGACAGCTTTATGCCAATTTTCAACGCGTTGACGTGGCCAGGCTCAGCCTGTACGCCAGCCCGGGCATCAAGGTTGGCCAGGGCACAGGCGCCTTGCGCGCCTGGGTCGACATCAAAAATGGCCAGGCTGTTCAGGCGGTGGGTGATGTGGCACTGACCGGGGTCAAGACCCAGCTCGGCGCGCAAACTGCAGCGCTGGAATTGAATGCGGTTTCAGGGCGTTTGGGCGGGCGCCTGAAGACCGACGGGTTCGAATTCCATACCGAAGACCTGGTCATGCAGACCCAGGCTGGAAAACCCTGGCCCGGTGGAAATTTCCGGATTGAACAGACCGCACGAAAATTCCAGCTTGAGGCGGACCAGGTCGACTTGGCCTTGTTGGCCCAACTGGCCGATCGCCTTCCGATCAGCGAGAGAGTCCGTGGCCGACTCTCAGCGATCGACCCGAAGGGCGTGGTGGACGGCTTTCGCGCGAACTGGAGCGGTGATCTGGATGCGCCTGAAAAGTTTGACGTTCGCGGCAAGGTCAGGGGATTGGGCTTGACGTCCAGTGGCCCGCGGATTCCCGGCATCAGCGGTTTATCGGCAAGTTTTGAAATGACCGACACGGGGGGCAAGGCCAGCCTGGACCTGGTGAACGGTGCGCTTGACTTGCCCGGTTTTCTGGAGGCGCCCAGCGTTGCCTTGACCGAGTTGAAGGGTGACGTGTCTTGGAAGGTCGAAGGGCAAACCATTGCCGTTAACTCCAGCGCCATCCGGTTCAAGAATCGGGATGCCGATGGCGTGGGCCAGTTCAAGTGGCAAACCAGCACACCCAATCCATCGCAGGGGCGTGGACGGTTTCCGGGGGTGCTGGATCTTCAGGCCACCATCAACCGGATGGACGCCGTCAGCCTGCACCGCTACCTCCCCTTGGCGATGTTGGCATCCGTTAGGGACTACGTTCGAAACGCCGTGATCAAGGGCGGTGCCAGCGACGTCAAGCTCAAGCTCAGGGGTGACCTTTATGACATGCCGTTCCATACGGCCAAACAAGGTGAATTCCGCATAACTGCCCGCCTGGGAGATGTTGGATTTGCCTTTGCGCCGGCCAGCATACTGCCTGCGGGCTCGCTGCCCTGGCCGGAACTGAGCCAGTTGAACGGTGACTTTGTATTGGACAGATTGCAGCTTCAGGTCAAAAATGCCACCGCCCGCATGACAGGCAAGGCGGGCCTGGCACCCCTGCAGATCACAAAAGCCGAGGGGCAGATTCCCGACCTCTTGAAGTCACCCACTGTGACGGTTTCGGCTGATGCCAAAGGCCCGATGGCGAGCATGCTGGCACTGGTGAACGACTCGCCACTACGCGCGCTCACCGGCGGCGCCCTGGTTGAAACCACCGCCACAGGCATTGGCGATGCGCAGGTGAAACTCACGCTGCCCCTGGGCGCCCTGGAGCGCACCCTGGTTCAAGGTGGCGTGACCTTGACAGACAGTGACATCCGCTCTTCGGTCAGCGCGCCGCTGTTGACCCGCGCCAAGGGTACCGTGAACTTCAACGAGCGTGGCTTCAACATTCCGAACCTTCAGGCGCGCATGTTTGGCGGTGACGTGAGCGTGCGCGGAGGGTCACCCAATTTTGCACGCACCGAAGGCGCCATGGTTTCTGGAGGGCCGCCACCTGCTGAAGGCGTGTTGAAGGGGGTCGTCTTGCAGGCGCAGGGAAACGTCAGTGCACAGGCCTTGCGTGAGAGCAAAGAATTGGGTTTGGTATCGCGCCTGGCGGCACGGGCCTCCGGATCGGCCGATTACGTCGCGGTGCTGAATTTCGGGCAGGGTCCACCGGAACTTCTCGTCACCAGCACCCTGGCCGGCATGGCGCTGACCTTGCCTCAACCGTTTGCGAAAAATGCCGAGAGCGCGATGCCGGTTCGCATCCAGATCAGCAACCGGCCAGACCGAAATAGCGCTGACGCCCGCAACGCGCCGCGCAAGGTCGATCAAATCCAGATCGACATTCCAAAAATCGCGGCGTTCAGCTATTTGCGTGATGTTTCAGATGACAACGCCCGGGTGCTGTCTGGCAGCATTGCCATCGGATTGGCACCTGGTGAAACCGTGCCGCTGCCCGCCGAAGGCGTCGTCGCCAACGTCAATATGCCCAGCATCGACATGGACGCCTGGACCCAGGTTTTTACCCAGGCCTCGGGAGCGTCACCGGCAGCCATTGCCTCGGCGGGCGCAATTTCGGGCGTTGGCCCCGAGGCTGCGCAGCCCGCCCTCAGCGCGGCGCTGTCCTATTTGCCCACAGCAGTCGGGTTGCGGACCGCCGAGTTGGGTGTTTTTGGTCGCAAGTTCAGCCAGGTGGTGGTGGGGGCTTCACGCGACGCGCGTATCTGGCGCGCCAACATTGAGTCGTCAGAGCTCAATGGGTATGTTGAGTACCGCCCGCCCGCAGGCGCGGTTGGTGGCCGGGTCTATGCCCGCTTGGCGCGCCTGACGCTGGCACCGTCCTCGGCCAAAGACGTCGAAAACCTGCTTGACGAACAACCTGCCACCATGCCGGCGCTCGATATCGTGGTGGACGACCTCGAACTGCGTGGCAAAAAATTGGGCCGCGTTGAGGTGGAAGCCATCAACCGGCTCTCCGGCGTGGCGCGCGAGTGGCGGCTGTCCAAATTCAATGTGCAAATGCCCGAAGCGACATTTGCAGCCACCGGAAATTGGGCCACGCTCAACGCGCTGGGGCCGGTTACCAACCCGGCCGCGGGAAAACCAGGCCCCGAGCGAAGGCGCACGGTGATGAATTTCAGGCTCGACATTGAAAACTCCGGCGCCTTGTTGGCCCGTTTTGGCATGAAAGACGTGGTACGCCAGGGCAAGGGCAAACTCGAAGGGCAAGTCGCCTGGATTGGTTCGCCGTTGTCGCTGGACTACCCCACGCTTGGCGGGGCTTTCAATGTCAATGTCGAATCCGGGCAGTTCCTCAAGGCAGACCCGGGCCTTGCCAAACTGCTTGGCGTGTTGAGCCTGCAGTCCTTGCCCAGGCGTCTGGCGCTGGATTTTCGCGATGTCTTCAGTGACGGGTTTTCATTTGACTTTGTGCGCGGCGACGTGAAGATCGAACAAGGCATCGCCACCACCAACAACCTGCAGATGAAGGGTGTGAACGCCGCCGTGCTGATGGAAGGCCGGGCCGACATCGCCCGCGAAACGCAGGACCTGCGCGTGATTGTGGTGCCCGAAATCAACGCCGGCACCGCGTCCCTGATCGCTACCGTGATCAACCCGGCCATCGGGTTGGGTACCTTTCTGGCGCAACTGATCCTGCGCCGCCCGCTGATCGAGACCGCCACTCAGGAGTTCCATATCGATGGCACCTGGATCGACCCCCGGGTGACCCGCGTCACCCGCAAGTCTGACGGCAGCATTGATACCAGCACCGAGGTGACGAAATGAAAGTGGCCGCAATCCAGATGGTGTCCACGACCACGCTGGAGGCCAACCTGGCCCAGGCCCGGTCACTGCTGGCGCTGGCAGCCGAGCAGGGTGCCGAACTTGCCGTGCTGCCGGAGTATTTTTGCGTCATGGGCAGGCGGGACACCGACAAGCTGGTGCTCCAGGAACACTTTGGCACGGGGCCGATCCAGGATTTTCTGGCCGCTTCGGCGCAGCGCTTGGGCCTCTGGATTGCGGGTGGCACCCTGCCGCTGACCATTGAAGGCGCGCCGGCCGTTGAAGGCCCGCCGGCAAAGGTGACCAACACCACGCTGGTGTTTGCGCCCGACGGGCACTGCGCCGCACGTTACGACAAGATTCACCTGTTCCGCTTTGACAACGGGGTTGAGCGCTTCGATGAGTCCCGCGTCCTGGCGCCCGGGGCTGATCCGGCAATGGTGCAAATTCCCTCACGCGACGGCCACCTGTGGCGGGTCGGCCTGAGCATTTGTTATGACCTGCGTTTTCCCGAGCTGTACCGCGCCTATGCCCGCGAAGGTGCCGATCTGCTGCTGG
>JANNMM010000246.1:0-1863 GCA_031397915.1 Rhodoferax sp. | reverse complement strand
AGAGCGAAGATTTCCGCCTGGTGCAGATGATTGCGACGGCGCAAATCGGATTCCTGGCGCGCAAGGACTTGCCCGTGAATAACGTTGATGAATTCCTGGACTACGCCCGCAAAGAGGCCAGGGAAGGACGCCCCATCACTTACGCCAGCGTGGGCCCCGGTTCGTTTTATCACCTGCTGGGCGAGCACTTGTCCAAAACCACCGGCATCCCGATGACGCATGTGCCGTACAAAGGTATCGCGCCGGCCATTCAGGATGTGCTCGGCGGCCAGGTCGACATTTTTTTGGCGCCCATGGGTAAAGCGAATGTCGAGCTGCAAAAGCAGGGCAAGCTCAAAGTGCTGGCGATGCTCAACAGCGAGCGCATCGAGTCGTTCAAAGACTACCCAGCCATCAGCGAAAGCAAGTCGCTCAAAACCTTTGTTTTCAATATCTGGACAGGTTATTTTGTGAAAAAAGACACGCCTGAACCGGTTGTTCAAGTCATTTACAAAGCCATCACTGATTCTTTGACTGACGCTACCGTGCGCGGTGGCCTGGAAGCCAACAGCCAGGTGGTGGCCAAGCCCCTGTCGCTGCAAACGGTAGGCAAAGCCTATGTGGACGGTACGGCGCAGTTCCGTGCCATTGCCAAGGCGATCGATCTGCAGCCTCAATAAGATGACGTACTTGCGTGATGCGCTCGCCGACCGCGTGGGTGAGTTCATCCAGTTGCGACGCGACATTCATCGCCACCCCGAGTTGGCATTTGAAGAGCACCGAACCGCTGAGCTGGTGGCGGCCAAGTTAGCGAGCTGGGGCTATGCCGTGCATCGCGGCCTGGGTGGCACTGGCGTGGTGGGCACTTTGAGGGGCGGACCAGGCCGTCGCAGCCTCGGCCTTCGTGCCGATATGGACGCTTTGCCGATTCAGGAAGCCACCGGCCTGGCGTGGGCCAGCAGCAAGTCGGGCCTGATGCACGCCTGCGGCCATGATGGCCACACCGCCATGTTGCTGGCCGCGGCCAAGGCCATTGCGCAAGACGCCAAGTTTGATGGCACGCTGAATCTGATTTTTCAACCCGCGGAAGAAGGCGGCGGTGGCGCGGTGCGCATGATGGACGAGGGATTGTTTGACCAGCATCCCTGTGACGCGGTGTTTGCCATGCACAACATGCCGGGCACGCCCGCAGGCCACTTTGTGTTTCGCGATGGCGCGGCCATGGCGTCGAGCGACTACGCCACGATTCGTGTTCATGGCACCGGCGGCCACGGCGCCATGCCGCACCGTGCGGCTGATCCTCTCGTGGCAGCAGCATCGATCGTGATGGCCTTGCAAACCATCGTGTCGCGCAATGTTGACCCCCTGCACACCGCCGTAGTGACGGTTGGCGCTTTACACGCGGGTAACGCCAACAACGTCATTCCAGCGCTGGCAACGATGGAGCTCAGTGTGCGTGCGCTCGATCCTGAAGTGCGGCTTTTACTGGAGCAGCGCATCAAGGCGTTGGTAGAAGCGCAAGCGACTAGCTTTGGCGTGACGGCTGAAATAGATTGGCGCAAAGGTTATTGCGTGCTGGTGAACTCGGCACGTGAGACAGACTTTGCGCGTCAAGTGGCGCTCAAGCTGGTAGGGCCTGAACGCGTCACCTTGCACGGCCCCGCGTTGACCGGCAGTGAAGACTTTGCCTTCATGCTTGAAAAAATACCCGGCAGCTATCTGCTCATCGGCAACGGTGACGGGGACTCGGCGGGCGCGTGCATGGTGCACAACCCCGGCTACGATTTCAATGACGACAACATCGCCACCGGCGCCTCCTATTGGGTGGCACTGATTCAGCAGTTCTTCGCTACATAAAATACAATCACTGCATTCGACCTCGTG
>JANNMM010000195.1:0-14743 GCA_031397915.1 Rhodoferax sp. | reverse complement strand
CAGCAATGCCTCGCGCACGCTGTTGTTCAACATCCACACGATGGCGTGGGATGCGGAATTGCTGAAACTCTTCAATATTCCGCTCAGCGTGTTGCCGCGGTTGGTGGCTTCAAGCGGCGTCTTGGGTGAGACCGACGACGCGCTGTTTGGCGCGCCGATCGAGATTGCCGGCATGGCCGGCGACCAGCAGGCGGCCACCTTCGGCCAGGCCTGTTACGCGCCGGGCATGGCCAAAAACACCTACGGCACGGGCTGCTTCATGCTGATGAACACCGGCACGGCGGCGGTGCCGAGCCACCACCAGCTTTTGACCACCGTGGCCTGGGCCGGGCCGCAGGGGCAGGCCTGTTATGCGCTGGAAGGTTCGGTGTTCATGGCCGGGGCGACCATCCAGTGGCTGCGAGACGGGCTCAAAATGATCCAGTCGGCCGACGAAGTCGAGGCTCTCGCTGCGAGCGTGCCCGACACCGGTGACGTCTACCTGGTGTCGGCCTTCGCAGGTCTTGGCACGCCCTATTGGGACGGCCACGCGCGCGGCGCACTATTGGGCATGACACGCGGAACCACACGCGCGCACGTTGCGCGGGCGGCGCTTGAATCCATCGCGCTGCAGTCGGCCGACGTGTTTGGCGCGATGGCGCTGGATTCGGGCATTGCGCTCTCGGAACTGCGGGTTGACGGCGGCGCCTGCCGCAACAATTTGCTGATGCAGATGCAGGCGGATTTTCTGGGCGTGCCGGTCGTCCGCCCCAAAGTCACGGAAACCACGGCGCTGGGTGCCGCCTACCTGGCCGGTTTGGCCACCGGGTTCTGGTCGGGCGCGCAGGAGGTGGCGGCGCAATGGGGGGTGGACCGCCGGTTTGAGCCTGCCATGGGCGCCGACGAACGCATGGCCAAGCTGGAGCGCTGGCGGCAAGCGGTCGAGCGCTCGCGCGGCTGGGCACGGGCCTGAAGCGCCACCGAGCCGATGACCGACTTCGCCCCGAACGACAAACCCCAGCCGACCCGCCGCGCCGACATGCTGGCGCGCCTGGCCGAGCCAAGAAGTTATGACCTGGCCATCGTGGGTGGTGGTGCCACGGGCCTGGGTGTGGCGCTGGACGCTGCCGCCCGTGGCTTTAGCGTGGTGCTGGTCGAATCGCATGATTTCGCCAAAGGCACCTCTTCGCGGGCGACCAAACTGGTGCATGGCGGCGTGCGGTATTTGGCGCAGGGCAATGTGGGTCTGGTGCGCGAAGCCCTGCACGAGCGCACCACACTCCTGCGCAATGCGCCGCATCTGGCGCAGCCGCTGCCCTTCATCATGCCCTCGTACAAATGGTGGGAAACGCCGTTTTATGGCGCCGGGCTCAAGCTGTACGACGCGCTGGCAGGCAAAGCTGGTCTGGGTAAAACCGAGTTTTTGAACCGCAGCCAGACGCTGGAGAATTTGCCAACGGCGCAGCCGGACGGCCTGCACGGCGGCGTGAAATACTGGGACGGCCAGTTCAATGATGCCCGGCTCGCCCTGGCCTTGGCGCGCACGGCGGCGTTGCACGGCGCGTTGCTGGTCAACTATTGCAAGGCGGTGGACCTGATCTTTGAAGGCGGCAAAGTGGCGGGTTTGTTGTGCGAAGACACCGAAACCGGCACGCCCTACAAGGTCAACGCGGCCTGCGTCATCAACGCCGCAGGGGTCTGGGTTGACGCTTTGCGGTTCAGTGACGGTGAAGCCAACCCCCATGACGGCAGACGCCCGACAAAACCCATGGTGGCGCCCAGCCAGGGCGTGCATTTGGTGGTAGACCGCGAATTTTTACAAGCCAACGTCGGCCTGATGGTGCCCAAAACAGCCGATGGTCGGGTCTTGTTTGCCGTACCTTGGCTCGGCAAAGTGATTTTGGGCACCACCGACACCCCCAGAGACGATTTGCCGCGCGAACCCACGCCATTCAAGGAAGAAATTGCGTTCATTTTGGGCGAATCGGCGCGTTACCTGCGCCGTGCGCCGCAGTTGACCGACATTCGCAGTGTCTGGGTGGGCTTGCGGCCGCTGGTTAAGCCACTGGACGACGACGGTGACAACACCAAGGGCCTGAGCCGGGAACACACGGTACTGGTCAGCCGCAGCAATCTGGTGACGGTGACCGGCGGCAAATGGACGACGTATCGGGCCATGGCCGAGGACGTTTTGGCGAAATGTTTGCGCAAGGGCTTGCTTGGCAGGTCGGCGTCAGGCCGCAAGAGCCGCGAGGAAACACCCGCCACCGCCCAATTGCGGCTGGTCGGCGCTGGCGCGGACGGCGCCGTCTGGCCCTCCATTTGTGAAGCGCCGGGTTTGCATTCTTATGGCTCAGACCAGAAACACGTGCAACACCTGCCAGGGGCGGGCGTGCAGCTGGGTGGTGATCTGACCGAGTCGATGGTGCGGTTTGCCGCCCGGTTTGAGTTTGCCCGTACGGTGGAAGACGTGCTGGCGCGTCGCTCCAGAGCCTTGTTTCTGGATGCGGCGCTGGCCGCCCGCATGGCCCCCAAAGTGGCGGAAATCCTGCAGCAGGAAACCGGTGTGGACTCTCAGGTTACGGCCTTTCTAGCCCTGGCCCGCCAGTACTCCGGTGAATTTCTGGCCCGCCAGGCCTAAATTCTTTTGCAAGGGCGTTGACGCTCGCCAATTTCTTTGGCATAATCGAGGGCTTCGCTTCAAAAAGCTTAGGTATTGCCAATTGAACAGGTGCCGCCAAGCGGCTTTCTTGCCAATTGGCGAATGAAATCTGTAGGAATTCTGCTCAAAAGCGCTGGTGTGAATGGTTCACGCCAGGGTTGACGGGCCCAAGACTGACTGTAAGTTCACAAAGGCGCCCTCGCCTTTGCAGCCAAACAGTGCAAGTTGGGGAAAAACTGAAATGATCCAAACTGAATCTCGACTGGAAGTTGCCGACAACACCGGCGCGAAATCCGTCCTTTGCATCAAGGTGCTGGGCGGATCGAAGCGTCGTTATGCGAGTGTCGGCGACGTGATCAAGGTGAGCATCAAGGAATGCGCACCGCGTGGACGCGTCAAAAAAGGCGAAATCTACAGTGCCGTGGTGGTACGCACCGCCAAGGGCATCCGCCGCAGTGATGGTTCACTCGTGAAATTCGACGGCAACGCAGCTGTGTTGCTCAACGCCAAGCTGGAGCCTATCGGCACCCGCATCTTCGGACCGGTGACGCGCGAGTTGCGCACCGAGAAGTTCATGAAGATTGTGTCCTTGGCTCCTGAAGTTTTGTAAGGATTCTGCAATGAACAAGATTCGCAAAGGCGACGAAGTCATTGTCCTGGCCGGGCGTGACAAAGGCAAACGCGGCAAGGTTTCCTTGCGCAAAGACGACAGCCACGTCGTGGTCGAGGGCATCAACCTGGTGAAAAAACACGCCAAGCCCAACCCCATGAAGGGCGTGACCGGCGGCATCGTTGAAAAAACCATGCCAATTCACCAGTCCAACGTCGCAATTTACAACGCAGTCTCCGGCAAGGCTGACCGCGTGGGCATCAAGCTGCAGGCTGACGGCAAACGCGTTCGCGTTTACAAGTCCAGCGGCGAAGAAATCAAGGTGGCATAAAAATGGCACGTTTGCAACAACACTACCGCGAAAAAATTGCGCCGGATTTGATGGCCAAATTTGGCTACACGTCGCCAATGCAAGTCCCGCGTCTGTCCAAGATCACGCTCAACATGGGTGTGAGCGAGGCCGTCGCCGACAAAAAAGTGATGGACAGCGCCGTGGGCGACCTCACCAAGATCGCCGGCCAAAAGCCCGTGGTGACCAAATCCAAAAAGGCCATTGCCGGATTCAAGATCCGCGAAGGCCAGGCGATTGGTTGCATGGTCACGCTGCGCGGCGTGCAGATGTACGAGTTCCTGGACCGTTTCGTCACCGTGGCCCTGCCCCGGGTGCGCGACTTTCGCGGTATCTCCGGACGCGCGTTTGACGGCCGTGGCAACTACAACATCGGCGTCAAGGAACAGATTATTTTCCCTGAGATTGAGTATGACAAGGTTGACGCCTTGCGCGGCCTCAATATCAGCATCACCACAACTGCAAAGTCCGACGAAGAGTGCAAAGCGCTGCTCGCCGGCTTCCGTTTCCCGTTCAAGAACTGAGGTAACCAGTGGCAAAAATGGCTTTAATCGAGCGCGAGCTCAAGCGTGACAAACTGGTTGCCAAGTACGCGAAGAAACACGCGGAACTCAAAGGCATCTCCAACGACGCAAAACGCAGCGACGAAGAGCGCGCGCAGGCCCGCCTTGAGCTGCAAAAGCTCCCCCGCAACGCCAACCCGACGCGTCAGCGCAACCGCTGCGCCATCACGGGTCGTCCACGTGGCACGTTCCAGCACTTCGGGTTGGCGCGGGCAAAAATTCGTGAAATGGCTTTTGCCGGCGAAATCCCCGGCATCATGAAAGCCAGCTGGTAACCCGGCAAGTAACGAGGCAGGAGAATATATATGAGCATGAGTGATCCCATCGCTGACTTGCTGACACGCATCCGCAATGCCCAAATGGTGGCAAAAACGACCGTCTCAGTTCCGTCATCCAAAGTGAAAGTGGCGATAGCCCAGGTCCTGAAGGACGAGGGTTACATCGACGGTTACAAGGTAACCAACGAGCAAGGTAAGTCCGAGCTGGAAATTGCCTTGAAGTACTACGCTGGCCGCCCTGTCATTGAACGCATCGAGCGTGTCAGCCGCCCCGGCTTGCGCGTCTACCGCGGCAGCGACGCCATTCCCCAGGTGCAAAACGGCTTGGGCGTGGCAATCGTGACGACACCGAAAGGTGTCATGACTGATCGCAAAGCGCGCGCTACCGGTGTCGGTGGTGAAGTGCTCTGTTACGTCGCCTGACGCGTGGCATTGAGGAGAAACAGAAAATGTCCCGTATAGGAAAAATGCCGATTGCCGTCCCCGCAGGTGTGGACGTGACAATCAAGGTCGATCAAATCAGTGTCAAGGGTTCTGGCGGCGTTTTGTCGTTGAACCAGAATGCCCTGGTGACGGTGGTGAGCGAAGGCGGCAAGCTGAGCTTCAAGCCAGCCAACGAATCGCGCTCCGCCAATGCCATGAGCGGCACCATGCGCCAGCTCGTCAACAACATGGTGGTCGGTGTGACCAAAGGCTTTGAGAAAAAGCTCAGCCTGGTGGGTGTGGGTTACAAAGCCCAGGCTCAAGGCGCCAAGTTGAATTTGACCGTCGGTTATTCGCATCCGGTTGACAAGCTCATGCCTGCTGGCATTGCTGTGGCAACCCCAACGCCGACCGAAATCGTCATCAAGGGTGCAGACCGCCAGCGCGTGGGCCAGGTGGCTGCTGAAATCCGTGCAATTCGTCCACCCGAGCCCTACAAAGGCAAAGGCATCCGCTACGTGGACGAAAAGATCACGATCAAAGAAACCAAGAAGAAGTAAGGGGCAGCATGATGTTGACCAAAAAAGAGCAGCGTCTTCGCCGGGCCAGGCAGACCCGCATCCGCATCGCCACACAAGGCGTTGCGCGATTGACCGTTACCCGCACCAACCTTCACATTTACGCCAGCGTCATTTCCGGCGACGGCGCCAAAGTGCTGGCAGCAGCATCCACGGCCGAAGCCGATGTCCGCAAGGAATTGGGCGCATCGGGCAAAGGTGGCAACGTGGCCGCAGCGCAAGCCATTGGCAAGCGCGTGGCTGAAAAGGCCAAAGCGGCTGGCGTCGACAAAGTGGCATTTGACCGCTCGGGTTTTGCGTACCACGGCCGCGTCAAGGCGCTGGCCGATGCGGCACGCGAAGCTGGCTTGCAGTTCTAAGAATTGGAATAAAGAATGGCTAAAGTTCAAGCGAAAATGCAGGGTAAG
This sequence comes from Rhodoferax sp., assembly GCA_031397915.1. Lineage (GTDB taxonomy): Bacteria > Pseudomonadota > Gammaproteobacteria > Burkholderiales > Burkholderiaceae_C > JANYCG01. The sequence goes on along the minus strand of JANNMM010000195.1, from coordinate 8,894 downwards.
GCCGAGGGTCCTGAAGACGGTCTGCGCGAAAAGATGATCGCGATCAACCGCGTCACCAAAGTGGTCAAGGGCGGTCGCATTCTGGGTTTTGCGGCACTGACTGTCGTGGGTGATGGTGATGGCCGCGTCGGCATGGGCAAAGGCAAATCGAAAGAAGTGCCTGCTGCCGTGCAAAAGGCGATGGAAGAAGCCCGCCGCAACCTGACCAAGATTTCCCTCAAAAACGGCTCGATCCACCACAAGGTGATGGGTCAGCACGGCGCTGCCGCCGTCATGATGGCACCGGCTCCCAAAGGTACCGGCATCATCGCCGGTGGCCCGATGCGCGCCGTGTTTGAAGTCATGGGCATCACCGACATCGTGGCCAAGAGCCACGGTTCGACCAACCCGTACAACATGGTTCGCGCCACCTTGAACGCCTTGTCCCACGCAACTACGCCCGGTGATGTGGCGGCCAAGCGCGGCAAGACCGTTGAAGAACTCTTTGCTTGAACCGGAGTTTTGACATGACGACACCACAAACCGTAAAAGTCCAGCTCGTCAAGAGCCCCATTGGCTGCAAGGAAAGTCATCGCGCAACCGTGCGCGGCTTGGGTCTGCGCAAGATCCGCAGCACCCGCGAACTGGTGGATACACCGGAAGTTCGCGGCATGATTAACAAGATCAGTTACCTGGTCAAAGTGCTTTAAGCACTTGACAGGATCGCACGAAATTTAGGGGTTGAAGATGGAACTCAATGGCATTAAACCGGCCGATGGCGCCAAACACTACAAACGTCGTGTGGGCCGCGGCATTGGCTCAGGCCTTGGCAAAACTGCGGGTCGTGGCCACAAGGGCCAAAAATCACGCGCGGGTGGTTACCACAAGGTAGGCTTCGAGGGCGGTCAAATGCCTTTGCAGCGCCGTTTGCCCAAGCGCGGATTCAAATCGCACCAGTTGCAGTTCAATGCCGAAGTCACGCTGACATCGCTGGAGGTTCTGGGTGCCGCTGACGTTGACATGCTCACGCTTAAACAAGCGGGCTTGGTCAAGGAAAGTGCGAAAACCATCAAGATCATCAAGACTGGCACCCTTACCAAGGCCATCAAGGTGACGGGTATCGGTGCGACTGCCGGCGCGAAGGCCGCCATTGAAGCTGCCGGGGGCAGCGTCGCCTGATAGCGACGACGTAATTTAAAGCATTCAAACAGGATCCTTTGTGGCAACCAACGCGAATCAATTGGCAAAAACCGGCAAGTTCGGCGACCTGCGTCGCCGGCTCGTGTTTTTGCTCCTTGCTTTGGTGGTGTACCGGGTTGGCGCACACATTCCGGTGCCCGGCATTGACCCGGCCCAGTTGCAACAGTTTTTCAAGGGCCAGCAAAGCGGCCTTCTGGGAATGTTCAACGTGTTTTCCGGTGGCGCCCTGTCGCGTTTCACCGTTTTTGCCTTGGGGATCATGCCGTACATTTCGGCGTCGATCATCATGCAGTTGCTGACTTACGTCCTGCCGGCCTTTGAAGCGCTGAAGAAAGAAGGCGAAGCGGGTCGTCGCAAGATCACCCAGTACACCCGTTATGGCACTTTGGGCCTGGCCTTGTTCCAGTCGATGAGCATTGCCGTAGCGCTGGAAAGCTCGGCTGGCCTGGTGATTTCACCCGGCTTCGGTTTTCGCCTGACGGCTGTGTTCACCTTGACCGCCGGCACCATGTTTCTGATGTGGCTGGGTGAACAAATCACTGAGCGCGGGTTGGGCAATGGCATCTCCATCCTGATTTTCGGCGGCATTGCGGCCGGTTTGCCCAGCGCACTGGGCGGCATGGGCGAACTGATCCGCACCGGCGCAATGAGCATCATCGTGGCGTTGTTTATCTCGGCACTGGTGGTGTTGGTGATCTATTTCGTGGTGTTCATCGAGCGTGGACAACGCAAGATTCTGGTCAACTACGCCAGGCGGCAGGTTGGCAACAAGGTATACGGTGGCCAGTCCTCGCACCTGCCATTGAAGCTGAACATGGCTGGCGTGATTCCTCCCATCTTCGCGTCGTCAATTATCTTGCTGCCGGCAACCGTGGTCGGCTGGTTCAGCACCGGTGAATCCATGCGCTGGCTCAAGGATATCGCCGCTTCCCTGACACCAGGGCAACCGATCTACATCATGTTTTATGTGGCTGCGATCGTGTTTTTCTGCTTCTTTTACACGGCACTGGTGTTCAACAGCCGTGAAACCGCAGACAACCTGAAAAAGAGTGGCGCGTTTGTTCCGGGTATCCGCCCAGGTGACCAGACCGCCAAGTACATTGACAAGATTTTGCTCAGGCTGACCTTCGCAGGCGCCATTTACATCACCCTGGTGTGTTTGCTGCCCGAGTTCCTGATTTTGAAGTACAACGTGCCGTTCTATTTTGGCGGCACCTCTTTGTTGATCATTGTTGTGGTGACCATGGATTTCATGTCACAGGTCCAGAACTACATGATGTCCCAGCAATACGAATCGTTATTGAAGAAGGCGAATTTCAAGGCTTCTTGAAATCGCACACCACCCGTTTTAGGAGAATGAAATGAAAGTTTCGGCTTCGGTCAAGAAAATTTGCCGCAACTGCAAAATTATCCGGCGCAAGGGCATTGTTCGCGTGATCTGCACAGATCCGCGCCACAAGCAGCGCCAGGGTTGATTGCAGGAAAATTTTGCAAGAGTATTAGAGGACAAACATGGCACGTATCGCTGGCATCAACATTCCGCCAAATCAGCATTCAGAAATCGGCCTCACGGCAATTTTTGGCATTGGCCGCTCGCGCGCCCGCAAAATCTGCGAGGCATGCGACATCGCATACACCAAGAAGATCAAGGATCTGACCGACGGAGATCTGGAAAAAATCCGTGACCAGATCGGCCTGATCACCATCGAAGGCGATCTGCGCCGCGAAACCACCATGAACATCAAGCGTTTGATGGACATTGGTTGTTACCGTGGTTTCCGCCATCGCCGCGGTCTGCCCATGCGCGGCCAGCGCACCCGTACCAATGCCCGCACCCGCAAGGGCCCGCGCAAGGCGGCTGCGGCACTGAAGAAATAACAGGATCTGAAGGATCACCATGGCAAAAGCACCCGTCAATACTGCAGCACAGCGCGTACGCAAAAAAGTCCGCAAGAACGTTGCCGATGGCATCGCACACGTGCATGCATCGTTCAACAACACGATCATCACCATCACCGACCGCCAGGGCAACGCCCTGTCCTGGGCATCTTCGGGTGGCCAGGGCTTCAAGGGCTCACGCAAGTCCACACCTTTCGCCGCCCAGGTGGCGTCCGAGGTGGCGGGTCGCGCCGCGGTTGAGCAAGGCATCAAGAACCTGGACGTCGAGATCAAGGGCCCGGGCCCGGGCCGCGAGTCCTCAGTTCGCGCTCTGGCCGCTTTGGGCATCCGTATCAACATGATTGCCGATGTCACACCGGTTCCGCACAACGGCTGCCGTCCGCAGAAACGCAGAAGGATCTGATTGCCCGTCAATCTGAATTCTCATTTTCAACAAGCCCACCGCCACCAACCCAGGTTGATGGCTCCCGCAAGCAATTGCGGAAGATGACATAAAGGAAGTTCAAGTGGCACGTTACCTCGGCCCCAAGGCCAAACTCTCACGCCGTGAAGGCACGGACCTGTTCCTCAAGAGCGCACGCCGCTCGATCGGGGACAAGGCCAAGTTCGAATCCAAACCCGGACAACATGGCCGCACCTCCGGCGCGCGCACGTCCGATTTCGGCCTGCAACTTCGCGAAAAACAGAAGGTCAAACGCATGTACGGCGTGCTGGAGCGCCAGTTCCGCCGCTACTTTGCCGAGGCTGACCGCCGCAAGGGCAATACCGGCGCCAACCTTTTGTTCCTGCTGGAGTCCCGCCTGGACAACGTTGTCTACCGCATGGGTTTTGGCTCGACACGTGCCGAGGCACGCCAGCTGGTGTCGCACAAGGCCCTCACGGTAAACGGCCAGTCGGTGAATATTCCTTCTTACATGGTCAAGACCGGCGACGTCATCGCCATTCGCGACAAGTCCAAGAAGCAAAACCGCGTGGTCGAGGCACTGCAACTGGCTCAGCAAGTCGGCATGCCGGCCTGGGTTGAGGTCAATGCCGACAAGGCAGAAGGCGTCTTCAAGAAAGTGCCTGACCGTGACCAGTTTGGCTCTGACATCAACGAATCGCTGATCGTCGAACTCTATTCTCGCTAAACGCTGTTCATCCGTTTCACCGCGGCTTGTCCACTATCGTTTTTCATTCGAATCCGTCCCTGGCTTGCGGGAAACCGTTCGCCAGGTGCTTCACCAGCCTTACCGGTGTAACGAGCCGGGGGTATTGAGAGGAAGTCTGCATGCAATCAAATCTGCTAAAACCCAAAGCAATCAATGTTGAGCAACTTGGCCTGAATCGCGCCAAAGTTGAACTGGAGCCTTTTGAGCGTGGTTATGGACACACGCTGGGCAATGCCCTGCGCCGCGTCCTGTTGTCGTCCATGCCGGGTTACGCTGCGACCGAAGTCACCATTGCCGGGGTTTTGCACGAGTATTCTTCCATTGACGGTGTCCAGGAAGATGTGGTCAACATCCTGTTGAACCTCAAGGGCGTCGTATTCCGCTTGCACAACCGTGAAGAAGTCACGCTGAGCTTGCGCAAAGACGGCGAAGGCGTTGTCACGGCAGCTGACATCCAGACGCCCCACGACGTCGAAATCATCAACCCGGCGCACATCATTGCCAACCTGTCGCACGGCGGCAAGCTGGACATGCAGATCAAGGTCGAAAAGGGCCGTGGTTATGTACCCGGAACGATGCGCCGCCACGGCGACGAAGCCACCAAATCCATCGGCCGCATTGTGCTGGACGCCTCCTTCTCCCCGGTGAAACGGGTGAGCTACACGGTTGAGAGTGCCCGCGTCGAGCAGCGCACCGACCTGGACAAGCTGGTTGTCGAGATCGAAACCAACGGCGCCATTTCCGCAGAAGACGCGGTTCGCACCTCGGCCAAGATTCTGGTCGAGCAATTGGCCGTGTTTGCCCAGCTCGAAGGCAGTGAACTCGCTGCGTTCGATGCACCCGCACCGCGTGGCAACACCCAGTTTGACCCAATCCTGCTGCGCCCCGTGGACGAGCTCGAACTCACGGTTCGTTCTGCCAACTGCCTCAAGGCCGAAAACATCTATTACATCGGTGACCTGATTCAGCGCACCGAAAACGAGCTGCTCAAGACGCCCAACCTGGGTCGCAAGTCACTCAATGAAATCAAGGAAGTTCTGGCGTCGCGCGGCTTGACCTTGGGCATGAAGCTCGAGAGCTGGCCACCAGCGGCCCTGGAAAAGCGGTAACTCGACCGGATTTTAAATTCGCCCTGCGAGGGGCAAGACGATCCGCCCGGCAACGGGCGGTCAACCCGGCAGTACCTGACACGGCTGCCGGTCAAATAAAGCAAAGGAAAACGCCATGCGCCACGGACACGGACTCAGAAAACTCAACCGCACGAGCGAACACCGCCTCGCGATGTTGCGCAACATGATGAACTCCATCATCGCGCACGAAGTCATCAAAACCACGCTGCCCAAAGCCAAAGAGCTGCGCCGCGTGATCGAGCCGATGATCACCCTGGCCAAAGAGCCGACGCTGGCCAACCGCCGCCTGGCCTTTGACCGCCTGCGCGACCGCGACAGCGTCACCAAGCTTTTCAACGACCTGGGCCCCCGCTTCAAGGCGCGTCCGGGCGGCTATTCCCGCATCCTGAAAATGGGTTTCCGCGTTGGTGACAACGCACCCATGGCACTGGTCGAATTGCTGGACCGTCCAGAGCCCGTTGAAGCACCTGCGGCTGACGAAGCCAAGGTGTAAATAGCGGCCAATCCAGATTCATTTCACCCGCCGGGCATGGCCCGATGTGGTAGAATTGACCCTTACCGCGCGATGGAGCAGCTTGGTAGCTCGTTGGGCTCATAACCCAAAGGTCGGAGGTTCAAATCCTTCTCGCGCAACCATCAAAAGTCGGACCCGACAAGGGGCCGGTCTGCAGCAAAGGCTCACTTCGGTGGGCCTTTTTTGTTTGGCTCGTCTGGCTTCCTTCAAATGAGGGAAGAAGCCCCTCTTCAGCGGTTGACGCAGGCCCTTTCAACGCGCAAAGTTGCCGGTGAGACGTCGCATCGACGTCTACTTTGCCCCGCGCAGAAAGGCCTCCGCGATGTCCACCCGATTCAACGCCAAGTTGTTCACCTTCACCCAGCCCGACGGCAGCAAAATCCAGCTGCGGGGTTCAGGCGACCAACACTATGCCGTGTTTGAGACGCTCGACGGCTTCACCGTCACACCCAACCCGGTCACCGGTTTTTATGAAGTGGCCCAGCTATCGCCCGACGGAAATCACCTGCAGCCCGCCCCGGCAGCCGCTGGCGGGCTCAATGGTGCTGCTGCGGGTGTTCCGCGCCGGCTGCGGGTGCGACGGGAAAGCGCAGCCGCTTCCGGGCGCGAATCGGCGCTGATCGTGTCGGGCCGGCGCTGCGACCAACGCCGCGAAGAGCGACGCCAGCAAACCCGCGCCATTCGGGCAATGGCGACCGCTGGCGGCCCACTCCTGGCGCCCCCGCAGCGCCAGACTGTGGGGGATTTCACCGGCCTGTGCCTGTTGATCGACTTCAGCGATGCCCCAGCCACCATTGCCCGAGAAGAGGTCGAGCGGTTTTGCAACCAGCCGGGTTACAGCGGTTTTGGCAACCGCGGCTCGGTGTTTGATTTTTTCCGCGACAACTCGATCGGCCGCTGCCGCTACACCAATGTGGTTGCGCCGTATTACCGGGCCTTGCACCCGAAGACCCATTACACCGACCCCGACATCCCTTACACCCAACGCGCCATCGAGTTGATCAAGGAAGCGCTGTCGCACCACCTGGCCAATGGCTTTGATTTTTCCGGCTTGACCGCTGACAGCCAGGGCTTTGTCTATGCCCTGAACGTTTATTACGCCGGTCCCGTCACCAACAACTGGTCCAAAGGCTTGTGGCCCCACGCGCATCAGTTGGGTAGCAAGGTGCTGCTTGCTCCCGGCAAGTCGGCGTTTGACTACCAGTTCACCGCCATGGGCGCCGAGCTGGAACTGGGCACCTTTTGCCACGAAAACGGCCACATGTTATGTGACTACCCGGATCTGTATGACTACGGCAACGAGTCCAGCGGTGTCGGCGGTTATTGCCTGATGTGCGCGGGCAACAACGTCAGTGAGAAGAACCCGATTGCCATCAGCGCCTACCTCAAGCGGCTGTCGGGCTGGGCCAACTCCGTGACGCCCTTGGCCCACGGCCAGCAGGTCACGCTGGCGGCGGGCAGCAACGACTTTGCCATCTTTGCGCGCAGCGGACGCGAATACTTCCTGCTGGAGAACCGGCAGAAAGCCGGGCGCGACGCCGCGCTGCCGGACGAAGGCCTTGCCATCTGGCACATCGACGAAGAAGGTGACAACCGGCGCGAGCAAATGACCAGCGACAGCCACTACGAACTCTCGCTGGAGCAGGCTGACGGTGTGTTCCAGCTCGAGCGCCTGCCCAACCAGATTGGCGACGCGAACGACCTCTTCGCCGGCCCGGCAGCACGGTTTTCCGACAACACCACACCGAGCAGCAAGTGGTGGAGCGGCACGGCGTCCAACCTGATCATCGACCAGATATCGAACGCGGGCGCTGCGGTCACCTTCCGCTGCTTCTTGACCGACGTGGTCGCACCGCCACCACCGCTGCAGGCCTTGACCAAAACCGCGTCGCCCAATGCCGCCATCCCCGAGAACAACCCAGCGGGCGTCAGCGACACGATCAACGTCGCCGAGGCGCTGACCTTCGCCAGCGTGAAGATCGGTGTGGACATCAGCCACACCTACCGCGCCGACCTGCGGGTCACCCTGACCACCCCCTGGGGCACGGTGGTCGAGTTGCACCCCAAAAGCACCGGCGGCAACGCGCACGATTTAAAGCTCACCTACGACGAGACCCTGCTGCCCGCCTTGTCGACCCTGCGCGGGCGCAGCGCCCAGGGCGCCTGGCGGCTCTCGGTGTACGACCTCGCCCCGGCCGACACCGGCCGCCTGAACCGCTGGCAGCTCGAATTCGCCGCTGCTGCAGCGCCGCCCGCGGTGATTGACCTGAAGGAGTCGCCCGGCACCCCGATCCCGGACCACCCGGGTGCCGGCATCGAACGCAGCCTGGTGGCCGCCGGTGCAGGCAAGGTCGGCAGCATCGAGGTGTCGGTGGACATTGCCCACAGCTGGATTGGTGACCTGCGCGTGAGTCTGCTGTCGCCCGCCAATACAGAAGTGCTGCTGCACAACGCCAGCGGCGGCTCAGCCAAAAACCTGGTGCGCACCTTTACGGTGACCAATACGCAGGGCCTCTCGGCGCTGATCGGGAAACCAGCCGCAGGCACCTGGAAGTTGAAGGTGGCCGACGGCGCAGCGCAAGACCAGGGCAAGCTGAACAGCTGGCGGGTGCTTATCAAACCCTGAGGGGTAGCGGGTCTGGTCGGCGCGGGTTCGCCCTGGCAGGCAGCACAACCGGTACGCAAGTGCGACCGATCCGCGGCTGAAACACGAAGAAACAACGAAATAGGCAGCGCGACAAATTGCTATATTTATTATAGCATAATATCCATATTACTCGAGACTTGGAGGTTTAAAACCTCCGAGATTCTTGAATTTCAGTTCTGAAATCCAGAAAAGTTAACACCCATGTTAACTTTTAGCCAATGTCAACCGGGTTCTCCCGCCCACCAGTTCTCAAGCCGCCAGCCGCCGCTCCAGCTTCAGCCGGGTGTCTTCCAGCTCCACCGGCAAATGGTGCTTGAGCTGGGTGAAGAGTTCGGTGTGCAGCTTCAACTCGGTTTGCCAGGCGGCCTTGTCGA
>JANNMM010000178.1:0-19891 GCA_031397915.1 Rhodoferax sp. | reverse complement strand
CGTTGCTTCGGCGGCCGGTGGCTCAACGGGCTGTGCGGCCGCCGTACCCGCATCAGGCTCGGGCGTGGACTCAATGACAGCCGTCGGCGGGCTTGCCTCAAGCGGTTGCGCAAGGTTTCGTACGGTGGCGGTTTTCCTTGGCGCTTTCGGTGCGGGGACTGCAACCGGTGGTGGGCTTGGTGCAGAGGGCTGCGCCGGATGCAACAAACGTGTGAACAGCGGCTCGGCCATCTGCGTGACCACCTTCACTGGGGGCAACAGCGTGTGCAACCACGTCAAGGAGGCCCAATGCGCCACGCTGACCACCACGAAGAGTGGCAACAGGCGGCGCATCGGCACAAGGGTCATGACTGCTCAATACGCGGGGGGCTCAAAGTGGCGGGCCAGCCAGGCACCCGCGGACGCACCCGCACACTGCGCGAGCACGAACCCCGGTGCGCTGGCAGGCGCGATACCGGCAAAACTGTCGCTCAACATGCGGCCCATTACGGCCGCCGGGTTGGCAAACGACGTGCTGGAGGTGAACCAATAGGCTGCGCCGATGTAACACGCCACAAGCATACTGGCCTTGCCGCCGGGCGCACGCAATATTACAAACAGCAGCCCTGCCGTGGCCACCGCTTCAGCCAGCCATTGGCCTGCGCCGCCGCGCAGCTTTTGGCTCAATTGCCACACCGGCAAGTCGAACATGGCATGCGCAAACCACGCGCCAGCCGCAGCGCCGAGCAATTGGACGCTGATATAAAGACCTGCAGAACGTACTTTGAATTCTGGACCCAAAGTGCCCTTTGACCACAGGACCAGGGTCACCAGCGGGTTGAAGTGGGCGCCACTCACAGGGCCCAGGGTTTCGATCAGCACATACAGCGCAAACACCGTGGCCAGTGTGTTGGCCAACAAGGCCAGGGCGACATTGCCGCCGCTCAGGCGTTCGGCCATGATGCCCGAGCCGATTACCGCGCACAGCAACGCCGCCGTGCCAGCGAACTCGGCGGTGAGGGCTTGCGCGAGGCTTGGTTGTGCAGCCGGAACTGTCTGCGCGGCGCTCAAGACTGCGCCATCCCGCGCACACTGGTTTGCAATGCCAGCTTTTCCACTCCCGAGCGAGGCAGGTTGACCAGCAGTTCAAGGCGCCGGCGCATGGCGTGCAAGGTGTTGCGAAAGGCATTCAGCCGGTCCTCGTCGGTGCCGGTCAGGGCCGACGGGTCAGCGTAACCCCAATGCGCGGTGGCCGGGTGGCCGGGCCAGATCGGGCAGACTTCACCAGCGGCATCGTCACACACGGTGATCACCACGTCCATCACCGGCGCGCCGGGTTTGGCGAATTCGTCCCAGCTCTTACTGTACAAACCTTCGGTGGCAATACCGGCGTTCTTTAAAACCTGCAACCCCAGCGGATTGGGTTTTTGGCTCTCGCGTGGGCTGCTGCCAGCCGAATAAGCCTTGAATCGCCCTTGGCCGATGTGGTTGAGTGTTGCTTCGGCCAACACACTTCGGGCCGAGTTGTGGGTGCACAGAAAGAGCACGTTGATGGTTTGTGGGGTCATGGTCGAAGCGTCATTGGGATGGATTGGGATGCGTCGGCGTACAGAATGTGTCAACAGGAACAGGCTGCGGCTTCGTTTTGCGCGTTCTGGATAGCCAACTGCGAACCACTTTCCAGCGGCAACTGCGGCAGTACCAGCACCGGTGAAAATCCACCCCCTGGCGTGCGGAAATTGGTGGTCTGCCCGCTGTAGGTGCGGGCGGTGAGCAACTGGATGTGCCCTTGGTAGGTGTAGGCACGGATGTCAAATTTGAGTGCCGTGCGCACGCCGTCCACGTTGAGCATGCGTTGCCCAGGAGGGGCAATGGCCTGTGCGACAAAATCGCCATCCAGAACGTCCTGCCAGGCGCGTTTGGTGATTTTGTCGCCCCGATACGCGGCCTTGCCGCCATACCCCGCCACGGGTTTGAAAAACAGCTGGCGGCGATCGGCCCATAACGCGGCTTCGTTACCGCTCGTGGCCTCGTCGTTGATCAGCACGGTTTGCGGGATGGCGTCGCTCAAGGTTTTGCGGTCCTGCGCCGACACGCCCCAGCGGCCCAGCAAGCCGTCATCGCTGAGCGTGACCAAATGGCGTTTGTTGGCACGCAAGGCATGCGCGTGCGGGTGCGGCGTGAGCACCACGGCGCCGGCAGCGTAGGCAGCGCGCAGCGCCTGGTGGCTGCTGTCCGACAGGTCGAAATCGGTGAGGCGGTTGTAAACCAGGTCAATCGCTACCTCGGTCCGATTGCCGCCCAGCGTGGGCGTGAGCCACAACCTGCCGTCTCGCCACGCCAGGTCTGTGGGTGCGGCAATGTGGGCCTCAATGCCCCGGCTTTGAAAGAGCTGCCGGAACAGGGCGAACTCCGGCGCCAAATATTGCGTGGCGGGCGCATCGTCAACAATGGCGACACGTTGAAGGGGCGCGTTGCCGCGTTGAAGACGCCATTCGTTCTGGAACATGTCAAACCAGGTTTGGTCCAGCGTGTCCAGAAGGGTGTTGTAACGCAGGCCGTCGGCCATCGGCTTGCAACAGGCTTTCTGCGACCGTGCAAGGGCTGCGCTGAGCAAGGCGCCACCCGCATTGGTGTTGATCTCAATCAGGCGGGGCTGGCCCGGTGCCGTGCCACTGCCGCCGGCCTCTGCGTTGACATGGAAGTCGTATCCCATGAACACGCCCTGCGGCCCGGGGTCTTGCAGCGCGACGGCGGGCGCGTCTTTCAGCGCGTGGTTTTGGTAGGCCGGCATGGCCATCACCCGTTCGATCGCGTTGACCGATTGCTCGATGGCGTGGTAGGTCGCGCTGGATACAAACACCACACTGCTGGAGAACAGATTCGGGTGTGATTGAGGCAGGGCGCTGGCGATCTCCCTGAGGCCGGCATCCCGCCCCAGTTCGTCGCGCAGGTGGGCGGCATCCAGCGTTTTGCACTGGCAGCCCAGGTTGAGCAGGTCGGCAGGCGTCATGGTGTGGCCTTGTGCAGGTTTTAAATTCGGGGTGGCGTCGATCAGCAACCGGCGCAGGTAGCATCCGCCGCCGGGCAAGAGGCACCCTGGCAGCAGTGTTCGGTCAGGTAACCCACCAGGGCGTTCATCTGGTCGAAATTGGCGCGGTAGATCAGGTTGCGACCGCGCGGCTCGCAGCTCACCATGCCCGCGTGCGTGAGCTCCTTCAAATGGAAGGACAAGGCACTGTTCGACGCGCCAATGTGTTCAGCGATCGCGCCTGGCGTCAAACCCTGTGGACCGGCCGCCACCAATGCTCGGAAGGTCTGCAGACGATGGGGCTGCGCCAGAGCGGCCAGCGAGCGCACGGCCAAGTATTGGTCAACGGCAGGGGTGGTGATGGCGTCCATGATTCGATTATAGTTCAATATTAATTGAATAATTGAATGATATCCATCCAGCACTTACTTTGGCGGTAGCGCGCGGTCACAAGAGCGTCTGGCTGTCACGGAATCGTCATAATGCAATTTGACAATATTGCATGACACTGACCAGCCCGGACGCGCCCGCCATGCCCAAAACCGTGGAAGCCAGCGCGAGTGCAACACTGCCCGACAACATCGCCTTGTTGAACCGCGACCGCAGCATTCTGGCGTTCAACGAAAGGGTGCTGGACTGGGCTTACCGCGAAGAGGTGCCGCTGCTGGAACGCCTGCGGTACCTGTGTATCGTGTCCAGCAACCTCGATGAGTTTTTTGAGGTCCGCGCGGAGCCGCACCTGGAGGCGTTCAAGGCGGGCGACTCCACCGGCGAGAACACCATTGACACGTTCACGCGCATGTCTGCCACTGCGCACAGCCTGGTCGAGCGCCAGTATGGGCTGTACAACGACCTGTTGACACCCGCTTTCGCCAGCCATGGCATCCAGGTGATCTCGCATGGCGATCGCAACGCCGCGCAGCGCCAGTGGGTGAAGGCGTATTTCGAACGCGAAGTGCAGCCGCTCCTGATCCCGGTCGGGCTCGACCCGGCACACCCGTTTCCGCAGGTTGCCAACAAGTCGCTGAACTTCATCGTCCGTCTGGGTGGCCTGGACGCTTTTGGGCGCAGCAACGAAATTGCCATTGTCAAGGTGCCCCGGGTGTTGCCCCGCCTGATCGCCATGCCCAAAGACGTTTCAGGCGGCAAGCGCCTGTTTGTCTCGCTCTCAAGCGTCATCCGCGCGCATTTGACGGAGTTGTTTGAAGGCCGTGACGTCGGGCAGTTCTCCCAGTTCCGAGTGACGCGGCATTCCGACCTGGCGGTGGACGAAGAAGAGGTGAAAAACCTGCGCACGGCCTTGCGCCAGGGCCTGCAGCACCGCCACTACGGGCAGGCGGTGCGGCTGGAAGTTTCGGCGGGCTGTTCGCCTTTTCTGGCCGACTTCCTGCTGAAGCAGTTTGAGTTGCCAGAGTTGTCGTTATACCGGGTGCACGGACCGGTCAACCTGGTCAGGCTGTCGCAGTTGATTGATCTTGTCAACGACCCCGAGTTGTGTTTTGAGCCGTTCAAATCTTCCTACCCCACCCAATGGAACCGAGGCCAACCGATTTTTGAGCAGCTCAAGGCCCAGGACATCGTGATCCACCAGCCGTATGAAAGTTTTGACGGCGTGCTGGATTTCCTGCGTGAAGCCGTTTATGACGCCAACGTGCTGGCGATCAAACAGACGATCTACCGCACTGGCCCAGATTCCGCCCTGATGGACCTGCTGCGTGAGGCGATACGGCGCGGCAAAGAGGTGACCGTGGTGCTGGAGCTCAAGGCGCGTTTTGACGAAGAAGCCAACATCAACTGGGCTGACAAGCTGGAGGCCATCGGCGCCCAGGTCTTGTATGGCGTGGTCGGCTTGAAGACCCACGCCAAGATGATGCTGGTGACGCGCCGCGAAGGCAAACACCTCAAACGTTACGGCCACCTGTCCACCGGCAACTACAACCCGCGCACGGCGCGCCTGTACACCGACATCAGCCACCTGACGGCAGACGCCGCGCTCACGCAGGACATGGACCATGTGTTCAACCACCTGGCCAGCCAGAGCCGGTTGCCGCGCCTGAAGAAACTGTGGCTCTCGCCAATTGACCTGCAGCGCAAACTCATCCGGCAGATCGACGCGCTGGCGCTGGCCGCCGCCGCCAGCAAGTCGGCGCGGCTGATCGCCAAGATGAACGCGCTGACCGACGAGCCCATCATCCGCGCCCTGATCAAGGCCGGCCAGAGTGGCGTGAAGATCGACCTGGTGGTGCGCGGCGCCTGCATCCTGCCACCCGGCGTGCCCGGCGCGACCGACAACATCAAGGTCCGCTCCATCATTGGCCGCTTCCTGGAGCATTCCAGGGTGTTTTATTTCCGCATTGAAGACGAGGAGCAGTTGTACCTTTCCAGCGCCGACTGGATGAACCGCAACATGATGCGCCGCGTCGAGCTGGCATGGCCGGTGACCGACGCTGCCCAGCGCCAGCGCATTGTGGACGAGTGCCTGGTGGCGTACCTGAACGATGGCGTGGACGCCTGGGATCTGCAGCCTGACGGCACCTATAACAAGGTCGCCGCCAGCAAGAAACCCAGGGGGCGACAACGCACTGCGCCCGGGGCGCAAACGGCCCTCATGGTGCGTTATGCCGGAGGCAATCCGGAACAAGTGGCGCGCTGATGGACTTGATACTGTGGCGCCACGCCGAGGCAAAAGACCCGGAGCCTGGCCAGGACGACAGCAGCCGTGTGTTGACCAGCCGCGGTGAAAAACAGGCCGCCCGCATGGCCAAATGGCTGGATCGCCAACTGCCCGAGTCCACGCGCGTTTTCACCAGCCCGGCCCTGCGTTGTGAACAGACTGCGATGGCGCTGCCGCGCAAATTCAAGGTCCGCCAGGAGCTGGCGCCCGGTTGCAGCGTGGGGGACTTGCTCGGCCTGGCCCAGTGGCCCGATGCCCGGTTTGCGGTGTTGGTCATTGGCCATCAGCCGGTGCTGGGGCAGGTCATCGCCCAATTGATGGGCCTGCAAACCCCCGATGCCGTGGTGCGGCGCGGCGCCGTGTGGTGGTTGCGCGGGCGCGAGCGTGATGGGCAAGGCCAGACGCTGGTGGTCACGGTTCAGACGCCCGATTTGCTTTAGCCGCCGCACCTTGGATATTTACTATATTAAATATAGCAATAAACACATATATTACGTGACTTGCAAGTCGAAAAGCCTTGATTCTCGGCGAAAAAATCCGAGAATTGGAAAAAGTTAACACCCATGTTAACTTTTACCGCAGTTACCGGCTCAGGGCACATCTTGCGGCCTGGACCGACTATCAGCATCACACCTTGCTGGGTCGGCCCGTCTTGATGGTCGGCACATTGCCCAAAGCCGCTGTGAAGGCCGGGTCAGCCATGGCAGCCAGGGCCTTGAATCCGGCTCTGATCAATTCACTCTTCTTGGCGGGGCTGCCCAGTTTGGCGGCGCGTTGTTTCAGCGCGCCGATCACCAGGTACTCCGACTTCGGTATCGTGAAACTGTCGCGTACCAGTTTGTCTTTTTTGGCCTTGGGCGGTTTGCTGGTTGGCGCCGCCCTGGCTGCTTTCACAGCGACTTTGACCGCAGGTTTGATGACGGGTTTCGCGGCCGGTTTGGCGCTCGACGGCTGGCGCCGTGAAGCGGCGATTTTCAATGTGCTTGCACTGGATTTGGTGGTGGCCATGGATTCTCCGGAGCGGATTTGAAATTAAACAGTATAAACAGTTTATACGGTTAAGAAAAATTGTCAATTTACCTTCGCTGCCAGCGACCAGGACGTCTTTTGCCAGGCCAGCACTTCCTCGTTGAGCAGGTGCGCAGATTGGGGGTAGAGCACGGACCAACCGGAGCGGCAAGACAACTGCACATGCCTCGGCTGCATTGTGTCGGGGCCAATTGCCATGCCCTTGACGTCCGGATCACGCCGGGCGTGGCAGAGGATCACCGCCAGGCGCAACGCCATCAGCTGGAAAATGAACACCGGGTCGTCCTGCGCCAGCTCAAGCTTGCGCAGCTTGCCGCGGTGGCCCAGCACCAGAAGGCTCAGGCGGTGCATTTCGTCGACCGACAGGCCCAAAACGTCAGCGTTGTCCAGTATGTAGGCGCCGTGTTTGTGGTAGTCGCTGTGCGAGATCTGGGCGCCAATTTCGTGCAGATTGGCGGCCCAGGCCAGCTTGCGGCGATGGCGCAGCAGCACGTCTTCGGCCAGGCTGTTCTGGTCAGGCACTACCGATTCATTCCCCTGGTGCAACAGTTGGTCAAACAAATGCCCTGCCACGCCCGCCACCCGTTGGGCTTGCGCCAGATCGACGCCAAACCGCTGGGCCAGCCGCTTCACAGAGACCTCGGGCAAATACATCTGCTGCGAGGCGTTGCCCATCAACTCGCCAATCAGGCCGTGGCGCAGTCCGCCGCTGGCCAGGTGCAGTTCGTCGATTTGAAGCAGGTCGAACAGGGCGCGCAGAATCGAGAGGCCACCACCAATGATGGGCGTGCGGTCTTCCTTCAGGCCCGCCAGTCTGAGCTTGTCGCTGTTGCCCGCCGCCAGCAGTTGCTCCTGCATCCAGTCAAGTCCTGCGCGGGTGACGGAGCCTGCCGGCCAGCCGGCTGCGCCGAGCACGTCGCCCACCGCGCCCACCGTGCCCGCCGAGCCATAAGCCACGTCCCAGAGCTCGCGCCGGTAGGTGGTAAGGCATTCGTCCAGGATCGCCTTGGCGGCGATTTCGGCAGACTCAAAGGCTTTTTTGGAGTACTGGCCCTGGGGAAAGTAGCGGGTTGACCAGGCCACACAACCGACCCGGTAAGACTCCATCAGGTTGGGGTTGGGCCCTTCTCCCAAGATCAGCTCGGTGGAGCGTCCGCCAATGTCGATCACCAGGCGTTTTTCTTGTGTGTTGGGCAACAGCTGGCTGACGCCCTGGTAGATCAGACGCGCTTCCTCGCGCCCGGAAATCACCTCTATCGGGAAACCCAGCGCCTTTTTGGCGAGTAACAGAAACTGGTCCCGGTTGCGGGCCTCACGAAGGGTCTGCGTGGCCACGGCCCTCACTTCTGCCGGTTTGAAACCCGCCAGACGTTCGCCAAACCGCGCCAGGCAATCCACGCCACGTTGCATCGCCTCGGGCGTGAGGTTCCGGTCTTCGTCCATGCCGTTGCCTTGGCGCACGGTTTCCTTGAGGTATTCGGTGCGGAAATACTGGCCGTGGTCGACCCGGCCGATTTCCAGGCGAAAGCTGTTTGAGCCCAAATCAACGGCGGCGAGGCGGGTTCCAGATTGCATGGCGAGTGTCTGACGAGGTGAGGGCGGCGGAGATGGGTGCCGCGTGATTGTGCCACCTGCAATTTTTGGGTCGGCAAACCGATTTATGTACCGGCGTAAGAAAAGTTTTGTCATAAAAGAGTCACAAAACTTTCTTATATTCTTCCCTGACGCGACAGCCAAGCGCGCGAAACAGCCATTGCAACATTCGAAAGGTACTTCCATGAACACCCGCATTACCACCACCTTGGCCGGAATATCCGGCCTGATCACCGCATTTGCCCCGGCGTTCGCTCAGGACGTTACGGGCGCAGGCGCCACGTTCCCAGCCCCGTTGTACGCTAAATGGGCTTCGGATTACAACAAGGCCACAGGCATAAAAATCAACTACCAGTCGGTCGGCTCCGGCGCGGGCATCAAGCAGATCGAGTCCAAAACCGTCGATTTTGGCGCGTCTGACATGCCGCTGACAGACGAGGCATTGGCCAAGTCGGGCCTCACGCAGTTTCCTGCAGTGATTGGCGGCGTCGTGCCGGTGATCAACATCGTGGGCATCGCTCCTGGCCAGATGAAGCTCAATGGCCAGGTGTTGGGCGACATCTTCCTGGGCAAAATCGTGAAATGGAGCGACTCGGCCATCAAGGCTCTGAACCCGACTTTGGCCTTGCCTGACGCCGCCATTGCGCCAGTGCGCCGCGCGGACGGCTCTGGAACCAGCTTTATATTCACCAACTACCTCTCCAAGGTGAATGCGGAATGGAAGAGCAAAGTGGGCGAGGGCACGGCAGTGAACTGGCCGGCCGGCGCGGGCGGCAAGGGCAATGAAGGCGTGGCGGCTTTTGTTGGGCGCTTGCCCAATTCGATCGGGTATGTCGAATACGCTTACGTCAAGCAAAACAAAATGGTTTACACCCAAATGTTGAACTCGGCGGGCTCTTTCGTGTCGCCAAATGACACCGCTTTCAAGGCAGCTGCCGCGGGCGCGGAATGGTCGAAATCTTTCTACCAAATACTCACCAACCAGCCCGGCAAAGACTCTTGGCCAATTACCGGCGCGACTTTCATCTTGATGCACAAGGTGCAGGATAAGCCTGAAAAAGCCGCTGCGTCCCTGAAGTTTTTTGAGTGGGCCTACAAGAATGGCGACAAAACCGCCGATGACCTTGACTACGTGCCCATGCCTGCTTCTGTCAAGCTCGCCGTGGCCAAAACCTGGGCTGAAATCAAGGACGCGTCCGGCAAACCCGTCGCGATCAAATAACTCAGGCCATCTCTGCTAGTGGGTTTAAATCTTTCGTCAGGCGGCCTGCATGTCCTCTACACTCCCGGCCAACGCCCATCCCTTTGAGTCCGGCCTGTTGCCGGGCCGGGTGCGCAAGGCAGTCATGACTCAACCGCCCTCAAGAAAACCCACATTTGGTGGCGCTTTCGCCGACCAGGTGTTTGGCTGGCTGGCCAGGGCAGCGGCCATCATTACCCTGGCCTTGTTGCTGGGCATCATCGTGTCTCTCACGATTGGTGCCTGGCCCGCCATCAGCAAATACGGCCTGTCTTTCCTGACCAGCACCACCTGGGACCCGGTCAAGGAGGAGTATGGCGGCCTTGTGATGATCTATGGCACATTGGCCACGTCAATCATCGCTTTGGTGATCGCCGTTCCGGTGAGTTTTGGCATCGCGCTGTTTCTCACCGAGCTGTCACCGGCCTGGCTCAAGCGCCCACTGGGCACCGCCATTGAACTGCTGGCCGCCGTACCGTCGATTGTTTACGGCATGTGGGGCCTCCTGGTGTTTGGCCCGATTTTGGCCACATACGTGCAGCAACCCTTGCAGGCGCTGTTCAGCGGCGTGCCGTATCTGGGCGCCCTGGTGTCCGGGCCTCCCGTGGGTATCGGCATTTTGTCGGCCGGCATCATCCTGGCCATCATGGTGATCCCATTCATCGCTTCGGTCATGCGTGACGTGTTTGAAGTGACGCCGCCGATGCTCAAAGAGTCCGCATACGCCTTGGGTTCAACTACCTGGGAAGTGATGTCCCGCGTTGTTCTGCCTTACACCAAAGCCGGCGTCATTGGCGGGATCATGCTGGGCCTGGGCCGCGCTCTGGGTGAAACAATGGCCGTGACCTTCGTGATCGGCAACATGAACCAGCTCGATTCGCTGAGCCTGTTCCAGGCGGCCAACAGCATCACTTCGGCGCTGGCCAACGAATTTGCCGAGGCGGGCGAGGGCCTGCACCAGGCGGCGCTCATGTACCTTGGTTTGGTGTTGTTCTTCATTACTTTTGTGGTGTTGGCACTGTCGAAGCTGCTGCTGTCGAATTTGCAGAAAAACGAAGGAGCCAAATCGTGAGCACGGCCGTTGTGTTGCAGCAGAAACAGGCGGCGCAACAAGTGCGCATTGAGAAGTTCAGGCAGCGTAAACGTGTCAACGCCGTGGCCTTGGTGCTGTCGATGGGCGCAATGGCGTTTGGGCTGTTCTGGCTGGTCTGGATACTTTGGGAGACGATTGTCCTGGGCGTGGGCGGACTGTCCTGGGCGACGTTTTCGCAGATGACGCCGCCGCCCAACGAAACCGGCGGCATCGCCAACGCGATGTTCGGTTCGTTCTTGATGGTGATGCTGGCGACGTTCATTGGCACACCCATCGGCATCATGGCGGGCATTTACCTGGCCGAATACAACACCACCGGCTGGCTGGCCAAAGTGACCCGTTTTGTCAACGACATCCTGCTGTCGGCGCCGTCGATCGTGATCGGGCTATTTGTTTACGCCGTGGTGGTGTCGCGCTTCAAGACTTTCTCCGGACTTGCGGGCGCGCTGGCGTTGGCACTCATCGTGATTCCCGTGGTGATCCGTACCACCGAGAACATGCTGCAACTGGTGCCCTCCGGCCTGCGCGAAGCGGCCTACGCTTTGGGCGCTCCCAAGTGGAAGGTGATCCTGGGCATTACCTTGCGCGCTGCGCGTGCGGGTGTAGTCACAGGCATTTTGCTTGCGGTCGCACGCATTGCAGGTGAAACCGCGCCGTTGCTGTTCACGGCCTTGTCCAACCAGTTCTGGACGTCCAACCTGGGCGAACCCATGGCCAGCCTGCCCGTGACGATTTTCAAGTTTGCCATGAGCCCTTACGAAAACTGGCAGAAGCTGGCTTGGGCTGGCGTTTTCCTGATCACCCTGGCCGTGTTGGGCCTGAACATCCTGGCGCGTGTGCTGACGCGCGAGAAGAATTGAAAACCCGCTATGCAGCCCACACTTGAATCTGTACCGTCAAAAATATCCGTCAAGGACTTGAATTTTTTCTATGGGAAGTTCCATGCCTTGAAGGGCATCAACCTGGAAATTCCGGAGAAAAAAGTCACCGCCTTCATCGGCCCTTCGGGCTGTGGAAAATCAACCCTGCTGCGCACCTTCAACCGCATGTTTGAGCTGTACCCAGAGCAGCGAGCCGAAGGCCAAATAGTGCTGGACGGTGAAAACCTGCTCACCTCCAAACAAGACGTGGCGCTGATCCGCGCCAACATCGGCATGGTGTTCCAGAAGCCCACACCTTTCCCGATGTCGATCTACGACAACATCACCTTTGGCGTGCAACTGTTCGAAAACCTGGGTTCTTCCGACATGGACGACCGCGTCGAGTGGGCCTTGCGCAAGGCCGCGTTGTGGACCGAAGTGAAAGACAAACTTGGCCAAAGCGGCGCCAGCCTCTCAGGCGGTCAGCAACAACGCCTGTGCATCGCGCGCGGCATTGCCATCAAACCGCAAGTGCTCCTGCTCGATGAGCCCTGTTCGGCGCTGGACCCGATTTCGACCGGGAAAATCGAGGAATTGATCACCGAACTCAAGGCCGACTACACCGTCGTGATGGTGACGCACAATATGCAGCAAGCGGCCCGCGTGAGCGACTGCACCGCCTACATGTACCTGGGCGACCTGATCGAGTTTGGCGCAACCGAGCAGATATTCTTCAAACCCAAACGCAAAGAGACCGAGGACTACATCACCGGCCGCTTCGGCTGAGCCCGCTGCTTCACCCGTTTTCCGGAATCGATATGCCTGACAAACACCTCTCTACCCAATTCGACACCGAGCTCACCGCGGTATCCAGCCGCGTCATGGCGCTCGGTGGCCTGGTGGAATCACAAATCCGCCAGGCTATCTACGCGCTGCAGCAGTTCAGCATGGAAGTCGCCGACCAAGTCATCGCCACCGAGGCCCAGGTTAACGCGATGGAGGTCGACATCGACCGGGAGCTGTCCTCCATCATTGCGCGGCGCCAGCCAACGGCGCGTGATTTACGCCTGCTGATCGCCATCTCCAAGACCACGGCCAATCTCGAACGTGTCGGTGACGAAGCGGAAAAAATCGCACGCATGGTGCGCTCCATTCTGCAAAGTGGCACCCCTCGCTCGCTGCCCTCGCGCGAATTGAAAGTTGAAGCCGACCTGGCTTCGGCGCTCCTTAACAAGGCGCTCACCGCCTTTGCCCGGCTTGACGTCAACGCAGCGCTGTCGATTTTGAAGGAAGACGATTTGATCGACCAGGAGTTCAATGGTTTCGTGCGCAAATTGATCACCTACATGATGGAAGACCCGCGCATGATCTCACCGAGCCTGGATTTGCTCTTCTTGGCCAAAGCCATCGAGCGCGTCGGCGACCATGCCAAAAACATCGCGGAATTCATCATTTATGTGGTCAAGGGCGAAGACGTGCGTCATACACCCATGGAGCGGATTGAATCGGTAGTGCGATGAAAAATATGCCCTCGGTCCTGATCGTTGAAGACGAGCCCGCCATCGCCGAGCTAATGGCGGTGAACCTGCGTCACAACGGTTTTCGCCCGATCTGGGCGATGGACAGCACGACGGCGCAAAAGGAGCTTGATGCCGTACTGCCCGACGTCATTCTGCTGGACTGGATGTTACCCGGGGAGAGCGGCCTTTCACTGGCCAAACGCTGGCGTGCGCACAAACGCACGCAAGGTGTGCCCGTAATCATGGTCACGGCGCGTGGTGATGAATCTGACCGCGTGAACGGCTTGGACAGCGGCGCCGACGACTACATTGCCAAGCCGTTCTCCACCACGGAGCTGATCGCGCGCATCCGCGCGGTGCTGCGCCGGCGCGCGCCGGAGCAGTCCGGCCAGGTGGTTCAGCTGGCCAATTTGCTGCTGGATTCCAGCACGCACCGGGTGGCGTTCAACGAACAGATGGTGAAACTCGGGCCTACCGAGTTCAAACTGTTGCAATTCCTGATGACCTACCCCGAGCGTGTGCACAGCCGCTCGCAACTGCTCGACAAGGTTTGGGGCGACCATGTTTTTCTGGAGGAGCGCACCGTGGACGTCCATGTGAAGCGGCTTCGCGAAGCACTCGGCAAGGCGGGCGCGATGGTGGAAACCGTTCGCGGTGCCGGGTACCGTGTGACGGCCAATCCGTCGCCCTGACCAGGGATGGTGTGGCGCGTCGTATTGCTGTTGGCCTGGCAAATGGCCGGCGCGGCGCTGGGCTGGAGCCTGGGGCACCGATGGGATGCCCCGGGGCATTATGTTGGCATGATCGGGTACGCGGCGATTGGCGCTGTGTTTGCCAGTTTGGCGTGGGGCCTGTGGGATTCGATTCAGGCGGGGCGCCTTCTCAACTGGCTGCGCCAAGGCGACGCGACACGGCCGGTGGCGCTTGGTGGTGTTTGGCACGACATGTTCGAACGTTCGCGCAAGCTGGTCAGGGAGCGGGGAAAGGTCGCACTGCAAAGCGATGCCCGCCTCCAGGATTTTCTGGACGCCATGCAGGCTTCGCCAAATGGTGTTGTGCTGCTGGACACCGACACCCGCATTGAGTGGTTCAACCGGACTGCGGCGTCACATTTCGGGTTCGAAAGCGGGCGCGATTTGCAGCAGCACATTGGCAACCTGGTGCGCGAGCCGGCGTTTGCGGCCTATCTGGAACTGCGCGAAACGCCCGATGCTCTCCCAGGCGGGATCACCATGCCGGCAAAAAATGCCAGCGTGCAGCGGCCGGTAAAAATCGCCGTGCAGTTGCACCGCTATGGTGAGGGCCGCTCCTTGCTGCTTTCGCGCGACATCACGCAACTGGAACAGGCTGACGCGATGCGGCGTGACTTTGTGGCCAACGTTTCGCATGAAATCCGCACGCCACTCACAGTGGTCAGCGGGTTTGTCGAAACACTGCAGTCTTTGCCACTCGATGAGGCACAGCGCCAGCGTTATCTGGGCTTGATTGCCACACAGGCGCAACGCATGCAGGCGCTGGTCAGCGACCTGTTGGCGCTGTCACGCCTGGAAGGAAGTCCGCCGGTGTCTGACAACGAATGGACGCCTCTGGGCAGCCTGATGCGCCAGGTCATCAGCGAAGCCCGCACACTGTCTGGCGCAAACGCTGGTTCCAGGGAGCCGCAACACCGCATTGAATGCATTGGCATGGAGGTGGCCGAGCACGTGCAAATGTGTGGTTCTGCTTCCGAGCTGCACAGCGCGTTCAGCAATCTGGTTGGCAACGCCGTGCGTTATACCCAGGCTGAGGGGTCAATTCAGGTGAGCGTTTCTGTGCTGGATGACGGCCGCGTGGAGTTTTCCGTCAGTGACAGCGGGCCCGGTATTGACGCCGAACATGTCCCCCGTTTAACGGAGCGTTTTTATCGGGTTGACCGCAGTCGAACGCGCGGCGAAAAAGGCGACGCCGGCGGCACAGGTTTGGGCTTGGCGATTGTGAAACATGTGGCGCAGCGTCACGACGCCGAACTGCGCATTGAAACCCAGCCCGGCGCGGGTTCAACTTTCAGTTTGATGTTTCCAGTGCATCGGGTGCGCCATACGGCAGAAATAGCGATGGAAAATAGTTCTGCTTAAAATAAGTACTGTACTTCATTCCAAACAGAGTCACGTAAATATTAAATTTACTGCTATTAAAACAACTACTGAAATAGATTATTAAATACTCATTTAAATAATTAAAACGCAGTAAAAACCAAAATTATCCGGTTTCCCGGCGTTTGACTTTCACCGCCTGCGCCAATAAAAACAGCAAGGTCAATGCGGCAGAACCCAAAGCCAGCGTACTGGTGATCCAGAAGGCCTGCGGCCCGCGCATCGGGGCCCACGGACCCAGACCTTCATACGCCAGCCAGTAGCCACCCCCGAGCCCGCCGCCCCACAGCACCACCACATAAACCAGAAACGGCACAAATGCGATCTTGAAGCAGCGCAGCAAGAAAAGGCTGATGGACTGCAAGCCGTCAAACAGGTGGTACAGCGCCACCCACGCCAGAAGCGGCACAGCCAGCGCCGCGACGTCGGGGTTGGCGCTGTAGATCGGCACCAGCAGGTGGCGTGCGAGCAGCAGGGAGGCACTCATCACCAGGGATGTGACCACCACGCTGATCAACCCCAGCCGGATCGCGTGGCGCGCCCGCGCCTCGTCGCCGGCGCCCAGCCAGAAACTCACCCGTGCGCTGGCGGCAATTGAAATCGCCAGGGGCACCATGTACAGGAGTGCCGCCAGGTTGGTGGCGATCTGGTGGCTGCCAGCGGCCGCGGCCCCCTGGCGGGCAATGAACAGCGCCATCAGGGTGAACGACGTCACTTCCACCGTCACCGCCAATGCACTGGGTACACCCAGGCGTGCGTAGCTGCCGATCTCGCGCCAATTGGGCGCTTCCATGCGCTGCCAGATCTGGTAGGGCTGGTACATTGGCCGTGTGCGCAGCATCCACAGCGCAACGGCCAAAAGCCCGTAACCCACCACGAGTGACGCCAGTGCACAACCGACTGCGCCGCGCGGTGCCAGGCCCAGACCACCGAACGCAAACCAGATCGACAAGGGCACCTTGAGCGCCAGCGAGCCAATCTGCAGCCAGGTCACCAGGAGCGGGCGGCCGAGACTTTGGTTCAAGGTGCTGTACATGCGAAACAGCAGCGAGGGTGGCAGCGACCAGGCCAACACAGCCAGGTAGTCCAGCGCCTCCTGGCGCAAGGGCTCGGGCACCTGCGTCCAGCGGAAAATAGCCTGCGGGTTGAGCAGGATGGCCATGCCAAGCG
The DNA here is from genome assembly GCA_031397915.1 of Rhodoferax sp. Lineage (GTDB taxonomy): Bacteria > Pseudomonadota > Gammaproteobacteria > Burkholderiales > Burkholderiaceae_C > JANYCG01. Next base: position 3,570 of record JANNMM010000178.1, on the reverse strand, counting down.
TGGCCGTGATGGCGCACAGGTACAGCGATTGGCGGAACGAGCGGCCAATGGCGGTGTTTTTTGCGGCGCCATACAGTTCGGCCCAGATCGGCAGCATGGCCTGTGTCACTCCGAGCAGGGCCACAAACACGCTGATGTAGATGGCAGCACCGACCGACAGCGCCGCCAGCGAGGTGCTGGAATATCGCCCGGCAACAATGGTGTCGGTGACCGAATAGGCCATCACGGCGACTTGCCCGACCAACACCGTGCCGGCGTGTTTGGCAAGCGTCTTCAGTTCAGACAAGGCGGCTCAGGGCGAAACCCGGTTGGAGCGGCGGTACAGCAACACGTCGTCGTCGCGGTCGGTGGGTCGGTAGCCGAAATACTGCGGTGTCCAGTCTTTCATGTTCACTGCCAGCGCCAGGCTGGCGACTTTGTCGCGGTCGACCAGCAACCAGGGGCAGGTGGCGCGCGCTGCTGCGCTTTGCAGCTTCAATTGCGCATGAAACTGGAAGGCCGCGATCTGGCCCGGATCCAGACCATGGGTTTCCACGCAAGGCGCGTCGCCCACCACGCGGCTGATCTGGCGCGTCAGGGCGGTGTAACTGCGGGCGTAATCCAGCAGCGGCAACCACAGGGTCATCAACAGCAGCCAGCACAAAGCGGCACCGCCCGCAGGCAGCACCATGCTCTTCCAGATGGCCGTGCGGTGCCGCCCGACACGCCAGTGAACCAGCCAGGCCCAAATGACCGTGGCCGCAATCGCCAGCACCAGCGCGCTGGGTGAAAAACTCGGCTCAAATCCGGGCGCGAGCCGTGCCACGTTGGCGGCAGGCTGCGGCGGCACGCCGGTTTGCATCGCGATCCACACCACCCAGATGACAGTGGCGCAGCCCGTGAAAAACAGGAGGGTGAACCAATCCACCAGTGCCGCCACGCTTCGACCCAGTGTAGGCAGTGAAAAAGCGGCCAGTGCCGCCATCGCGGGCAGCGCCAGCAGCAGTGCACGGTCGCCGGCGGTGGTCGCCAGCGTGTTGCCGATTGCCACTGCGGCGAAAAGCAGGGGCAGCGCAAGATGCCGGTGCATCTGTCCTTGAAAAATCTGGCGCACCTGGCGGCGCCAGCGCCACAGGGTCCAAAGTGCCAAAGGCCATGCGGGCCAGGTGAACCACAACAGCAGCCGGGCAATGCCTTGCCAGTCATGGCCGCCGCCGTTCAGGAGCTGGGGCAGTACGATTCGCCAGCGCCAAAGGCCCAGATGGGTTGAAAGGAGCGCGACGCCGACCACCAGCAGGGCGATGCCCCAGCCCATCGTCATCCGATGCGCGGCCAGGCCCGCGTCGGTATCGCTGGCGTCCTGGCCGAAGCTGCTGTCGTCTGACACAGGCCGCTCGAGCATATGGATGACCAATCCGCCTGTGCCCAGCATGGCGGCCGCCACGGGCGCGCCGGACAAAGCCAGTCCGGCCAGGCCTGCGGTTGCACACAGCGCAGGTGCCACGACCCGGTACGGCAACGCAGCAAAGGCATAAAAACACAGCGCCGTGCAACACAGTTGCACGGCTGCCGGTGTGGTTTCGTGCGAAAGCTGGGCCAGGCCGAGCGTGGCAATACAGGCCAGCAGTCCGCCGTCAGCCATGGCGCGGGCGTAATCCGGTGGATTGGCTTCACCGCCAAATGCAAACGCCACAGGTTGCGCCTGGGGGCTTCGGGCCAGGTAATACACGCCGTACCAGGTGGCGGCGAGAGTGAGGCCCAGCAACAGGGCAAACACCAGCCGCACAGCCACATCGTTGTAGAGAAACGGAAAGCCCTGGATAGCCAGGGCGCCAAGCCAATACGGCAACAGGCCATCCACCTGAGGCGCCTGCCCCATCAACTGTGGCGACAGCCAGGAGGACTCACCCATGGCCAGCGACTGCATGAAGCCAAAGGCAGTCATGTCGGCGCTTTTCCAGGGCTCGCGCCCGAACAGGCCTGGCAAAACGTAGGATGCACAAAACAGCCACAACGCGATGCGCGGCAGCCGGCGCACGGCACCTTGGGCGACGATGGCCGGACTGGGCTGGTTCATGCGGTGCGCGATTGGTGAGAGGCCCAATGCAAAAGGGCAGCGCGGTTAGCCGGCTGCCCTTTGTCGCTTGAAGCGCACTGAGACGCGTTCAAATTTCAGTCCCTGTTCCGATCCCGGTTACGGGGCTGCGGTTTATTTGGCCGCAGTTTTACCGAAACGGTTGCGGAAACGCTCAACGCGTCCACCCATGTTGTCAACCGACTTCTGCGTACCGGTGTAGAAGGGGTGCGACTCGCTGGAAGTATCAAGCTTGAAAAGCGGCAACTCGCGGCCATCTTCCATTTTGACCATTTCCTTGGCGTTGACACAGGAGCGCGTGACGAATTTGAAGTTGTTGGACAAGTCCAAAAAACAAACGTCGCGATAATTGGGGTGAATGCCGTCTTTCATGATATTCCTGATTCAGATGCGAGAGCCGCCACTGGACGCTCCAGGGTACTTTTCGCGGTAAGCCCATGATTATACAACGAAATGCGCTGTTTCAGCGGGCAGCGACCCGCGAAGCAGCGGGGTCGTGGGCAACAAATTTCCGAAGGGCCGCTCCCGAGGAAATTTAGCCCCCTTGGGGGGTAGTGAGCGAACGTGGGGGCAATATCTTTACCCGCCTTTTCGCATCTGCTCGAAGAACTCCAGATTGTTCTTGGTGCCCTTCATCTGCTTGAGCACCAGTTCCATGGCGTCAATTTCGTCCATGTTGTACAGGAACTGGCGCAGGATGCGGGTTTTTTGCAGGATCTCGGGCGCCAGGAGCAGCTCTTCGCGGCGTGTGCCACTGCGGTTGAGCTGGATCGACGGGAACACGCGTTTTTCATAGAGGCGGCGGTCCAGGTGGATCTCGGAGTTGCCGGTGCCTTTGAATTCTTCAAAAATCACCTCATCCATGCGGCTGCCAGTGTCGATCAGGGCAGTGGCGATGATCGTCAGCGAGCCGCCTTCTTCCACATTGCGCGCGGCACCCAGGAATCGTTTCGGGCGTTGCAGGGCGTTGGAGTCCACACCGCCGGTGAGCACTTTGCCAGAGGAGGGCACTACGTTGTTGTAGGCGCGCGCCAGTCGGGTGATCGAGTCCAGCAGAATCACCACGTCTTTCTTCAGCTCGACCAGGCGTTTGGCGCGTTCGATCACCATCTCGGCCACGTGCACGTGTCGCGCAGCGGGCTCGTCGAAGGTGGAGGCGATCACCTCTCCCTTCACCGTGCGCTGCATCTCGGTCACTTCCTCGGGGCGCTCGTCCACCAGCAGCACCATCATGTGGCTCTCGGGATAGTTGGCGGCAATGGCGTGGGCGATGTGCTGCATCATCACCGTTTTGCCGCTCTTGGGCGGGGCAACCAGCAGTGCTCGCTGGCCTTTGCCGATGGGTGCGATCAGGTCGATCACGCGTCCGGTGATGTTCTCATCACCCTTGATGTCGCGCTCGAGCTTCATCTGCACCTTGGGGAACAAGGGTGTCAGGTTCTCAAACATCACCTTGTGTTTGTTGCTCTCAGGGGAATCACCATTGACCTTGTCGA
>JANNMM010000343.1:0-46112 GCA_031397915.1 Rhodoferax sp. | reverse complement strand
GTTCTTGGTCAGGAACTCGGCGACGTTGTTGGCGCCGAACTTGGTGCGGGTGAACACCAGCACCTGGCTCCAGTTGTGTTCCTGGATGATGTGGGCCAGCAAGGCCTTTTTCTTGCCACGGCCGACCGGGTGGATCACCTGGGTGATGCGCTGCACGGTGGTGTTGCGCGGTGTGACCTGCACACTTTGCGGATTCTTGAGCAACGTGGCCGCCAGATCGCGGATTTCGTCACTGAATGTGGCGGAAAACAACAGGCTTTGCTTGTCACGGGGCACCACAGCCAGCACTTTTTTCACGTCGTGGATGAAACCCATGTCGAGCATACGGTCGGCTTCGTCGAGCACCAGCATCTGCACCTGGCCCAGGTCCAGCACACCTTGCTGCACCAGGTCCAGCAGGCGCCCGGGGGTGGCAACCAGAATATCAACGCCTTTTTTTACCTTGCTAATTTGCGGATTCATGCCTACGCCGCCAAACACCACGGTGGAGGTCAAATCGACAAACTTGCCGTAGGTCTGCACGGACTCTTCCACCTGCGCGGCAAGCTCGCGGGTCGGGGTAAGGACCAGTGCGCGGATGCCTTTGCCGCCAAATTTGTTGGTGGCGGCCGGGCCCACACTCAGTTTGTGCAGCATGGGCAACACAAAGGCGGCGGTTTTCCCGGTGCCGGTTTGTGCGCCACCGAGCAGGTCATGCCCGGCCAACACCATGGGAATCGCCTCGGCCTGGATGGCGGTGGGGGTTTCGTAACCATGCTCGCGCACAGCTTTCACAATGGCCGGAGCCAGGTTCAAATCATCAAAGTTCATGTAATACGCGCCTGTCCACAGGCGCCTGGAATTCAGCCCATCGCAGCGCCTTTTCAGGGGCCGGAATCAGTCAAGGCAGAGTCGGTTAGGGGTGGAACTGAGGGCCCAGGAGCTTGTGTCCAAAAGGCGTTGGGTTCCCAGCGAGTCGCTGAAATTGTGGGCAACTGAAATGCCACAAGAGGCGTCATTGTCGCACAAATCAAGCCGGTCGGTCCCAAACCGCCTGCTGAAACAAAGTGTTAACGCGTGAAATTGTAGGCTTCTCAGGGCGCGCGCCAGCGGTGACAATGGGCTACAACTGACGGTTCCTGGAGGAATGAATGGCGAATTTTGCGATGCCGAGGCTGGGGTTTTCTGACGAAAAAGTCGTTCAGAAGCCGGCCCTGCGCGATTGCATCGAAGCGGTGCTGACACAGTCTGACGGGCTGATGAACGCCGTTCTCACCGGGTTGCGTGCCATCAAGGGGCAAAACCGGGGACGCGCTGTCGTCATCAACCAGAACCCTGATTACCTCGATGCCCTGGATGCCCTGCTCGATCAGGAAATCCCGGTCAAGGCCTCATTTGCTGCCGAATTGCGTGGCGCCTTCTACAGCCGTCGCGCGCAGGACGTCGTGGCGCAACCGATTTTGCGCTTTGACGACTTCCAGTTCCTCGACGAAATGCAGATTGACGCCAACATCGAGTCGGCCCTGACCCAGCAAGAGGTGGCAACCGCTGTTGATGACGTGTTACCCGCGCTCAATGGGCTGGTGAGCAGCCTCCTGGGGCTGGTCACGGTGCAAAGCCCGCTCAACCCGATCAAACCTGAGGCTTTTGTGCATGCGCTCAGGGCTTGTTTTGCCGCTCATGTGCCCGACGAAGCGGCACGCAAGGCGCTGCTGGCCTCGGCGGCGAGTTTTCTCGGCCCGGCGCTGAACCAGCTCTACAAGGACCTTATCAACTGGCTGCGCTCGCAGGGTATCGACCCGGCGTTGCCCGCTGGCGTCATGCCCGGCACCGCCATTGTGTCCGGCGGCAAGGTCACAGAGTCCGCCATCAGCCGCACCTTGTTGACGCTGGACAAGCTGCGCAAACTGCTCTCGGGCGACTTCGAACTGGCCTTTGGTCAAAGCGGTGGGCCCAAGGACTTCCTGCACACGGTGCCGTCTTCCTTTGTGGCACTGGAAGACCTCAAACTGGTTGAACCCATGATGCAGCGCCTGGCCAAACGGGCCAGAAAAGCGGCGGCGCCCAGGGTGGAGAAACCGGTGGCCGTCGACATGTTGGCCAACGACAACACGCAGAACCGCCAGCTTGGCCGCCAGCTCGGCTCGGAAGTGGTGCGCCTGATGCTCGAAAACCTGATGAACGACGACCGGTTGCTGGCCCGGGTGCGCCAGCACCTGAAAGACCTGGAACCCGTGTTGTTGCAGCTGTCTCAGTCGGACCCGCGGTTTTTCAGTGATCGACAGCACCCTGCGCGCCAGTTGCTGGACCGCATGACCAACCGCAGCCTGGCGTTCAAGTCGGAGGACGATGAAGGATTTCCGAGTTTCTCCAAGGCCATCTCCAACGCCATCCATGTACTGGTCGGGGGCAGTGGGGACGCGGCCAGTTTTGCCCGGGTGCTGCGAAAACTTGAAGACGGCTGGGAACGCGAGGAAGAGGCGCAGCACAAGCGCCTGGAGGAGGCAGCGCGGTCACTGTTACATGCCGAGCAGCGCAACTTGCTGGCACAGAAACACGCGGAAGACTTTGCCCAGCGCGCAGCGGGCAAGGAAGTGCCGGAATTTGTCACCACCTTTTTGCGCGGGCCCTGGGCGCTGGTGCTGGCCGAGTCACAACTGCGCTCAGCCGACGGCGTGAGTGATCCGCATGGGTATTCACAGATCGCCGACGACCTGGTCTGGAGCGTGCAGCTTCGCCTGGCCAGACGCAACCGCGCCAAGCTGGTGCAAATGGTGCCAAATTTGCTGGTGAAACTTCGCCAGGGCCTTCAATTGATCGATTACCCGGCCGAGCGCGTTCCCCAGCTCTTCGACAACCTGATCGCGCTGCATGAGCAGGCGTTTGAAGTGCCCGACGAAAAACCCGCCCAAGTGCCCGCAGCAATGGCCGACGGTGCAGCGCCGGCAGAGGCTGCAGCATCGGAGTTCGCGGAGGATTCACGCTTCGAAGGCACGCCTTCCCAGGTCATGTGGGTGGGCGGCGAGGAAGCGGCGGATTCGGGCTACGTGGCTGAAGAGGCCGGCGCAGCGGTGGAATTCGAGGTGAGCCAGGCAACGGTTGACGCCACCCCGCGGGGCCCGTGGGTGGTGTCGGATCTGAAGGTCGGCACCTGGGTGGAGCTGATGCTCAAAGGCGTCTGGGTGCGTGCACAACTCACCTGGGCGAGCCCGCATCTGACGCTCTTCATGTTCATCTCCGGCAAAGGCCTGGCGCATTCGATGTCGCGGCGCACCATGGATTTGCGCCGGGAGCAGGGCTTGATTCGTGTGGTATCTGATGGCGATGTGGTGGGCAGCGCGCTCGATGCGGTGGCACATGCCGCCTTGCTCAACGAGCCTTCGGCCGTGACCGGGCCCGCACCGCTGATGTAGAGACCGGCAGGGCTGCCGCGATAATGGGGGTTTTTCCGTCAGCGAAACTCCCCACACATGGCTCAATACGTATTTTCGATGAACCGCGTCGGCAAGATGGTGCCGCCCAAGCGTTTCATCCTCAAAGACATCTCCCTCAGCTTCTTCCCCGGCGCCAAAATTGGAGTGCTGGGCACCAATGGTTCCGGCAAATCGACGCTGCTCAAAATCATGGCGGGTGTCGACAAGGAGTATGAGGGCGAAGCGATTCCGATGCCCAACCTAAACATCGGTTATTTGCCCCAGGAGCCCCAGCTTGACCCGACACAGACCGTGCGCGAAAGTGTGGAAGCCGGCATGGGCGCGGTCTTCACCGCCAAAGCGCGGCTGGAAGAAATTTACGCCGCCTATGGGGAAGAAAACGCCGATTTCGACAAACTCGCCACTGAGCAGGCCGAGATGGAGGCCATCATCGCTACCGGCGGCACCGACAGCGAACACCAGCTGGAAATTGCCGCCGACGCGCTGCGCCTGCCACCTTGGGACGCCAACATTGGCGTGCTCTCGGGCGGTGAAAAGCGCCGTGTCGCTTTGTGCCGCCTGTTGCTCTCCAAACCCGACATGTTGCTGCTGGACGAGCCCACCAACCACCTGGACGCCGAGTCTGTGGATTGGCTCGAGCAGTTCCTCCAGCGTTACCCTGGCACCGTTGTCGCCATCACCCACGACCGTTATTTCCTGGACAACGCGGCCGAGTGGATTCTGGAGCTGGACCGCGGCTCCGGCATTCCCTACAAAGGCAATTACAGCGACTGGTTGACGCAAAAAACCGCGCGCCTGGAGGCCGAGCAAAAAGGCGAGGAGAGCCGCGCCAAAGCCCTGAAGAAAGAGCTTGAATGGTCGCGCCAGAACCCCAAAGCGCGTCAGGCCAAGAGCAAGGCCCGTCTTGCACGCTTTGAGGAATTGTCGGACTTCGAATACCAGAAGCGCAACGAAACCAACGAAATCTTCATCCCGGTCGCTGAGCGCCTGGGCAATGAAGTGATCGAGTTTGTCAATGTGAGCAAATCTTTTGGCGACCGCCTGCTGATCGACAACCTCTCGTTCAAGGTACCGCCAGGCGCCATCGTCGGCATTATTGGCCCCAACGGCGCGGGCAAATCCACCCTGTTTCGCATGATCTCGGGCAAGGAGAAGCCCGACAGTGGCGAAGTGAAAGTTGGCTCTACAGTGAAGATGGCGTTTGTCGACCAGACCCGCGACGATCTCTCCAACGAAAAAACCGTGTGGGAAGACGTCTCGGGCGGGCTGGACATGCTCAACGTCGGCAAATTCACCATGGCCAGCCGCGCGTATTGCGGGCGCTTCAATTTCAACGGCCAGGACCAGCAAAAACGCGTGGGCACACTTTCGGGCGGTGAACGCGGGCGTTTGCACCTGGCCAAGACCCTGATCGCCGGCGGCAATGTGTTGATGCTGGACGAACCCTCCAACGACCTTGATGTGGAAACCCTGCGCGCGCTGGAAGACGCCTTGCTCGAATTCGCCGGCTCCTTGATGGTGATCAGCCACGACCGCTGGTTCCTCGACCGCATCGCCACCCACATCCTGGCGTGCGAAGGCGACAGTCAGTGGACCTTCTTCAACGGCAACTACCAGGAATACGAAGCCGACAAAGTGCGGCGACTGGGTGCTGAAGGCGCCAAACCCAAACGCATGCGCTTCAAGGCGTTGAAATAACAGCCGGGTCGGCCTGAATGGCCGAATCAGGCGCCGCCTCGCCCAGTGAAATGCCGATGTCCCGGGCCGTGCGCAGCAGCGGGTGGTCCAGTGGCACACGCCGGTTGCGCGCGGCCACCTGGTCGATCGGCACACTGGCGAGTTGGCCGCCCTGCAAGGTCACCATGCGGTTGAACGCGCCGCGCAATACGAGTTGTGCCGCTTCGGTTCCAAATTGTGTGGCCAGCACCCGGTCAAACGGCGTCGGCATGCCACCGCGTTGAACGTGCCCGAGCACCGTTGCGCGCACCTCGCTCTTCAGATGGGGCTGCAACTGGTCGCGCAAGACGTTTGCAACCCCACCCAGCCGGATGGGATCGGGGCTATCGCTCAGGCGCCGCTCCACGGTCATCTGCCCGCCCTGCGGCTTGGCACCTTCACCGATGCAGATCAGCGTGAAGCGCTGGCGTTGTTCACGCTCGCGGCAAACGGCCAACACAGCCGCCAGGTCAAAGTCGATCTCGGGCAGCAAAATGACATCGGCTGCGCCCGCCAGCCCGGCTTCGAGTGCGATCCAGCCAGCGTAACGGCCCATGGTCTCCACCACCATCACACGGCTGTGGCTCTGGCCGGTGGTCTGCAAGCGCTCCAGCGCTTGCGCCACGGTGTTCACTGCCGTGTCAAAACCAAAACTGCGCTCACAGCCTTCAATGTCGTTGTCAATCGTCTTGGGTACACCCACAACCGGCAGGCCGCGCTGGGCCAGACCGTTGGCGATGGTCATCGTGCCGTCGCCACCAATGGCCACGAGGACGTCCAGACCGAGCGCCCTGGCGCGCGCCATGGCGGCCTGTGCAAGGGCTTCAGTGGCCAGCGGGTTGGCCCGGTTGCTGGTGCCCAGCACGGTGCCGCCGCGGTCCAGAATGCCGCAGACCGAGCGCCAGTCCAGCTCGCGCGATTGGCCGCCCTCCATCAAACCGGCAAATCCGTCTTCAATGCCGATGACTTCTGCCTTGCATTGGCGCAGCAACGACTTGGTGACCGCGCGGATCACCGCATTCATGCCCGGGCAGTCACCGCCACCGGTCAAGACACCTACACGCATGGCGCGCCAATCATGGGATGTGGATATCCGTCAACTTTTTAGCAGCCGCTGGCGCACCAGGTCAATGTGGTTGCGCAGCGAATACAACTCGTCTGAATACGACAGCGGCACGGTGATTTTCTCGACGTGGGCTTCCAGTGCGTCAAGCTCCTGCTGAAGCCTCGCGGAGGTTTCCTGTTTTTCACCGAGCCGCTCCTCGATGTCGCGCAACTGGCCATACCAGCGGAAGATGCGCGAGCGGATCTTGAACTGGTACACCGGTGGCACGATGCGCGACAGCGGCAGCAGCATCGCCACGATGATGCCCAGCGCCAGCCACATGCGCTCGACCAGATTGGCCATCGAAAACGGCAAATAACGTTGCAACAGCGGCACGCCCCCACGGATGGTGCGGTCGGCCTCCTGGGCCAGGGGAAATTCGGTGTTGGCTGAATTGGGGAACTCGCGTGCCCGGTTGAACCAGCCAGCGTTGCCATGCAGCTTCAACGAAGCCTGGGAGAAGAGCTGCAGGATCGCAGGGTGCACGCCTTCGCGCGCGAGCAGGGACGTGGTGGGTGCCACCAGGCGCACATCCGAGGCGGGTACGTCGCCGGCCAGATCAACCACACCGCGCGGCAAAGACACAGGCGTGAGGAACGCAAAGCGCCTTGAGTAGGCTTCGTTCTGGTTGAAGTCCAGCAGTTTCACGCCCGGGGTTTGCAGCAGCATTTGCACCATGGGTGATTCAGGCGCCGAGGCGAAGACGAGTGCGTCGAGTTCGCCGTTGAGAAACGCCACTGTGGCCGGCGTTTGTTCGAGTTTGCTCAGTGTGATGGTGCCCGGCTCGAGCCGGTTGACGTCAAACAGTTTTTCCATCAACGCCGGCACGCCGCTGCCGGCGGTGCCGACATTGATGCGCAGGCCTTTCAACTGGCCAAACGAGGTCAGCGCGCCCTTGCCAGTGGCCACGTTGGCCGACTTCTCCTGGTAGAACAGCCACAGCGGCTCGACAAACAGGCTGCCCAGAGACTCGATGCCACTTTCGGAACTGGCCTGGGTTTCGTCGCTGCCGCCCTGCACAAAACCAAGGTCAACTTTGCCTTCGCGCAGCAACTGCAAATTGGCGGACGAACCTTCGCTTGGTACCAACTGCACGCGGATGCCGTTTTGCGCCAGCAGCTTGGCATATCGGCTGCCAAACTCGGCGTAGGCACTTTGCGCGGGGCCGGTGGCCAGCGCTATTTGTTTGGGTGGATTGGGATCGAGCCACCAATAGGCCAGCGCCAGCAAGGCGGCGGCCAGCACCAAAAACGGGCCGGCAGAGGCCAGCATGGCGCGCAGCGACAGAAAGGCGGCTGACAGTTTTTGCGGCATGGGCTTAAGGGTTCTCAAAGGCCGAAGGCCAGGTGGTGCCGTTGTAACTGACGCCGCGGGCCACGCGCACGGCCTGCACGATGGCCCGCGCGGTGACTTCGGCGGCGAGTGTGCACATCACCGCCATGTTGGTAGTCTTGCCGCTGGCACCCGTGGCGAGGGCGAACATGGCGTCTCCGTCACCCATGGTGTGCACCGGGTTGATGGCGCGGGCCAGTCCGTCGTGGCTGACCTGCGCGATGCGGTGCGCCTGTGCCTTGGTGAGGATCGCGTCGGTGGCGACCACGCCGATCGTGGTGTTGGTTCCCACCTGCATGTGTTTGGGCGGATCGCCCTGGAGGATGGCCTGGCGCGTGTTCAACAGGCGTTTGCCGTCTTCGGTGCGGGCGCCCGCGATAGCTTCGCCGGTTTGCAGGTCAAGCACGTCACCCAGCGCGTTGCAGGCCACGATGGCGCCGACCGTGATGCCGTCAATGGTGATCGACGCTGTGCCAATGCCGCCCTTCATCGCCCGGTGAATGCCGTAGAGTTTGCCCACCAGCGCGCCAGCGCCTGCGCCGACGTTGCCTTGCGCTGGCGGTTCCGAGTTTGCAGCCTGGCAAGCGGCGTAGCCTGCAGCGGCATCCGGACGGATCGACGCGTCACCCACCGGCAAGTCAAACAACACGGCAGCGGGCACGATCGGAATCAAGCCGTAGGGAACTTTGAGGCCAATGCCGTTTTCCTCGAGCCAGCGCATCACGCCACTGGCGGCGTCGAGGCCCCAGGCGCTGCCACCGGCGAGCAACACGGCATGGACCTGATCGACCAGGTTGCTTGGGTGCAGCAGGTCGGTCTCGCGCGTGCCCGGCGCCGCGCCGCGCACATCGACACCTGCCACAGCGCCGGCGCGGGTGAGGATGACGGTGCAGCCGGTGGGGCGGCGCGTGTCTGTGAAGTGGCCGACCTCTACGCCGCGCACCTGGGCGATGCTGCCTTGCGGTGCGCCAGAATGCGACGACTCAGTCAAAGTGTGCTGGCTCAGGTTGGGGCTCTGCAAAATTCAAAAGTTAACTTTCATGTTAACAGTTGAAACAAAATTCGGATAAATTGCCATTTTGATAATAACAAAGCTTAAAAAATAGTCAAATATACTATTAAAAATATATCAAAAGTACAAATATATACGTGACTTAGATTGGTTCATAAAAGATCAAAAACTAAATTTAAAAGATTTCTAATTTTGCCGTACCGTGCTCACCGCACAGTCTACGCGGCCAACCAGGGCTGGACAAAGGCGAACCAGCCGCCGATCAGGTAAATACCGACACTGGCCTGAAACAGGCGCAACGCGACCTTGCGGGTGCGCAGGCAAGCCTGACGCAGCTGCGGGTCCACCGGGCACGGGGCATTTCGGTTGTGCCATTGCAACGCGCCGCTGGCAAGGAGCATCAGGCCGGCCACGGTGAACAGGGCCTCCTTGTGTTCACTCAAAAAAACCAGCTGGGGCACTGCCGACACCAGGGACGACATCACCGCGCCCGCTCCCAGTGCGACGAGCAGGGCGGGCAGGGCGCAACACAACAGCGTGCCCGAGCTGGCAAACAGGCTTACCGCAGACGCCCACAGGCCGGGGCGGTGGTTCGCAAATGCCTCGGCGTCGGGGTGGCCCGTGCTCACTTGCTGGCCTTGGTGGCCGCGCGGATGTCGGCCACCGACTGCGGCACGGTTTCAATTTTGGTCACGTCGTAACCAGCGTCGACGATCTCAGCGGCGATCTGTTTGGCATCCAGCGTCTGGCCGTCTTTGGCTTCAATCGCGACAACGCGCTTTTTCAAATCGACAAAGACCTCCTTTGAGGCTGGCAGTTTCATCAGCCTCTTTTCGATGCCCTGGGCACAGAAGGCGCAGACCATGCCGTTGACATTGGCCTTGATCGAGCTTGCCGCTTGCGCATGGGAAAACAGGCCAGCGGTACTGGATAAAAAGGCAATGACCACAAGGGTTTTGATGGGAGAAGTTTTCATGATGGGTAGCTCCAGGTTTAAAAAATATACATCAGGTTGAACCGCGTCTGGTTGGCGTTGTTGACGCCAATTTCGACGAAATAACGTTTGTGAATGAATCGCAGCATCGGTGTGACCTCGGTCTGGTCCGACAGGTTGTTCATGCGCCGGGCCTCGAGGATGAACCACGGCTGCACCTCGTCGTAGTCGGTCTCATAAAACGAAAAACCGATGCGGGTGGAAGCAAAGTCGTGGTTGAGCCCTTCGGCCCGGTACAGGCGCAGCGTGCCGTTCACGTAGAAACGGGTGGTTTCATAGTCGGCAGAAATGCCCGGCGCCAGCATCAGGCGGCTGCCGGAAAAATCATTGCCCTGCACCGCACCGACGCCCGCCAGCAACCAGATGTTGGCCTGCGAGTGTTCACCGTTCCAGCGTTTGGCCAGGCGCGTGTAGGTGGCCTCCACCAGGCTGCGCGTCTGGCGCAGGTCGTCCGAACGCATCCATAGGGCGCCAGCGCCCCAGGCGTCGCGTGGCGTCACCGCGTGGTTGACCCAGGCTTCCTGCCAGTTGGGACTGAAGTCGCCCATGGCCATGGTGCTGTCCTTGAACCCCATCGGGCCGGCGTGGCTGGCCATTGCCAGCGCCAGCCCCATACATCCCAAAATTTTTTTCATGGTGATCTCCTGGAGGGTGGCTTGCGGGGCCACCTGTCACGTCAAACCTGCGCCAGGCGATCGGTGAAAAATCGCAGGCGCACCTTGGGCTTGGGAGATCAGCCGATGGGTGGTTTGAGCCAGCCGCGCAGGCTGGCACTGGCGAACCCAAAGTCGCCTTTTACCGGTCGCGAATGGCGCAGGGGTTCACTCGCAGCAAGAACCATGGACGGCCCGGAAAAGACTGCCATACACAACTGGCAGGTGGTGCAGCCGTGGCACAGCAGCGAAACAGGCGCTTGTGCATCGCCCGCGCCCGAATCACCCATACCGGATTTGCCATTTGCCAAGGCGAGAATGGGGCAGTCGGATGGCATGGCCGCTTGGTCAGGTGACGCCACCGCACCCGCAACGCCTGCAATGCGTGCCGAGAGTTGTTGCACGGCCATCGACACGCCCATCACGTCGACCGCCCAGCTGCGCAGCGGCAGCAATGCAATCAGGAAAATGACGAGGAGTCGGCGCATGACACTCGGAACCTTACTGCGACAGATAAGTTCCGTCAATCTGTGGGCTCAAAACCATTGAAAGCGTGTTGGAATTTATTTGGGATAGGCCAACGCGATTTCCCGCTTCACCAAGGCCTGAAGCTGGTCCGGGCCAAAGTCTGTCAGCGGTTTGCCGTTGACAAAAAACGTGGGGGTCCGGGTGACTTTGAGCCGGTTCACATCCGCGGCATCGAGGTGCAGCACCTCGGCGGCGGCGGGGTCGCGGGCGTCGGTTTTTGCCTTGGCCACGTCGATTCCCGTCTCCTTGATCAGGTCCCACAACAGGCCGGGGTTGGGGTTGCCATGGGCGGCCCAGGCGTCCTGGCTTTTGAGCATTACCTCGAGCACCGGCTGAAACTGGTTTTGTCGCCGGGCGGCTTCCAGGATCTTGACGGCTTCGTCGGATCCTTTGTGGAATGCGGCGTAACGCAGCACCAGGTTGACCTGGCCAAAACTGGAATTCACCACACCTTTGACGAGTGGATAAAAGGCACGGCAAGCCTCACACGCAGGGTCGAAAAACTCGACGATGGTGACTTTGGCGCTGGCACTTCCCATGACGGGCGAATGGGCTCTGACCAATGCGTCCGCCTGGGCCTGCGTGTTTTCGGCGGCAGTTGCAGCCGCTTTCTGCTGCTTCTGTGCTGTGTACATATAAGCCCCTACACCAAACAACAAGATCGCCAGCCCAGCCACGCTACTCACCAACATTTTTCTATTCATGCGAATCCTGCCTTTTACACAAAAACAATAAAACCAGTATGGCGGTAAATGCCGCCCAAGACATCAAGGGGATGGAAATGAAACCCAGCAGGTTCAGGTTGGCCTCCGTGCATGAAACGTCTTTGCTGCACGGCACCAGGCCTTTTGGAATGAGGCCCCAGTAGAGCAGGCAGTGGTAAAGGGCGATGCACCATCCCGCCGCAGCCAGGGGCCAGGCAGAACGCACGCTTTTGGTGTCCAGCGGGAAGAGCCCCAGACCCAACACAAGCACCAGCGGAAACATCGCGATGCGCTGGTACCAGCACAACACGCACGGTGCCATGCCCATCACTTCGCCCAGAAACAGCGCGCCCAAAGTAGCGGACAACGCGACCAGCCAGGCCGCAAAAAGGCTCGTCCATTGCCGATCGGTTTGTTGCCGGGATTCACGCGTCATGCGTCTGAACCGATTGGCTGACCTATAGGCTTTTGGCGGGCAATATTCGGTAGAGCGCGACCGTGCCTTCAGTTTCAATGGACGTGGCCATGGTGCCCATCTGTTGCCAATTCGCCCCTGGCCTGGCGCATCACGGACCATCCTCCGGAAATGGCCAGTGAAGCCATCACCGCGGCCACGGCCAGATCTGGCAGCGCGCTGTGGGTGCCAAAAACACCAACCGCCGCGGCGATCACCGCGATGTTGCTGAAGGCGTCGTTGCGCGTGCACAGCCACACGCTGCGCATGTTGGCGTCGCCTTCGCGAAAGGCGTAGAGCATCCAGGCAACCGACACGTTGGCCACAAGGGCGATCACCGCAATGGCGCCCATCAGTGCCGCATCGGGCACGCTGCCATAGACCAATCCCCAAACCGCGCGGCCAATGACAAAAAGACCAAACCCGATCATGCAACCGGCCTTGAGCAGCGCGGTGCGCGAACGCCATGCAACGGCTGCGCCCAATACCGCGAGGGAAACGCCGTAGTTGGCCGCGTCGCCGGCAAAGTCAATCGCGTCGGCCAGCAGTGAGGCTGAGCCGGAGCGGTACCCGGCAAAGATTTCGACAAAAAACATGGCTGCATTGACCAGGAGCGCAATCCACAGGATTCGGCGGTAGCGCGGAAGGTCTAAAACCTGCTCCGGTTTCGGGGTTTCGTGTTCACAACATTGGGCAGACATGGGCATTTCCTGAAACGTAAATGGGTATTGGAAACCCTGAAGTCGCTACAGTGTCAAGGCCTACAATGTGTTGGGGCATTTGAGCACGTCAAAGAGGTAAATCCATGCGCATCAAAGCATTGAGTGAAGCCACGGGTGTCGAAATAGAAACCATTCGCTTCTACGAAAAGCAGGGCCTCTTGCCCGCGCCCGCGCGCGAAGCCAACGGGTACCGCGAATACGCGCCTGCGCACCTCGAGCGCCTGGCGTTTGTGCGCCATTGCCGCGCATTGGACATACCCCTGGCCGACATCAGTCGCCTGCTGGTGCTGGTGAACATGCCGCTGGCCGATTGCAGTGGCGTCGATGGGCTGGTCGACGCCCAACTGGCTCGGGTGCGTGCCCGTCTCAAGAGCATGCGTGCCCTAGAGAAGCAGCTGATGCAATTGCGCTCCCAGTGTGCTGGCAATCACCTGGGCGCTGAATGCGGCATCCTGCATGAGCTGGTGTCGGCTGCACATGGCGAAGCCTGCGTCTGCCACGCGAAAGGCATGCAATGAACAAGTTCTTCGTCAGTCGGCTGCTAGCCCCGCTGCTTCTGGCTCTGCCTTTGCTGGCGGCTGCTCACGGCATCTCCGAGGGCGACCGCCTTCAAATGCTGGAAGGCGGCTACCTGCGCTACATCGCGCTGGGCGCGAGCCACATGCTCACAGGCTACGACCACCTCTTGTTCCTCTTCGGCGTAGTGTTTTTCCTCACCACCTTCAAAGACGTGGCCAAGTTCGTAACCGCCTTCACGGTTGGGCATTGCATCACGCTCATCTTTGCCACTTTTTACGAAATCACCTGGAATTTCTACCTGGTCGATGCCATGATTGCCATCAGTGTGATCTACAAAGGGTTTGACAACAACGGCGGCTTCCAGAGGCACTTCAACATGGCCTCGCCCAACCTGCTGGGGGCCGTGTTTGGCTTTGGCCTGTTGCATGGTTTTGGCTTGTCGACGCGCCTGCAGCAACTCCCTCTCGGTGACGACGCCACGGTGCTGCTATGGCGCATTTTGAGTTTCAATTTGGGGGTCGAGGTCGGGCAAATTGCCGCGCTCATGGGCATGATCGCGCTGCTTGCGGCATGGCGGAGCCGGCCGTCCTTCAAGCAGTTCAGTGTCATTGCCAATGTGGCGCTGATGGCGGCGGGCACCTATTTGCTGTTTACCCAATTGCATGCCTACCAGCATGACAGCCACCGTTACAGCATCGCGTTTCCGGCACAGGAACATCGCCATGCCCACGAAGACATGGATGTGCAAAATGCCACAGACGCCAGCCGCAACACGCTCAAATAATCACCCGTTTCAACTTTCACCCAATAGGACTCAATCATGAAAAGTTCTTTTTACGCTTGCACGGTTTTCAGCCTGGCTGCTGGTTTTTTGGCCCCTCAGGCGTGGGCAGATGGCGCCGGCAGTTGCCACTTTCACGGCAACAAGGCTGCCACACAAGAGACGGTTATTGCCTGCGCGCAGCAACGAAAAGCCGCCTTGATCAAGTCCGGCAAACTCGACGCGTCCTGGCAAGATATCAAGCAGGAAGCTGCAGACACGGTGGACGGGAAAAAAGGCAAGGAATGGAAAGTGAGCTTCAAAGACCCGGCCGCCAAAGATAAATCCAAGGAAACGCTTTACATGTTTTTCACGCCGGCCGGCAATTTCATTGCTGCCAACTTCACCGGGCAGTGATGCCGTGCCCCCATCGCCAGCCACTTCTCCTGCCCCGCTTACCCGACCTGCGTTGAGGGGAGGGTTGATGGCGCTGGCTGCCGCAGTCTTGTTTGGCCTGAGCACACCGCTGGTGCAACGGTTTGGCGCCGGGCTGGGAGCTTTCACCACCGCAGCCCTGCTGTATGCAGGCGCAGCGATGTCGTCTTTGCTGATGCGCCAGCCGGTTGAACGTGAGGCGCGGCTGCGGCGCGCTGACCTGCCCCGGATCTTTGCCATGGCGTGGTTTGGCGCGGTGCTCGGGCCGGTGGCGCTGGCTTGGGGGCTGCAACACACCAGTGGCGCCAGTGCTTCGCTGTTGTTGACGACGGAAGCCGTGTTCACCGCCGTGTTGGCCTGGTGGATGTACGGCGAGACAGTGAACCGGCGCGTTTCAATCGCCATGGTGCTGTTGCTGGCTGGCGGCCTCGTTCTGGTGACAGAGCGGGGCTTCGCCGGCAACATGCAATTGACTGGCATGTTGGCGGTCTTGGTGGCCACGGCCGCTTGGGGTGTGGACAACACACTCTCACGTGCGGTCGCTGATCGCGACCCTGGCGACGTGGTGTTGGTCAAGGCCGGGTTGGGCGCAGGCGCCACGGCGACGGTGGCTTGGCTGGTCAACGACCCCCTGCCGGGCATCGGCGCAGGGCTCGCGCTGCTGGCAATCGGGTCTACGGGGTATGGGCTGAGCCTTCGGTTTTATCTGTTGGCCCAGCGCGCGTTTGGTGCCACCCGGACAGGCTCGGTGTTTGCCTTTGCCCCCTTCATTGGCGCTGCGGGTGCATTTGCTTTGGGCGAACGTTCAGGTACCTGGTTGCTGGTTTTGGGTGGGGCGTTGATGATGGCAGGCGTGGTGTTTCATTTGCTTGAATCACACGGACACGCCCACGATCATGAGGCCCAGGCACACGAACACGCCCACACACATGATGACGGGCACCACGACCATGCCCACGCCGATACCTACACAGGCGGACCCGCTGGCAGTCACAGCCACTGGCACCAGCACCTTGCGCTAAACCACCAGCACCCACATGCGCCGGATGCGCATCATCGGCACGAACATTAGTCGAAGATTTTGCTTTGGCGCGCCTGGTGATCAAGCAAGGTGAGGCCGCAACTGGAAGGGTTCGTCAGTCTTTCCGATTCGTGTCCGGGCCGGACGGCTTTACCCTGCGGGTGATGATCAGCCACAGTACCGCGCCGCCGAGCGCGGCGTAGTTCAGCTGCAGGAACCACGGTGTGTTCCAGGCCAGACCGTTGAAAGTGTATGGGCTCAAAGGGTACAGCACCTGCACAGGGTAGTAGTCCGCCGAATGTGTGAACAGGTCGATGACGATATGCGACCACCAACCCAGCAGTGGTATCCAAAGCGAGCGCAGCACTGCCCACAACAGCAGAGTGACTGCCCCGGCCAAAACGGCGCTGTGTGTGATGCAGTGCAAGTGGTGGGACCACAAATTGACCAGTGGCGGAAGGGCCGGTTCCTGGCCTGGCACGGCGACGGCATAGGCTTGTACAACGGCAAGCGAGCCATCTCCCACCAACCACCAGCCGACGATTGGCAGCAAATGCAACAGGTCGGGCACGGTAGCCAGCCCCACGGTCAGGGCAACAGTGCGCGGCGCGACAGGCCTGCGCCCGCGTGCAAGCGCCGTGCCGATACCCGTCCACAAGGCATGCGCAAGAATATCCATGAATGGCAATCAGTGTAGTGTGCGTGATCCTAGGCCAAATGTGCGCTGGCACACAGACCAACAGTTCTGCAATTGTCTACAACTGAGGCGAGCCAATTCCATCTGAAGGACAACCATGCCTGATTCCGTGTCGCCCGAGCTGCTGCAAAAAATGCATGCCTACTGGCGTGCCGCCAACTACCTCTCGGTGGGCCAGATTTATCTGCAGGACAACCCTTTGCTGGAGGTTGCGCTCACGCTGGATCACGTCAAGCCCCGCTTGCTGGGCCATTGGGGCACAACGCCCGGCTTGAACCTGTTGTACGTCCACCTGAACCGGCTGATCAAGCAGCACAGCCTCAACATGATGTATGTGATCGGCCCCGGTCATGGCGGCCCGGGCATCGTGGCGCACAGCTACCTTGAAGGCTCTTACACCGAACACTACCCGGCCATCGAGCGCAACCGCAACGGTTTGCAGCGTCTGTTTCGTCAGTTCTCCTGGCCCAACGGCATCCCCAGCCACGTTTCGCCCGAGGTGCCGGGTTCCATCCACGAAGGCGGTGAATTGGGTTATTCGCTGGTGCATGCCTATGGCGCAGCTTTCGACAATCCGAATTTGATCGTCGCCTGCGTCATTGGCGATGGCGAAGCCGAGACCGGCCCGTTGGCGGCGAGCTGGCATTCCAACAAGTTTTTGAACCCTGCCAGCGATGGTGTGGTGTTGCCGATTCTCCACCTGAATGGTTTCAAGATTGCCAACCCGACCGTCCTTGCACGCATCAGCCATGAAGAGCTGGTTGACCTGCTGCGGGGTTATGGTCACGAGCCGTTTTTTGTGGAGGGTGACGACGCGATGCAGGTGCACCAAGACCTGGCGCAAACACTGGACACCGTTTTGGCGCAGATTCAAAAGATCCAGAAAGAAGCGCGGACTGGGGTTGCCGGTGAAGCTATCAAGCGCCCGCGCTGGCCGATGATTGTTTTGCGCACACCCAAGGGCTGGACCGGGCCCAAATTTGTTGATGGCAAGCCGGTGGAGGGCACATGGCGCGCGCATCAGGTGCCGATTGCAGAATTCAAAACGCCGGGCCATTTGCAGCAACTAGAAGATTGGCTCAAGAGTTACCAGCCGCAGGAATTGTTCGACGAACGTGGGAAGTTTCGCGAGGCGTTTGCGGAACTCGCCCCCACCGGCCATCAGCGCATGGGCTGCAATCCGCACGCCAACGGCGGCGGCTTGTTGCAGGCTTTGGCTATGCCCGATTTCCGTGCCCATGCGGTGCCGGTTCCTGTGCCGGGCAGTGTCAACGCGGAGGCTACTCGTGTGATGGGTGGTTTTCTGCGCGACGTGATGAAGCTCAATCTCGCTAAAAGCAATTTCCGCATCTTCGGCCCGGACGAAACCGCGTCGAACCGGCTGGATGCCGTTTTTGAAGTTAGCGGCAAGGCCTGGATAGCCGATGTCGAAGCCCTGGACGTCAACCTCGATCCCAGGGGCCGTGTGATGGAAGTGCTGAGCGAGCACCTGTGCGAAGGTTGGCTGGAGGGTTACCTGCTGACCGGGCGGCACGGGCTGTTCTCGTGCTACGAGGCCTTCATCCACATCATTGATTCGATGCTCAACCAGCACGCCAAATGGCTCAAGGTCAGCAAGCAAATCCCCTGGCGCAAGCCCATTGCTTCGCTGAACTACCTGCTGACCTCACACGTATGGCGGCAGGACCACAACGGCTTTTCGCACCAGGACCCGGGTTTCATCGACCACGTCGCCAACAAAAAATCAGATGTGGTGCGCATCTACCTGCCGCCGGATGCCAACTGCCTGCTGTCGATCACCGACCACTGCCTGCGCAGCCGCAACTACGTCAACCTGATCATTGCGGGCAAGCAGCCGCAGGCGCAGTGGCTGGACATGGATGCTGCAGTGCGCCATTGCACGGCGGGCGTGGGCATCTGGGCCTGGGCGAGCAGCGCTGAAATCCCGGGTAAAGACGAACCAGATGTGGTGATGGCCTGCGCGGGCGATGTGCCGACGCTGGAGGCGCTGGCCGCCGTGACGCTGTTGCGCAGCTACGTGCCCGACATCCGCATTCGTTTCGTCAACGTGGTGGACTTGATGGTGTTGCAGCCCCCATCAGAACATCCGCATGGCCTGGAAGACCACGAGTTCGATGCGCTGTTTACGTCGGACAAACCGGTGATCTTCGCCTTTCATGGTTATCCCGCGATTGTTCACAAACTCACCTACCGCCGTCGCAATCACGACAACATCCATGTGCGTGGTTACAAGGAAGAGGGCACCACCACCACCGCCTTTGACATGGTTGTCTTGAACAACCTTGACCGCTACCAGCTAGCGCTCGATACGATCAAAAGAATTCCACGCTATGCGAACTTGGTGGAAGCAGAAACCGCGCGTTACTGGACGACCATGGAGCGCCACAAACTCTACATCAGCGAGCATGGGGACGACATGCCCGAAGTCAAAGACTGGTGTTGGGAAGGATAGGCTTGATGATTGTGCTGGCGCTGAACAGCGGCTCTTCTTCCTTCAAATTCGGCTTGTACCGAGTAGAGCCATCGCGGGCTGAAGCGTTGCTCTCGGACACAATTCCTGCACCCAACGCGCAAGAGGCCATTGGCGATGTTGTCAAACTGCTGGCCAAGTCCAATTTGCCGGGACCAGTTGCCATCGGGCATCGCCTTGTGCATGGTGGGCCGACGTTGTGCCAGCATTGCCTGATCGACGCTTCGGTGATGCAGCAGCTTGAAGCGGCAGTTGCCTTTGCACCCCTGCATATGCCAACAGCGCTCTCGTTCATTCGTTTTGCGCAGGAGCGCTTTCCTGGCCTGCCACAGGTAGCGTGTTTCGACACCAGCTTTCACGCTAACCTGCCAGACGTGGCGCGCGTGCTGCCCGTTCCCAGGGAGTGGCAACTGGCAGGCATCCAGCGATACGGGTTTCATGGCCTTTCTATCGAATCGATCCTGCATCACCTCGGGCCTGATGTTCCCGACCGCGTGGTCATCGCCCACCTCGGAAATGGCGCGAGCGTTACGGCGGTCAAGTGCGGCAAATCGATCGACACTAGCATGGGGTTAACGCCCACCGGCGGGGTGGTCATGGGCACGCGCAGTGGCGACCTTGATCCGGGCGTCCTGCTCTACCTCTTGCGTGAAAGGAAGTTTGATGCAGGCATGCTGGCCGATCTGATCGATCACCGCTCTGGCTTGCTGGGGATTTCGGGCGTCAGCAGCGACATGCGGCGCCTGCATGAGGCCGCAGCAGAAAATGCCAATGCACGGCTTGCGATCCAGATGTTTTGTTATTCAGTGGGCAAGCAGATAGCCGCCATGATCGCCGCACTGGATGGCATCGATCTGCTTGTTTTCACGGGTGGCATTGGAGAAAACGATGTGCGGGTTCGTGCCGCAATCTGCAGCCATTTGTCCTGGATCGGGGTCACCCTTGACGAAGGCCGGAACCAGTCCACTGACAATCCAGTCAACGGCGCTGCTTCGCGCTGCGTGGTGCAAGTCATCGCGTCGCAGGAAAGCGAGCAAATCGCCCGTCATACCCGCGCACTGGCTGCATCGGGGCTGAGCTGAATAAGTGCGTCACCACAGAAAACCGCTGATTTGACGGTGCCTATTCAGCGCATTCTTGAGACTCGGTTCCGAACAGACTGGCCCGTCCGAAAAGATGGGTCATTTGGGCAACCGCGTGGATGGTGAGCCGATGCGGGGTGAAGCCTGGTCTGGGATAAATGGTGCTTGCCAATTCAAGGGCCATAACCTTCTGCCGATCAGAGGCTTCGGAGAGCAGCACAATCACCAGTTGTTCCAGCGCGATCATACGGATTTGCAGTTGTACCAATTCTGCATTTGTGAGCTGCGGGACATCGGTTTTCGGGTTACCCAGATGCAAGGCTTCTGGCACGTGGCAGCTTCCCGGATCAATTCGGGCGTCGCGGCTTAAAGCCGGGCGTCGTCGTCGTTGTAAAGGGTCCTGAAAATCAATATTGCTTTTTGGCATGAAGTGCTTTTGAAGGGTGATTTGATCCGGTACCAACTGAGTACGAATCCATTTTTAGTCTAACGTGTCGCGCCGTTTGGTCTGTGCGGAAGCGCACAGACCTCAGCTCAGGACACGTCGTATTCTTCCAACTTGCCGAACGGAGAAATGACATGCAGATCGCAATGATTGGCGTAAGCCGGATGGGTTCCAACTTGGACAAGAAAAACATCGTTCCCGATGCCGACCACACCGCTAAGCCATACCGAGTTTTACCAGTTTGACATGAGCCTGCCTGAAATCGTAGAGGTCTGGCGCCGCGGAAGTGTCATCGGCTCCTGGTTGCTTGATTGGAGTGCAAAAGCATTGCAAAAAGAGCCCGAACTTGAGACCTTCGGTGGGCATGTCTCGGATTCGCGAGAAGGTCGCTGGACTATTCAGGCCGCCACTGACGAAGCGGTGCCGGCGCATGTACTTCGCGCAGCGCTGTATGACCGCTTTTCCTCGCGCGGCGGCGCTGACTTTGCCAACCGGGTTCTGTCGGCGATGCGGCATGAGTTCGGCGGCTACATAGAAAAATCCGGCCTATGACTGCGCCGCAGGATACGGTGTTTTTGCTCGACGTGGACAACACCCTGCTCGACAACGACCGGATCATCGAAGATCTGCGCGCCCATCTTGCCAGTGAATTCGGCGCCGCCTGTGCCAGCCATTATTGGGCTCACTTCGAGGCCTTGCGCAGCGAACTCGGTTATGCCGATTACCTGGGAGCGCTGCAGCGCTACCGCCTAGAAACCGAGCACGGCCACAGGCACGGGCAAGATGATGATCCACGCCTGCTGCAGATGTCAAGCTTCCTCATCGACTACCCTTTCGCCAATCGTCTCTATCGCGGCGCGCTGGAAGTGATAGAACGCCTGAACACCTTTGGCCGTACAGTGATTCTCACGGATGGCGACGTGGTTTTTCAACCGCGTAAGGTGCAGCGCTCCGGCTTGTGGGATGCGGTTGAAGGGCGGGTGTTGATCTATGTCCACAAGGAACAGATGCTCGATGCTGTGCAGCGCCGATACCCGGCGCTGCATTACGTGATGGTTGATGACAAGTTGCGCATTCTTTCCGCAATGAAAAAGATCATGCGACAGCGATTGACCACTGTCTTCCCGCGACAGGGCCACTACGCACTCGACCCCGCCATTGTTGCTGCGTGCCCGCCTGCCGATCTCAGCCTAGAGCGCATTGGTGACCTGCTTGATGTCGATATTGGCGCTGTCCTGACCTTAAAGGAGATTTGATGAACACCAACACCCGAAACTCTACGATCTTTGGGCAACGCCAGTGGCTTGACAACATCACGCGGGAACTGCCAACCAGCGGTACGCCGGCACGCTACATATCCGAGTTGTCGGTGACCGGGCTGACCTCGAACCCGACTATTTTTGAGCAGGCGATCAGCAAAAGCAGTGTCTATGACCAGACCATCCGGAAGCAAGACCAGACGCCGGCAGCGCCAAGTCATGGAGCGCCTTGATGGCGCGGGTCAGGGAAAAGAGTTTGCCAACAGCAGCGGCGGGCTCGATATGAGTCTCGGTTACGACAAGCCGCTGTATCTGCTGCCATTCGACCACCGACATTCTTATGTAGCCGGACTTTTCAATTTCGAGCCGCCCCTGTCGGTGCAGCAGCGCGACCAGGTCATTGACAGCAAACAACTCATCTTTGAGGGCTTCAAGCAAGCGCTGAGCAATGCTGTGCCGGTAGAGGCGGCAGGCATCCTGGTTGACGAGGAATTCGGAGCCCGTATCCTTAGCGATGCGCACCATAGGGGCTTCGTCACCGCGCTGTCCGTGGAACAGAGCGGCGTGGACGAATTCGAATTCGAATACGGCGACGACTTTGCGAGCCACATTGAGGCTTTCAATCCGAGCTTCGCCAAGGTTTTGGTGCGGTACAACCCGGAGGGTGACCAAGCGCTGAACCTGCGGCAGATCAGCCGGTTGAAGCGTTTGTCGCACTACTGCCAGCGCAGCCGCCGTCGCTTTATGTTTGAACTCCTGGTTCCGGCTACCACCGACCAGCAGGCCCGCACAGATGGCGACAAGGACGCGTTTGATCGACAGATGCGTCCGGCGCTGATGCTGCAGGCGATTCAAGCCTTTCATGCAGCAGGCGTTGAGCCCGATGTCTGGAAAATAGAAGGTCTGGATGGCCGCGACGATTGCGAGCGTATCGTCAGAATGGCGCGCCGGGACGGGCGCGATGGGGTTGGCTGCATCGTACTTGGCCGTGGTGCCGATGAAGCGAGGGTGCGAAGCTGGCTTGCCACTGCCGCAAGCGTCGAAGGTTTCATTGGTTTCGCCGTCGGTCGCACCACCTTCTGGGATGCGGTTGCCGGGTATCGCGCGCGTGCGCTCACGCGCAACGAAGCTGTGCAACAGATCGCGCGGCGCTTGCGCGAGTGGGTTGACATCTTCGAGCAAGGGCGGGATGGCAACGCACGCCGACCCCTACCCACAAAGACAGCAACACCACTCGCCGAAAACGTAAACGCTCGAAGTTAGGAAACGAGAGGTGCTGATTCTCAGCGCAATAGTCCGTCCAGCCAGTTGACGATCGTTCTTAGGGCCAACCCATAGTTGCCCACTTGGCAATGGTTCTGCGCGCTCTCGCTGCGGGTAAACAAGCGTGCAGTAATAGAACGCGCGTTGGTGAGCATTTTTATTTGCTGGTGCCATTGTTCGATAGGGACATAGTGATCTTCGCTGCCCGCCAATAGCAGCGCGTCCTGCCGAATTAATGCGGAGACATCAGCCGTCTGAAACCGCACGGACCTTTGCAAGAATTCAAATGCTGAGGTTGTACCGGTCACGTGCATTCCTTGTTCAACGCCCCATTGCACAACCGGCTTTGTCCGCGCGACCCGACCCACCATTCCGTTCACGAGCGTGACCGCCTGAAGCCTCAGCAGCATTTTCAGCAATGCGCGTTTTACCGCATCGGTCTGGCGTAAATTGATGTCCAACAGATCGGTGAATACATCGTAAGCAACCACGCGATGTACCCGTGGTTCAAAAGCAGCGGCCCGCAACGCGAGACACCCTCCGAGAGACATCCCGATCAGCGTTATGTCATGCACCTCAAAATAGTCCAGAACGGCGCTGACCGGCCTGTGCCAATCTGCCGTCATGGGCAGGCCTGCCTCGTCAAGCGCACCACCCTGTCCGGGACCGTCAAAAGCGATGACGTCAAAACCGGCGTCGCGAAGATAGACGAATGCTGTGGTCAGCTCCTCTATGCAACTATCAAACCCACCGAAGAAAACAACCGTGCCCTTGGCGCGCGGAGGCTTGAAGCGATATGCCGGCAGAAATCCATGGGCACTACCGTCGGTGTAGGGCACGGCGTGGCGCTGACCTAGCTCCTGTCCATACACCGAACGCACTGCCACCAGGAATTTTTCGCGAGCGCCCTTACGTTCCACATCATCGACCCGCATGAAGAACTCTGCTGACCGCCAATAGACCCCTGCTCTAAGGACATGTCCTTGTTGCGAAGCGTGCTCGGCAAGCGCCACAAACTCCCGCTTCCAATCGGCATAGGTCGCGATCCGCGGCGCTGCCATCCGCATTTCCGCCAGCATGTCGGGTTCCCCCACCCCACCGAACCAGCGGTTCATCTGAAAGTTCATGCTCACGTCCGGGTGTAGGTCGTGATAGCCGACGGGAAATGTCGCGGCTGCCATCGCTATGGGTGGTTGGCCAGCCGCGTCGAGTCAAACTGCCTGGCTGCACCATCGGCCATTTGTTTCGTGCACCAGCGCGCGTAGAAACCACCAAGCAAACGGCCAAGCCAGGAGCCCGGCTCGGAAGTCGGCAAACTGTAGTCAAGGAAAACACGCACCATCGACAAATCGCCTTTGGGCGTCAACTCGAAGCCCATGCGGTAATGCGCGACGACCAGGAGGTTCGGCGTGCCGATCGTCTCCCAGACCTTCCTGCTGGGAACTTTGCGCTCAATGATCACCTCTTCCAGGGAGAGCGGGATTCCCATCATGCGCCCCTGCATGCCAATTTTCGATCCAAGCACACGGCCACCGTCAGAGTCAACGTTGATCGACATGCTTGAGCCCGCCATCATCATCGTGGACCCCCCATGTGCGCCGCCAGCGCCTTCGGATCGTCCAGATAGGCGAATTCCTGGTCAACCGGCGCCTTGGCCAGCCCGGCACTTTCATTGTGAAAAGGAAATGAGTGATCCATCACGCCACCACGAGCCGTTACGCCTTTGCCGGCACCACAGCCGCTTTGGCTGCCACCGGTGCTGCGTGCGACCCAGCCGTGTCGACCGCTACTGTCTTGCCCGGCTGGCGGATGCCTGCCAGCTTGGTGCGCTTCAACATCAGCGCATTGATCGCGACGATCAGGGTGCTGCCCGACATGGAAATCGCTGCAACCTCCGGGCTCAATACGAAGGGATACAGCACGCCTGCCGCGAGCGGAAACGCGATGGTGTTGTAGCCCACCGCCCACCACAGGTTCTGGTGCATCTTGCGCACGGTGGCGCGCGACAGCTCTATGGCGCCGACGATGTCATACGGATCACTCTTCATCAGCACCACATCAGCGCTTTCCATTGCCACGTCGGTCCCCGCGCCGATGGCAAAGCCAACGTTGGCCTGGGTCAGCGCCGGCGCATCGTTGACGCCGTCGCCCACCATGCCGACTTTTTTGCCGGTGGCCTGCAACTCTTTAACCTTCTGGGCTTTCTGGGCCGGCAAGACGTCGGCCAGCACTTTGTCGATGCCCAGATCGGCGGCGATGCGTGTGGCCGTGGCCAGGTTGTCGCCGGTCAACATCACCACCTCGATTTTGCGTTCGCGCAGCTTGGCGATTGCGGCCTTTGACGTAGGCCGGATTGCATCGGCGATGGCAATGAGGCCAATGACCTGACCGGCCTGGGATACATGCACCACTGTGCGGCCATCACCCTGCAAACGCTTGGCCTGCGCCTCCAGCGGGCCGAGCGCGAGCTTTTGTGTGTCCATCAACAGCCGGTTGCCCAGGTACACCGTGCCGCCTGCGGTTTCAGCGCGGGCGCCCATGCCGTCGAGGCTTTCGAAGCCGGTCGGCGCCACGATGGTTAGCTTGCCCGCGCGGCGCACGATGGCCTGCGCCAGCGGGTGGTCCGACCCCTGCTCGACGGCGGCGGCGGCGGTCAGCAATACGTCCTCGGTGACACCCTCTGCCAGCACGATCTCCACCACCTCAGGTTGGCCGACGGTGAGCGTGCCGGTCTTGTCGAAGATGATGGTGGTGAGTTTGGTGGCGTCTTCCAGCGCCGAGGCGTTCTTGAACAAAATGCCGTTGGCAGCCCCGAGGCCGGTGCTAACCATGACCGCCATGGGTGTGGCAAGTCCCAGGGCATCCGGGCAGGCGATGACGAAGACCGTGATGGTCAGCGTCACCGCCAGCAGAAGCGGCTCACCCATCACCCAGAACCAGACCGCAAAGGTCGTCAGGCCGATTGCAATGGCGGCGATCACCAGCCATTGCGCGGCCCGGTCCGCCAGCAGTTGCGCGGGCGCCTTCGAGTTTTGCGCCTCCTGCACCAGCTTCACAATCTGCGCCAAGGCAGAGTCAGCGCCAACCTTGGTCGCCTTGTAGCGGAAACTGCCGCTCTTGTTGATGCTGGCACCCACCACGGTGGCGCCCGGCCCCTTCTGGACCGGCATCGACTCGCCCGTCAGCATGGACTCGTCCACCAGCGATTCGCCCGTCTCCACCGTGCCATCGACCGGAATCTTGTTGCCCGGTCGGATCACGAGAATCTCGCCCGCCAACACCTCCGCCGTTGGCACTTCCACCTCCGCGCCATTGCGTATGACGTTGGCCATGGTTGGGGTGAGGTTCATCAGCGCCTTGATGGCAGACGACGCCCCCGCGCGTGCCCGCATCTCCAGCCAGTGGCCGAGCAGGATGAACACCAGCAAAACCGACACGGCTTCAAAGAACTGCCCGCCACCCTCAAAGAAAAACGTGCTGCCAACGCTGAAAGCGTACCCGGTACCCACACTCAACACAATCAGCGCCGCCATGCCCAGAACGCCCTTTCTGACTGCGCGCCAGGCGGAGACGAAGAACGGCCAGCTCGGATACAGGACTGCGGCGCTGGCGAAAAAGAACAGCCACAGACTAAGGTCCAGGCCAAACGGTGGTGCTGGCGCCTGCCACATTCCGCCCATTGGGGCATAGACGAAGATCGGTACGGTAAAAATCAGGCAGATCCAGAAACGGTTGCGCATGTCGCGCACCATGGCGTCCATGTCCTGGCCGCTGTGGCCCATCTCATGCGCCATGTCCGCAGACATCGCACTGGCCGCGCCGGGAGCCTTGTGACCGTCATGGCCTTCGTGGCCCTTGCCAGCAGGCGTCGCTTCAGGAGGCGCTGGAGCCTTCTCTTCACCGGAAAAAGTGCCCTTTACCCAGGCGGTCACTGTGTCAATTGCGCCCGGCTCGTCCTCGGCCTTGACTTTGTCGGCTGCAGAAGTGATCGTTGTCGGTGCAGTTGCGTCCAGGCTTGGCGTCGCTGATGTTGGAGCGGCCGACGCAGGCACAGCAACGGCACCCTTTGGCTTAGCGGGCGTAGGCACTGATGCAGGGGTAGCGGGCGGGGCATCCGGGGTTGACTGGCTTTCATGACTCTCACTTGGAGTGGCGTCCGGCGCTTCCGAATCATTGCCCCTTTGTCTCACACCCGATTTGATATCAGCAACATCGAGTCGGGTTTCGTCATAACGTACGGTTGCGTTTCCCGCAGAGAAATTGACAGTAACGCTCTCGACGCCTGGCACTTCACCGATACGCTTTTCGACACCGGACACACTCAATACCGACAACATGTCGTGTACTGAAATTACGCTTGTTTTCATCGCGCCTCCTTGACGGCCTTCATGTTCAAAGTGTGCGGTTAGGTCCCTGAGCGTTGCGCAGACAAGCCGGGCAGATGAGGCGCACCGCTAATTTTCTTTGACCATCTTGTGTTTGACCTCGCACCTTCCATTGCCCTGTCCGTCATCCCAAACCATTTCGCACAAAGAAGTGGGTGTTGACGCACCAGCACGCCATACCCATCCCACCGGCAGAAAGCGAGCTCCCTGATTTGCAATTTCTTGTGCTGGTTTGAAAGACACCTCCAAAGCCGACTCCACCTGCAAGATTTCGTCGGGAAGAACCTTGAACTCATCCGTTTTTTCGTCATGCATGTGGGGCATGAAAATGCCAAGTTTGTATTCAGACAGTCTGCGGAGCATCTCCTGGACTTCTGGAAAATGGATGGCCTCCTGGGCACTTCTCAGCGCTTGTGGTAAACCGATGGCGCTTGCCCGTGAAATAGTTGTTACCGTCATGATCTTTTCCTGTTGACTTACCATTTGACCTATTTAAGTTGGCCAGGTCGGGTGCCAATTCCCATTGTTTAAACTTTGGCCGTCCCCGCTTTGTCGGGTTGTCCGCCACTTGCAGGAGCGGCGCTGGGGGACGCCATCTCAGCGGCAGCAGGCGCGGATTTTGGCGGCGCGGGCGGGGACTCGTCAGCCGAGGCGGACGGGACAGGTCTGGGCGGTGACGCAGGTGCCACATCCGGCGCCGCTTTGTCTTTGGGTGCGGTGTTAGCAGGTGAAACGCCAGGTGCCGAGTCGGTTTCATACCCGCTTTGTCGCACGTCCGACCGGATGTCGGCAATATCGAGTCGGGTTTCGTCATATCGCACAGTCGCGTTTCCAGCAGCGAAATTGACCGTAACGCTTTCGACGCCCGGCACCTTGCCAATCCGCTCTTCTACGCTGGACACGCTCAACACCGACAGCATGTCGCGCACTTCCATAACGCTCGTTTTCATCGAAACCCCCTAGCGGAAAAACTGCGATTCAGAAGGTTGTAAACAGGAACATAGACCAGCCCCGCAAATGCACCGTATAGAAAACTCTCAATCAAACCAACGAAAAAGCCGACCCAACTGAGAGGCTTGTACCCGGGCAATAGTTGTTCAAGAAATGCAGTCATGTGCAAGCTTGATGGTGTCAGCAACCCGTACACGACACAGGACACGAACATTAACGCTGCCCAAATTGCCAATGACCAGGTGACGATTTTGATATTCAGCATGACATTTCTCCTAAAAGCGGTATCGCGCGGGTCAAGCGGGTCAGTGTTGGTGACCTGAGCTTTGCCCAGAGTTGCCTTGCGCACCGCCCTTACCGCTGGGTTTAGGGTCGTCCGGATCGATGCCGCGCCCACTTCCATGTCCACCGTGCCCGTCATGCCCACCGTGGCCGAACATGTGCATGGCGATAAATGCGACGAAAAACAGCACCCAAACCCAGTTTTGCGAAAACCATTCCATGATTCACCTCGGCACAGTCGAAAGGTTGATTTACAAGATATTTGCCAACCGTTTCCTGTTTCCTATGTTTCTACGCAAAGATCGCGTAGTCCGTGCTACAGCACACATTGGCAGAAATATTCCTGCTGGATCTTCATAACCAACCCCCCTCAAATCCAGCTCGCGTCAATCCGCTTTTGATATAAGGGCAACTGCGCATGAGTTGCCACGGCATGCCGCTGCGGTAGTTTTCAATCATCAAAA
The DNA here is from genome assembly GCA_031397915.1 of Rhodoferax sp. Lineage (GTDB taxonomy): Bacteria > Pseudomonadota > Gammaproteobacteria > Burkholderiales > Burkholderiaceae_C > JANYCG01. The sequence continues at coordinate 17,425 of JANNMM010000343.1, read as the reverse complement.
TGATCGGCCCCTGATTGAGCCCGAAATGCCACGGTGAGACCCACCAGCCATAAGGATTGCCGGCCTCTCCAGGGTGGCTTGGGTTGAAAGATGCTTTGAAGCCGTAAGTGTTGAACTCGGTCAATTTCGCTTGGTAAATGCAGTAGTCAAGGGTCGGCAAGACGATTTCAGGTGCGAAGGGCAGCGAGGCTGCGACGGCCCACGGGGCAAGGGTGCCATCGTCAGGGCCATAGGGCACACCGCGTGCAATGTAGTCAAACAGGGGGCGCGCCACGCCTGAAACTTCTAGGCTGCCCGGACCAGGCCCTTCGCTTGCAGTGATTCCCCAGCAATGATGGCCGTAGCTTTTGAATTTGAGTGGGTTGTCGATGGCATAGAGTTGCTGCACCAGCGTTGCGCGGCGGCTGTTCTCAAAGTAGTCAATGCCTTTGCCCCGCATGTACTCGTCCTGAATGCCACGAAAGTCAATCCAGACGTGCGACAGCTGATGGGTAAATAGCGACCCTGCGTACAGGTACGCCTGTCCGAAATGGCTTTCCCAGCGGTACGTGGTTGCCCATGCTGCGTAGCTCCCCTGCGCAAGCGGATGAGTGGGCGAGCCCAAACCAAGTATGTACAGCAGCAGCGCCTCGTCATAGCCTTCCCACCGGTAGCCGAGAAAACCGCTTTCTGGCTTCCAGCCGTGCGTTACGGTGTCGCCCTGGTTTTGCGCCCATCGCCAATCAGCGCGGCAGTACAGGTCATTAGCGAGGGAGCGGATTTCACTTTCGCCAGGTGAATTGGCGTTGAAATAAGCCCCAGCCGTCAATGCGCCGGCCAGCAGAAAAGCGCTGTCGATGGTCGAGAGTTCGCAATGCCAAGCGCGGCGGCCCGTCTGCATATCAAGAAAATGATAATAGAACCCCTTGTAGCCGGTCGCGTCGGGTTCAGGGCCTTGCGGGCTGTTCCAGAAAAATCGAAGCGTTGCAAGCGTTCGCTCCACCGCTGCGGGCCGCGTCATGAACCCGCGTTCGACACTGACGGGGTAGCTGGCCAAAGCCAGGCCGGTCGCTGCAATGCTCGCGGGCCAGTTCTCAGCGGTTTTGTCGATGACGAGACCATTGGCCGGATTCGTTTCATGCAAAAAATAGGCGAATGTTTCGCGCTGCAACTTTTCCAGTTCGCCGTCGACGGTTGGTTTCTTGTTGCTCATGCTGTCGTGCGGTCTGCCAGATCCGCCCCGTCCACATGGATTTGCAACCACCATTCCAACAACGCCAGGTGCCATAACTTGCTGCCCTGGATGCGTGTGAAGTAGGCATCTGGATTGGCCAGCAATTTATCAACATAGTCCCGTTGGTAAAGCCCGCGCCGGATACAGGCCTCCGACTGCAGGATGGTGCGCATCACTTCGAGAAACGGGCCGCGTACGTGCTTCAGCGCCGGCACCGGGAAGTAGCCCTTGGGCCGGTCGATCACCGCGTCGGGAATCAGGCCACGCGAAATGGCTTTCAGAGGGTATTTGCCACCTTCCTTGAGTTTGAGCTCGGGTGGCATCCTGGCGGCGAGTTCGACCAGTTCATGGTCGAGAAACGGCACACGTACCTCCAGTCCCCAGGCCATTGGCATGTTGTCCACACGCTTGACTGGGTCGTCGACGACGAGGGTGGTGACATCAAAACGCCAAACCTCGTCGAGAAAGGTGTCGGCCTGCGGCTTGGCCAGTTCGTGCGCCACAAGCTCGCCAGTCACGTCAGGCACCTGCCAGGCTGGTGCGATCATTTCGAGGTACTCGGCATGGTCGCGGTCGAAGTAGTGACGGCTGAACCGCTCCACCGCCGGGCCGGTTTCAGCGTCCATCAACGGATACCAAAAGTAGCCGCCGAACACCTCGTCGGCACCTTGTCCCGCCAAAACCACCTTGACCTCCTTTGACACCCGCTCGCTGAGCAGATAGAAGGCAATCACGTCGTGGCTCATCATGGGCTCGGCCATCGCCGCCACGGCCTCGGGCAGCCGCGCCAGCACCTCGCTGTTGGGAATGAGGTGTTTGTGATGGCGGGTCTTGAAGTGTCTCGCGATCAAGTCGGAGTATTCGAACTCGTCGGCCTTCTCCAAACCCACGCTGAGGCCTCCAGCGCCCTTGACATCTTCGAAGCCGATGGAGAAAGTCAGCAAATCGTCTACATGATCGGCCAGCAGCCCGACGAGCAGACTCGAATCCAGTCCGCCGGACAGCAACACGCCTACCGGCACGTCAGCAGCCAGACGGTGGCGCTCGACCGCACGCGCAAGCACCGCGCGGGTTTTTGTCAACCAATCGCACTCCGACAGAGCCTGATCGGGGCGGGTGGAATTCAAAGTCCAGTACACGGCCGACCTGATCTGCCCGTCGATGTGCACCCTCATTGTGGTCGCAGGCGGCAACTTGCGCACCCCGCTGAGAATGGTGCGCGGAGCGGGCACCACGGTATGCAATGTGAAGTGGTGGTGCAACGCGACTGGTTCAAGGGTCGTGTCGATGCCGCCGCCAGCCAGCAGTGCTTGAAGGCTTGACGCAAAGCGCAGTCGTTGGCCGTCCTGCGTCAGATACAGCGGCTTGATGCCAAAGCGGTCGCGCGCAAGGAACAGGCTGGCGTGGCGCGTGTCCCATACGGCAAAGGCAAACATGCCGTAGAAACGCTGCACGCAGGCCTCGCCCCAAGCGTGGTAGGCCTTCAGGATGACTTCGCTGTCACCCTCAGAAAAGAATACGTAGCCCATGTCAATGAGTTCGCTGCGCAACTCCCGGTAGTTGTAGATCGTGCCGTTGAACACCAGGGCCAATTGCAGCGCGGCATCCACCATGGGTTGATCTGCGCTGGGTGACAGGTCGATGATCGCCAGGCGTCGGTGCCCGAGAGACAGAGGTCCCTCGGCGAACGTGCCTGCATGGTCTGGCCCGCGGCGTGCCAGTTTTGCGGACATGCGCTTGATCGCTTCTATATCTGGCAATGCGCCATCGAATCTCAGTTCTCCGCAAATGCCGCACATGGCGTGTTATTGAACCACTGGCGCAAACAGCAACGCATGCATTTGTGCCCGTTCCGTCACAGTGGGCCAGCCAGTGGCTTGATCCGCCACGGGTGTGCTGGCCCAATCAACACGCCCCTGCGCGTCGAACCGGACCAGGGTGTAAGTCTCATTGACCACGGTGTCTGGCGCTCCCGCTTTCAGGCGCACATACCAGTCGGCCAGGCGCAGGATCTGGCCTGCCAACATGGGGGCCAGCGCCTGGCCGCGCGCCAATGACACATACAGGGCATGCGGGACCGGGTGAACGCCGTTGCCACCATCAAGCAGGAACACATACGAGGCATGCCCGGCGTCTCCTGCGCACTCGTTGCCCGGGAGATGGCAAGTGCGCCCCGACGCATCGACCGTGCTGTACACCGGCGCAAAACCACCGCCTGGCGTGCGGAAATTGGTGGTTTGCCCTTGGTACATCCGCGCCGCCACCCATTGCACTGTACCGTCATAGGCATAGGCCCGAAGGTCGAACTTCAAGGTCTTTTCCGCGTCGTGCTCATCGATTTGGCGCTCACCCGGTGCGACGATTGCCTGGGCCACATAGTCACCCGCCAAGATGTCCTGCCAGACCCGCCGCGTCAACTTGTCACCTCGATAGGCCGCACGGCTGCCAAAGCCAGCCACCGGCTTGAAGAACAGGCCGCGACGCGCGCTCCACAGACGCTGCTCGTCAAATGCATCGACCACTTCAGTATGAGGTACATGTTCCAGCAGGATTTGCTGCGTAGCCTGCGGTACGCCCAACCCCTGCAGTTGGGCTGCATCGCTGAATAGCACAAGGCGGCGCTTGTCTGCATACAGCGCATGGGCGCGTGGGTGCGGCGTCAACACCACGCCTTGCTGCAAGTACGCTTCACACAGCGCGGCACTTCCGGCTTGCTCCAGGTAGAAGTCTGTCAGCCGGTTGTAGACCAGGTCGACGATCAGATCGCCATGCCACAAGGCGCCGTTGCGCCATTCAAGCGAAGCCGGGTCGGCAATAACTGCGCGCAACCCATGCCGCTCGAATAACTGCTGGAAGAGGAGGAATTCAGGGTAGAGGTACTGCGCTTCAGGCACCTCATCAACAATGGCGATGCTCGCCAGTGGCTGGACGTGGCCAGCCAGACGCCATTCGTTGCGGAACATCTCCACAATATGGAGTTCGAATGCCGCCACGTTGGCAAGTGTCGGTTCCATCGCCTCCATCGCCGCGCAACAGGCCCGCTGCGCGCGCGCCAGAACGGCATTAAGCATGGCCCCTCCTGCATTGGTGTTGATCTCGATAAGCCCCAGGTGGCCTTGATGGAGGTGAAAGTCGTAGCCAAAGAAAGCACTGTGTGGGCCGCTATGGCCCCCACGGGCGATGGCGGGTGCTGAGGCCAGCACGTGCTCCTGATAAGCCGGCAAGGCCACGACCGACTCAATTGCCCTCATCACCTCCGCCATGCGCTGCAACTGCGCCACGGAAACGAACACGGGCTGCGCCGAGAACAGGTAAGGACATCGTCCCCTGACCATAGCCGAGAGGCCTGGCTGGCCGAGTTCCGATTCGAGCGCTCGCGCCAGCGCGTTCTGGTCAAGGCTGATGCAAAAGCAGGCGCGGTTGAGCATGTCGACAGCGCCAATGGGTGCACGATGTGGTGCAGCGGGGTTGGATGATGGCAACGCTGCGTTCATGCTCTTCGATGGGTGGTGAGTGTCACCATACAGGCCGCCTCACGTGCGGTCTGTGCGGTAACGCACGACGCCCGCTGTGTTCGGTGTCGCACAGACGTGCAATCCACAGCACGCATATTCTCCCGTCAGGAGTCTCAATGTCACGACGGCAACCTTTTCGCCATCTCGACCAAGCATGCGCCCGAACCCAGTTCGGGCCCTGTCAAACTTGCGTGTTTCATGCACCCCGCTCCGGAACGAGCGCTCTAGCTTGCAGCTGTTTGATCCAAGTCAAGGCATCTTGCCGGATCCCTCCTAACATGTACTTTCAGCATTCGCACTGATCATGAAGTACTTCTCGAACCCCCGCTCCAAGCGCAACACCGCATTTATGGTGCTGCTGGTGTGGCTGTTTGCTGTGGCTTCAGGCATTGTCAATGCATGCGTGTTGCAAGCGCAGGGAGCGAATACCCACTTCGGTGCCACAAAACCCTTCGAGGTCGCGAATGTTCGCAGCGCGTCGACGGGCCATACACCTGACGTCGCCGACCACCAAGGCGATGAGTTTGATGTCTCCAAGGCCCCATGCCTCAAAGTCTGCGACGATGGCACACAGTTGTTGATCAAGCAGCAAACCAGCTTGGACCTAGGCGACCCTGGTTCGTCGTTCCTTGCCTCCGTTCTCTGGACAACGGTCATACCCGTCGCCACGATCCCAAGGCAAAGGGAAGGCTTTCAGTCCGCCGTGCATGGGCCACCCATCCGCGTTCGCTACTCGCGACTAACGCTATAGCCGCACTCTGACGCTGGGTCCAGAGCCTTGTGCTCTGCGGCCTGTGTCTATTTCCCGCACAAATCGACGCTGCGTCCGAGCGTGGCGGGCAGATTCGCAAACCATGCCTGTGTTGTGCGCAGACATTCGACTTTTCTCTTCAAGCCCGTTAATCCAGGAATCTCATATGAACCATGTCAGCCACGTCCCGTTTAGACCGGGCACTGAGGCAAGCCTCATGAAACGATTCAATGAACCTCCGTCCACGGTGGCAACATCGAGCTACGGCTTTCACTGCACGGTCCGGGGTCTGAGCTTCGAGCAGGCCACTGTGCTGGTGACCGACGCGCTCAAGGCCGAGGGGTTCGGGGTGCTCACCAACATCGATGTTCAAGCCACGATAAAAGCCAAGCTTGGCATCGATGTGCCGTCGTATCGCATTCTGGGGGCCTGCAATCCACCGCTCGCGCACCTTGCGCTCACCGCCGAACCTGACATTGGGCTCCTGTTGCCCTGCAATGTCGTTTTGCGTGAGGACGAGGACGAGGACGAGGACGAGGCCGACGCGGTCGTCGTCAGTTTTATGGATCCGGTTGCGGTGTTGCAGTTCACCAGCAACCCGATCGTTGCAGAAGTTGCCCAGGAAGTGCGCCAGCGGCTCAAAAAGGTATGCAACGTTGTTGCGGCGTCGGGAGAATCTTCATGAAAACCTTGATTGTCTCGACCGTGGGCATGGCGTCCCTGCTGGCCACTGGTGTTTCGTTGGCGCAAAACGGAAACATGATGAATGGTGGCATGTGGGCCGACGGCTTGATGGGAGGTTACGGCTGGATGTGGATGCCTATCTTGACACTCGTGGTGGTTGTTGCCCTTGTAGTGTGGATCGTCAAGCGAGGTGACAAATGAGTGAAGCACCCTCACAGGTTCAAACTATTTCTAGTTCAACCAGGAGTCTGTCATGACCCATTTTCGATTATTTTCCCTTCTTATTGCCCTCACCGCAGCAAGCACCCTGATTGCTTGCAACACCGCCCCGGCGATGCCTATGGGCAGTATGGCTGCCAGCGGCATGGCCACCCCCGACCACATGGCGAAGATGGATGCGCAGATGAAAACCATGCGCGACATGCACCAAAAAATGATGGACGCCAAGACGCCGCAGGAACGTGACAAGCTGATGGCCGAGCACATGAAGTCCATGCAAGGCGGCATGGCCATGATGGACGGCATGGGAGGCTCCGGCATGGGTGATATGAAAGGTATGGGCGACATGAAAGGCATGCAGGGCATGTCAGGTGAGATGGGCGCGCACCATCCGATGATGGAAAAACGCATGGAGATGATGCAGATCATGATGAAAATGATGACGGATCGGATGCCTGCCGCGCCAGCGAAGTAACGGAGTCACTAGCCATGACACCATTTCGCACTGGCCTTGCGCTGGCCATCACCGTCGGGGGTTTCTATGCCCTGTGCGCGCTGGCCTGGGCGCTCGCACCTGGTCCGTTCCTGAGTTTGATGAACAACCTGTTTCACGGTATGGACTTCAGCAGCATGGTCAAGCCACAGCCGTTCGCTTTTCCGGGGTTCCTGGCCGCGCTGCTCGTGCTAAGCGTGTGGGCGATGCTTGCTGGGATGCTTTTTACATGGTTGCTCAACCGCCTGACGCGTTGATCACCGCTGGCCTTAAAGAAAAGGACATGAATCCCACCGCGCGGTCAGCTTGATCGACCGCACCGTGCTTTGGTTTTGGTTGCCGCCGAATCTCGCGGCCTGACCGATAGCAGATGGTTGTAAAGGAAAGTTATATGTTGAAAAGAAGACAGTTGTTTCAATTTTCTGGCGTTGCGGCCCTGGCTGGCGTCGGGGGAGCCGCATGGATGTACAGCGGCTGGCATCGGTCTGCGGGGATGGCAGGCGGGCCGTTTCGTCACTATCCCTTCGATCCGGTTGCATCTGAAAACTTCCAGCAAAAACTCTTCATCCCGGTTGGCAGCGGGCCGTTTGGTGTGCTGGACGTCGCTGGGCCGCTGAAAATACGGGCCACTATGGCGAGCTTTGCGTTGCTGCCCGGTCGCGAATCACCATTCCTGCTGTACCAGACTGAACACGCAGGCAAGGCCTTTCAGAACCCGATCCTGCGCATTGAACGTGGAGCGCGTTTCACCGCCAATCTGGACAATGCGCTGACGGAGCCCACCATCATTCACTGGCACGGGCTGCACACGCCGGCTGCCATGGATGGTCACCCGGTCAACACGATCGCCCCAGGTGGCCGCTATGACTACGATTTCACAGTGCGCAACCGGGGCGGCACCTACTGGTACCACACCCACGCTCACGAATTGACGGCCAAGCAGGCCTACAACGGGCTGGCCAGCTTCTTCCTTGTGGACGACGACGACCAGCGCAAGCTCGCCAAGGCACTTGATCTGCAGTTGGGCGTGACCGACTTGCCCATGGTCATCCAGGACAAGCAGTTCGACTCGCAAGGCAGATTGCGGTATCAACCCAGCGCCCAGGAATCCATGATGGGCTGGCTGGGCGACATCGTGCTTGCCAACCTGACGCCCAACGCGGTCCAGATCATCACGCCGCGAACCTACCGCTTGCGGCTGCTCAATGGGTCCAATGCACGCATCTACCGGCTCGCTTTCGTCACTGGCAACACACCGCTGAATTTTGTCGTCATCGGCACTGACGGTGGTTTGATCGAACGGCCCGAAACAGTGACAGAAGCTTTTATTGCACCGGGAGAACGCCTTGATGTGCTGTTTGATGCCGGAAAGGCGCAACCCGGCACAGACATCTTTCTCAAAAGCCTCAGGTTCGATCCCATGGAAAACGAAGGGCCGCCGGGTGGCATGTCGGGAATGGCGGGGACGGCAGGAACGGGCAAAGGCCAGTTGATGGACAACATGAGTTCTTCACGCCTGCTGATGGGTCTGGAATTCAATGTGTTGAAGCTTATTGTCACAGCCGGGGAACATGTCATTACCAATCTGCCAGTCACGCTGTCGCAAGTCATGGCGATAGCCATTGAAGGTGCCACAGAACGCAAGATCGAACTGTCGATGGCGCACATGCGCTTCCTCATCAACGGGCTCACCTTCCGCATGGATGAAATCGCGTTCGAGGTAAAACGCGGCGCAGTTGAAATATGGCGAATCAGCAACCCGGCTTTGGGCATGCCGCACCCGATGCACCTGCACGGCTTTTCGTTTCAGGTAATTGAGCGATTGAACAGTCCGCCCCAGGTATCAACCACAGCGCGCTTCGGCAAGGGCCGCACGGTGAGCGATCTCGGCTGGAAAGACACCGTATTGGTATGGCCCGGTGAAACGGTGCGCATTGCGATTGACTTTGCCCACGATTTTCCGGGCAGCCAAACCTACCTGTTCCATTGTCACAACCTCGAACACGAAGACGCCGGAATGATGATCAATTTCCGGGTGCAAGCGTGAAGAGAACTGATTGACCCAATTTGAGCAGTTCAACTCCAGGAGCTACAAATGAACCACGAACACCATCACGATCAACAACCAGGCCAAATAGCTGCGTCACCTTTCTGGCGCTCCAGATATGCCATCGGGCTGCTCGTCTTTGGTGCCATTGCGGCGTACTTTTTGTTGAGCGAGCACCGAGCTCACTTTTTAGGAGCGCTACCGTACCTGTTTTTGTTGGCTTGCCTGCTGATGCACGTCTTTATGCATGGTGGTCATGGCGGACACGGTGGCGGGCACGCTGACCACAAAAGCAGTGAACAGGGTTCTAAAACTCCGACGTCCCCGCAACCTGCCAAGACCGGAGAACAAGCATGAACACTGATGCCCCCGCCTATGGATTGTGGATGCTGGTATTTTTCAATTCAGCCATCTTCCTAATGTTCGCATTCAGCTTCTTCAAGCCCCAGACCGCTCGCGACTGGCGGACATTCAGCGCATTCGGGGCTTTCATCGTTGCGCTCTTCGTTGAGATGTATGGCTTCCCGCTGAGCATCTATTTGATGTCTGGCTGGTTGCAGACAAAGTACCCGAATCTTGACCTGATGTCCCACAACTCCGGTCACCTGTGGTCAACGCTGCTGGGCGAAAAGGGCGATCCGCACTTCGGAGTGCTGCACATCGCAAGTTATGTGTTCTTGGCCTTTGGTTTCTACCTGTTGTCCAGTGCATGGAATGTGCTGTACAACGCGCAGCAGCGCAATGCCCTGGCCAAGTCGGGGCCCTATGCGCGCATCCGCCACCCGCAGTACGTGGCGTTTGCGCTTGTTCTGCTGGGTTTTCTGTTGCAGTGGCCAACTTTATTGACGTTACTGATGTTCCCGATCCTGTTGGTCATGTACGCGCGGCTTGCGGTCACGGAGGAGGCTGAAATGCGCAAGCAATTTGGTGCTGAATTTGAAGCATACGCAGCACGCACGCCCCGCTTTTTTCCGTCATTGCAGAAACAAGCTTCAGCGGTCTGACGCAGGGCTGTCGTCCACGCCAAAGAGGAACCATTTCAACGCTTGATTTTTAACCACAAAGAGAACCCATCATGCAAACCCTTAGTTTTGATGTCACCGGCATGACTTGCGGTGGCTGCACAGGCAGTGTGCAGCGCGCGCTCAGCAAGCTGGACGGCGTCCGCCACGTGGAAGTGACTTTGCGCCCTGGGGTCGCTACCGTGGTGGTTGATCCCGACCTGGTGACAGCCGCCCAGGTCGAACTGGTGATCGCCGGGATCGGCTTTCGCGCCAGGGCGCGCCCGACAGCGCACGCTGACAGGGTCCAACCGTGAGAAAAAAAGGAACCAGAAGGAGCAGCACCATGGAATCAAACACCAAACTGATGCTGGCGTCGGGCAGAGTGTTTCTTGCCTGCGGTCTCTGGCTCATTGCATTGGGCCTGTATTTCATATTCCTGCGTCCGGCCCTGTTGCCGGAAGATCCGGCGTTCATGGGAAGCTCGCTCGAAGCGATCCGGACTGCGATACCCGGCCTGGAACGTTGGCTCGGCCATGTGTTCAACGTCATGGGTGGCTTCATGATCGCTGCCGGCGCAGTGACAATGTTCTTGGCGTGGCGCTTTATCTCCATGCGTGAGCCCGGAACCTTCGCAACCCTGTTGGTGGCCGGTTCTGCCAGTGTGGCTCTGATGAGTGCAACGAATTTTCTGTTGCACTCGAATTTTCGCTGGTTGCTGCTGCTGCCAGCGCTGCTTTGGCTCGCCGGGTTGCTGTGTTATCTGCGGGAAAGCGCCGCGCCGGGCAGGCGCGTGCATTTGGATGGGGAGACTTGAATGTGCTTCTCCGCCACAGCCAGCTTTTCGGCGGGAGTCGTCTTGCTCGGCGTCGGCACACTGACGCTTAGGGCAGCGCACCACCGACGCGAGTTGCCTTTCGCCGCTATCCCGCTGCTATTTGCCATTCAGCAGTTGAGCGAAGGCGTGATCTGGCTGACGTTTCGCTACGACGCGCCGCTGCTCAACGCCGTGATGACACATGTGTATTCATTCTTTTCACATGTATTGTGGCCCGTCTATGTGCCCTTGGCGGTGCTGCTGATCGAACTGCCGGGTTGGCGTCGGCGGGCGCTGCGTGGTTTTGTTGCAGCGGGCCTCGCGGTGGGCGTGTATCTGCTGTACTTTTTGGTGACTTATCCGGTGGTCTCTCGGCCAACAGGCCAGCACATTGAATATGTCTCGCCGCATTTCTTTGCTGCACTGGCAATGACGCTGTATTTGTCGGCGACCACTGTCAGTCCGATGGTGTCGACCCACCGCATGGTGAAAGTCTTCGGTGTTCTCGCGTTGATGTCTTTTGCCGCAGCCTACTACTTCTATGCGCGCTGGTTTATTTCGGTGTGGTGTTTTTTCGCTGCACTGTTGAGTGCGGTGATTTACCTCCATTTCGCATTGCGAGGTCGCTGGAACCTCGCGCCTGTCCGGGCCAAGACATGACCGGCAACATAACGGTTTGACAAATTCTTTTGGAGAAAAACATGCGGAAACTATTGACGATCCTGATGGCAGCAGTGGCGCTCAGCCTTGCTGGCTGCGGCTACAACACATTTCAAACCACGGACGAGCAAATCAAGGCCAGTTGGGCGGAGGTGGTCAACCAGTACCAGCGCCGTGCGGACTTGATCCCCAATCTGGTCAACACCGTCAAGGGGGAAGCTAAATTCGAGCAGGACACCCTGACCAAGGTCATCGAAGCGCGCTCAAAGGCTACGTCGATACAGGCCACACCGGAACTTGTCAACGACCCTGCCGCGTTCCAGAAATTCCAGCAGGCGCAGGGCGAATTGACCGGGGCTTTGTCCAGGTTGATGGCCGTGTCGGAAAACTATCCCAACCTGCGCGCCAACCAAGGCTTTCGCGACCTGCAGGGGCAACTGGAAGGCACCGAAAACCGCATCACGGTGGCGCGCAACCGTTACATCAAATCAGTTCAGGACTACAACGTGACTGTGCGTTCTTTCCCCTCCAATTTGACCGCCATGGTGTTCGGCTACAAAGACAAACCCAACTTTGCGGTTGAAAACGAAAAAGAGATATCCAAGCCACCGAGCGTCAGCTTTGATGCTTTGCCTGCTGCTCCCAAAGCCGCTGCGTCGGGAGCTGGCAAGTGATTGCCAGCCGTATCGTGCGTCGAACGGCTGCTGCGCTGTGGTTTGCGTTCGCGTTATGCGGGTCGTTTTTTTCGGTCGCACAGATGGCGGTTCCGCCATTGACCGGGCATGTTATCGACCAGACGGGCACGCTCACCGCAGAGCAGAAGACCTCTTTGGAGCAGACACTGACGGCATTTGAAGGCCGCAAAGGCAGCCAGCTGGCGGTGTTGATGGTCGCCTCAACAACCCCCGAAGCTATTGAACCCTATGCTTTGAGGGTTGCCGAGCAATGGAAGCTTGGGCGAAAGAAGATCGATGACGGTGCCATCCTTGTCGTCGCCAAGAATGACCGGACGCTGCGCATCGAGGTGGGTTATGGCCTGGAAGGGGCGCTCAATGACGCCACCAGCAAGCGCATCATCAGCGAAACCATCCTGCCGCAATTCAAGCAGCAAAACTTCTACGGCGGCATCACGGCAGGGGTCGGCCAAATCATCCGTGTCGTGGATGGCGAGCCCCTGGCGGCCCCTGGGAAAACACCCTTCGGAGAAATCGGAAGGGTCGGCAACATTCAGCAGTACGCTCCATTTCTCTTCATTCTCGCGCTTGCGGTGGGTGGCGTACTGCGCGCCACTTTAGGCAAAGTACCGGGTTCATTGGTGACAGGTGGCGCTGTGGCCTTGGTGGCCTGGTTCATCGCAGGTGCCCTGTCGATGGCACTGGCTGCCGGCGTGCTCGCGTTGTTCTTCACCTTGCTGGGAGGCGGCATGGGCGGGCATGGCATGGGCGGCTACTACGGCGGGATGGGCAGCGGTGGACGGAGTGGCCGAGGCGGCGGGGGGTTCAGTGGAGGTGGCGGTGGCTTTGGTGGCGGCGGCTCGTCGGGGAGGTGGTAATCATGAAGATCAAACGCATCGCGAAACATCTACTTGTGACGCATGGGCAAGTCAAGCGCGCCTTTCCGCCTACCGCATTGAGGGTGATTGAGGGCGTGATCAAAGCCAGCGAGGCCGAACATACAGGCGAAATCCGCTTTGTGGTGGAAGGCGGACTCGACGGCATGCCGCTGTTCAAGGGTCAGTCAGCCAGGGAACGGGCCATTGAACTGTTTTCGCAGTTGCGCATGTGGGACACCCAGGACAACAGTGGTTTGCTGATTTACCTTTTGCTGGCTGACCGGGCGGTAGAAATTGTGGCCGACCGCGGAATCAGCGCAAAAGTGAGTCTGCACGAATGGAGCAGAATTTGCCGCGAGATGGAAACCGCCTTCAGGACATCGAACTACGCAACTGGCGTGGTTGGTGGCGTGCAGGCGGCGACGCACCACCTCGTGACGCATTTCCCCGCTGACGGACGGAGCGGGAACGAGTTGCCGAACAAGTCGGTCGTGTTGTGAGGACAACTCCGATAGAGTCACCAGCAGGCCACTTTTCGAGCACCATCAGGATGCGGCGTGCATTTCCAGATAAGCGGGCGTCTGAGCCTGCTGCGCTGCGGCTGGTGCAACTGGTTTGGCTGGCGGCGGCTGTTTTTGTTGTCTCGGCTGGTTATGGCGCGCTCATGCCAGTGCTGCCAGGCTGGCTGAGCTCGTTGATGCCTGCTGCCAGTCCTGCTGAAGTGGCTCGTCACGTCGGCTTCTTCAGTGCCGTGTATGCGGGCGGCGTGTTGTTGGGGGCTCCCATGTGGGGTGCTCTCTCTGATCGGGTCGGGCGCACGCGAATCCTGATCATCGGGCTGGTCGGTTATGTCGCGAGCCAACTACTTTTGCTCGTGCCCGGGTTGGAAAACCTTTGGGGTCTGTACGGTCTGCGTGCGGCCACCGGTTTTTTCGTAGCGGCTGTTGTTCCGGTGGTTTCGGCCCTGGTCGCTGAGCACACCCCGGAGAACCAACGTGCGCGGCGCTTTGCGTGGCTGAGTGCCATGTCGCTGCTTGGATTCCTATTCGGACCGGGCCTCAGCGAGATCGCTGATGGGGCGAGATCATGGGTAGGCGCAGGCTCGTTAACCGTTGCGGCCTCGGCCCGGACCGTAATAGTGTTGTCTGCGCTGCTTGGAGCCGTCATGATGCTGGGACTGGCCCGGACTTTGCCTTCAGGAGGTGCCCCTGATGAGCCAGCGCAAAAAGATTCAACAACTCCCGGTGAAGACCGCACGACAGCGTTGTGCTGGCTCAGTGGGGTAGTTACGATGGTCTTGGCGGCCTTTGAGCTGGGCATTGTTCTGCAAGGGCAGCAACACGCCGAAATGTCCTCGCGCCAGGTGGCGATGATGTTCGCAGAGTGCAGCCTGGCGATGCTGATTGTCAACGGCTTGCTTTTTCTCTCAGGGTTGCTGGAGAAAATTTCGTCGCGTACGCTCATCGGCGCAGGGCTGCTTCTGGCGATGTCCGGGCTGGCTGTGATGGCCTGGCACAGCGCCGAGGCCTGGCTGTACCTCGGCGTCGCCCTGACCGCGGCCGGTACAGGGCTGGTGCTGCCGGTGATCGCTTACCTGGCCGCCGGGGTATCGCGCCAGAAGCTGGGGGCCACGATGGGTGCGCTGGCTGCAGCAGTCGGCCTCGGCCAGACGCTTGGCTCATCCCTCGGCGGATGGCTTTTCGGCGCGTTTGCGCAAAGCAGTTTCGGCATGCTGATTGCGCCCCTCTTGATGCTGCTAATCCTCCTGGCTGCTCGGCCGCTTTGGTGGTCCGCGAAGCCAGTGATCCGACTCCGTCCAGTCGAAATTGATCGACCCGGATGACGGCAATTTGACAACAGAAAAATACCCAGCGACCGAGTTGATTCTGTTTCTTATGCTTCATTTACCCCCTACACCAGCAAATGCTGCCACTGCATCGTCGGCCATGCGCCGGGTGCACCAAGCTGCGTAGGACCGCCCGAACAGGTGCCCGAGCCATCGGGCGAAGCCGTGTGGTGGAAGTTGGTAGTCGATGAATACCGTCAAGCGTGAGTTGGTTCCGATTGGCGCGATGGTGAAACCCATGCGATAGGAGCCGATGACCAGCAATCGCGGTTCGCCACGGGTCTCCCAGGTCTTGCGAAATGGCGGTTCTCGTTCTGTGACGACCTCTTCGACGGCCAAGTTCATGCCGAGCACACTCCCGGTAACGCGAATGACCGAGCCAACCGCCTGACCATGCAATTCGTCTGTCGCGACCTGCATAGTGGCACCTGCCATCATTAACGAGGGTTTCTCCATATGACTGGCCAGCCGGGTGTGGTCGTCCAGAATCGCAAAGAGGCTGTTGGTGTTGGCGCTGACATCAACCTCGCTGTGGTGATGACTGGGGTAGCGACCATTGCCCATGGCTGCTCAGCCCTGGTTGGGCTTTACGCCTCGCAGGCGCAGCGCATTGGTGATCACCGACACCGAGCTCAAGCTCATGGCCAGCGCCGCAATCATCGGGGACAGCAGCCAACCCGTGAACGGAAACAACACACCGGCTGCCAGGGGCACGCCGAGGGCGTTATAGACAAAGGCAAAACCGAGGTTTTGCTTCATGTTGGCAATGGTGTCCTGCGAGATGACGCGCGCCTCGGCGATGCCGCGCAGGTCGCCTTTCACCAACGTCACCTGTGCACTGTTCATGGCGACGTCAGTGCCGGTGCCCATGGCCACGCCGACATCGGCTTTGGCCAGCGCCGGGGCGTCGTTGATGCCGTCACCAGCCATGGCGACGATGCGCCCTTCGCGCTGCAGTTGGCTCACCATTTCCAGTTTATCGGCGGGTTTGACCTCGCCATGCACTTCGTCAATGCCCAGTTTGGCGGCGACCGCCTTCGCCGTCGTCAGGCCATCACCCGTGGCCATGATCACGCGCATGCCTGCTGCCTTTAGTGTGGCCAGTGCCTCCTCCGTGCTGGACTTGATCGGGTCTGAAACGGCCAACAAACCAGCGCTATGGCCATCCACTGCAAGGAACATCACGCTGGCCCCCGAGGCGCGCAATGCCTCAGCCTGTACCTTCAGCGGCTCCACTGGCACGCTGAGTTGGGTCATCAGCGTCGTGTTGCCCAGGGCCAATGCCTTGCCGCCAACGCTGCCACGCACGCCAATGCCGGTGCTGGATTCAAACCCATCGACCTTGTCGAGTACCAGCTTGCGCTCTTTGGCGGCGTTGACGATGGCGTCGCCCAGGGGATGTTCGCTACCCTGGTCGAGACTGGCCGCCAGGCGCAGCACCTCGTCTTCGGTAAAGCCCGGTGATGCCACCACGCTGTCAAACTTGGGTTTGCCTTCGGTCAGCGTGCCAGTTTTGTCCACGATTAGCGTGTCCACTTTGCGGAAGTTCTCGATGGCCGCCGCATCACGGAAGAGTACGCCTTGGGTGGCTGCCTTACCGGTGGCGACCATGATGGACATGGGCGTGGCAAGACCCAACGCGCAGGGGCAGGCAATGATGAGCACAGCCACCGCATTGATCAGGCCGTAAACCCAGCTTGGCTCGGGGCCAAAAAATCCCCACACTACGAACGTCAGCAGCGCAATACCGACCACGGCGACCACAAAGTAACCCGCAACCTGGTCCGCCATGCGCTGCATCGGCGCACGGGAGCGCTGCGCCTGAATCACCATCTGCACAATGCTGGCCAGCACCGTTTGGGAGCCTACTTTTTCTGAGCGCATCACCAGCGCACCGCTGGTGTTCATGGTCGCGCCGATGAGTTTGTCGCCGACGCGTTTGGTCACCGGCATGGGTTCACCGGTCAGCATGGATTCATCCACCGCGCTGCTGCCCTCGGTCACCACGCCGTCAACCGGCACTTTTTCGCCAGGGCGCACGCGCAGCGCATCGCCCACATGCACGTGGGTGAGGGGAACGTCTTCTTCTGCCCCATCGGTGTTGATGCGCCGCGCCGTCTTGGGGGCCAGGCCGAGCAGGGACTTGATGGCCGCCGAGGTTTGCGAGCGTGCCTTTAGTTCCAGAATTTGACCCAGCAAGGTGAGCGAAATGATCACCGCTGCCGCCTCGAAATAGACTGCCACCCGACCCATCGACACAAATGAGTCTGGGAACACACCGGGTGTCACTGTACCAACCACGCTGTAGACGAACGCAGCACCGGTGCCCAGCCCAATTAACGTCCACATGTTCGGGCTTCGTTGGATGATGGATTGAAAGCCGCGCACAAAAAACGGCCAGCCCGCCCAAAGGACGATAGGCAGGCTGAGCACCAGCTCGATCCAGCTTTGAGTGGCCATGTCGAACCATTGCAGGCGGTGGCCGACCATGGCAAGGAAGGTGACCACAACCGTTAGCGGCAGCGTCCAGACGAAACGCCGTTTGAAATCCTGCAGCTCGGGGCTTTCGCCCTCGTCAATTGTTGGAATCACCGGCTCCAGCGCCATCCCGCATTTCGGACAAGCGC
>JANNMM010000152.1:0-2058 GCA_031397915.1 Rhodoferax sp. | reverse complement strand
GTCGCGTTCGCCGGCCAACACACGCACCTTGATGAGCCCGTGCGCCTTGAGTGCGAAGTCGGTTTCTTTTTTGACGGCGTCGGTCAGGCCGTCGTTGCCGATCATCACCACCGGGTCGAGGTGGTGCGCTTCGGCGCGGTGCGGTTTGCGTTCAGCGGGGGTGAGTTGTATTTTGGACATGGGTCTATTATCGAAGCTAAAGATGAAATCAAGCAAAAGCAGCAAGGTCAACCGCGCGTGGATCAATGACCACGTCAACGACCCGTGGGTGAAACTGGCCACCAAAGAGGGTTACCGCGCCCGCGCCGCCTTCAAGCTGAAGGAAATTGACGAGGTTTTCGGCTTGGTCAAGCCCGGGCAACTGGTGGTCGACCTCGGCTCCACGCCCGGCGCATGGAGCCAGTACCTGCGGCGAAAAATGGGCAATGTGAACGGGCCGGTGGGGGCCACATCTGCACTGAACGGCACCATCATCGCACTTGACTTGCTGCCGATGGACCCGGTCGAGGGCGTGACGTTTTTCCAGGGCGACTTCCGCGAAGACGCGTTGTTGCAAAAGGTGGTGGCGCAAATGGCCGGCCGCTTGGCCGATGTGGTGGTCTCGGACATGGCGCCCAACCTCTCGGGCATTGCCTCAGCGGACACAGCGCGCATTGACCATTTGATCGAATTGGCGATAGATTTCAGCCAGGCGCACCTTAAACCGCAGGGCGCGCTGGTGGCCAAGGTTTTTCACGGCGCGGGTTACGACGAACTGGTCAAACGCTTCAAGGCCGCATTCCAGACGGTGAAACCGCACAAACCGAAAGCTTCGCGCGATAAATCTTCAGAAACCTTTCTGGTGGGCTTAGGGCTGAAGAAGGTCTGACGCAGCTAGCCGCGTCGCCGGGGGAGCAAACCGTGCTGGCGGGCGTCAGAGGGCAAAAACCTGTCAATTAGTGTGTCTTATGGGCTTGCCACGCCTTGAAACGCCTAAAATCGGCAGCAATTGAGCCTTGTCTTTCCAGCGTTGTCACAACAGCGCCACATTTTTTGCCTGCATTTCGCATCAAGCACTGGAGCCCCGTTTGAACAATCAGTGGTTTTCTAAAGTTGCCGTCTGGATGGTGATCGCCCTTGTGCTGTTCACCGTTTTCAAACAATTCGACAAAACCGGCGCTGCCGGAGCGGGCTACGTGGGGTATTCCGACTTCCTCGAAGAAGTGCGCGGCAAACGCATCAAGAGCGCCATCATCCAGGAAAGCCCGGGCGGCACCGAGATCATCGCCGTCACGCAAGACGACCGCAAGGTGCGCGTCACTGCCACTTACCTTGACCGTGGCCTGGTCGGCGACCTGATCGCCAACGGCGTGAAGTTCGACGTCAAAGCGCGCGAAGAAAGCTCTTTGCTTATGACCTTGCTGGTCAGCTGGGGCCCCATGTTGCTGTTGATCGGCGTGTGGGTCTACTTCATGCGCCAGATGCAGGGCGGCGGCAAGGGCGGCGCCTTCAGCTTCGGCAAGTCCAAAGCGCGCATGCTGGACGAAAACACCAACCAGGTCACCTTTGCCGACGTGGCCGGTTGCGATGAAGCCAAAGAAGAAGTGAAGGAAGTCGTCGACTTTTTGAAAGACCCGGCCAAGTTCCAGAAACTCGGCGGGCGCATTCCGCGCGGCTTGTTGTTGGTAGGCCCTCCGGGCACCGGCAAGACCTTGCTCGCCAAGGGCATCGCCGGCGAGGCCAAGGTGCCTTTCTTCTCGATCTCCGGCTCCGACTTCGTCGAAATGTTCGTCGGCGTGGGCGCGGCCCGCGTGCGCGACATGTTCGAGAACGCCAAGAAAAACGCCCCCTGCATCATCTTCATCGATGAAATCGACGCGGTCGGCCGCCAGCGCGGCGCCGGCCTGGGCGGCGGCAACGACGAGCGCGAGCAGACCCTGAACCAGATGCTGGTCGAGATGGACGGCTTCGAGACCAACCTGGGCGTGATCGTGGTGGCCGCCACCAACCGCCCCGACATCCTCGACGCCGCCCTGCTGCGGCCGGGCCGCTTCGACCGTCAGGTCTACGTGCAGCTGC
>JANNMM010000109.1:0-3036 GCA_031397915.1 Rhodoferax sp. | reverse complement strand
GCGCTGTAGTTCATGCCAACATCGGTCATGTTGTAGGTGACCTCGGGCAGGATGGCCATGCGCGGGTCGAAATGCACTTCGGTGAAACTCGCATGCAGGATCGGCACGTGAAACGGGTCCATCGTGTTCTCGTAATCCTGCAGCCAGCTCCAGGGCACACTCACCACCGTTTCGTCGCCGCCCACACCCACGCCGCTGGGGCCGATGGCCATCACCAGCTCGTCCGGTCCACAGGCTTCCAGAATGTCCCATTGGGGCAGCAGCGGCTTTTTGTCCAGCGGGCCCATGTAGATGAAGGCGAGGCCGTAACGCTCTTCCACGGGGTACCAGGGCTGGCGCACCTTGTCTTTGAAGTTGCTGTCTTTGGGTTCACACGGCTGGTCCAGGCAGCGCCCCTGCACATCGAACTGCCAGCCGTGGTAACAGCAGCGGATGCCGTGCTCATCGACCTTGCCGTAAAACAGTGAGGTGCCCCGGTGAATGCAGCGCGGTGTGAGTACACCCGCACGCCCTTGGCCGTCGCGGAACATGACCAGGTCTTCGCCCAGTATGCGCAGGTTTTTCGGCGTCTGTGTGAGGTCTGCAGATTGCGCAAACGGCTGCCAATAACGGCGCATGTATTCGCCGCACAAGGTGCCGGGCCCCACCCGCACCAGATCATCATCGGGTGAATGTTCGGGCCGCCCGTAGGCCGAACCGTCTCTGGATTTACCGGCGAAAAACATCGTCTGTTCGGAACTGCCCATGGAACCTCCTGAAGTGCAAATGAAAGCCTGATCGGCAAATTGAATCACAAATGCGGTGGGCTGTGCAGTCAGCCGCCGCGCCGCCCTTCCAGAATCACCAGCGCGATGCCGCCCAAAATCGCCAGCGACGCCAGCACCAGGCGCAAGTTAAGGGACTCACCCAACCACAAAACGCCGCCAAACGCCGCAATCACCGGCACGCTGAGTTGCACGGTTGCCGCTGTGGTCGCCTTGAGTGCGGGCAGGGCGGTGTACCAAATCGCGTAACCCAGCCCCGAGGTGATGGCACCCGAGGCAAGCGCGTAGGCAACCCCCGCCACGTCCACCGATGCTTGCACCCAGCCGCCAAGCAGCATCCAGGCACTCACCGCCACCGCCATCGGCACAGCGTGCATGAAATTGCCAGCCGTCACCTGGGTGGGGTCGCCTGCACCTTTGCCGCGCAGCGAATACACGCCCCAGGCAACACCGGCCGCCAGCATCCACGCCGCGCTGGCCAAAGGCGGCGCGGTCAGCCCCGGCAACAAAAGTCCGATGAGACCGCATACGGCGAGTAAAAAGCCGACCCATTGAAACGCGCGAAAGCGCTCGCCAGACCAGAGCCCGCGCGCAATCATCGTGGCCTGCACCGCGCCAAACAGCAGCAGCGCGCCAGTGGCAGCGCTCAGGCTCACATACGCCAGTGAAAAGGCGATGGCATAGACAAACAGCGCAAACGCCGACAGCCAATTGCCCCGGCCCCGCCTGCCACCTGCGTCGGCGCGCGGCCGCAACGACACCAACAGCCACAACACCAATGCACCCGACGCCAGCCGGATGCTGGTGAAACTGGCCGCGTCGATGGCGGTGTGTTTGAGCGCGAGCCGGCACAACAGTGAATTGCCGGCAAAAGCGACCATGGCCAGGCTCGTCAGCGTGACGACGCGTGAAGGTGCCATCCGGAGCGAAACGTCGGGGACGGTGCTGGCCTCAATCGGCCGTGATGCCGGCGTCCTTGATGACTTTGCTCCAGCGTTCGATTTCGCTGGCGATGCGGGCGTTGAACTGCTCGGGTGTGGAGGCGACCGGGCTCATGCCCAGTTGCAACATGCGCTCGCGCACCTCGGGCGAGTTGATGGCCTGGGCAAAATCCGCGCTGATCTTGGCGCGCACGTCGCGCGGTATGCCCGAGGGCGCGATGATGCCCAGAATACCCACCACATTGAAGCCCGGCAGGGTCTCGGCAATGGTGGGTGTGTTCGGAAAGTTGGCGCTGCGCGCCGCGCCCGTGGTAGCAATGGCCTTGAGCTGCTTGTTGGCCACGATGCCTTTGAGCTCTTCGCCAATCGACGAAAACCACAGCGGCACGCGGCCACTGAGCACATCGATTTGAGAGGGCCCGGTGCCCCGGTAGGCAATGTGTGTCATCTTGATGCCGGCCATGGTGTTGAACAACTCGCCGCTCAGGTGCGAGGCGCCGGTCGTCGGGGTGGCCGTGAAGTCGAGCTTGCCGGGGTTGGCCTTGGCCCAGGCAATGATTTCAGCCACCGTGTTGGGCGGGAATGAGGGGTGGGCATACAGCCCGAAAGGCGTGTTGCCGATCTCCGTCACGCCGGTCACGTCTTTGAGCGTGTCATACGGCAGCTTGCTCCCTTGCAGGATGTGCGTGCTCATCAGCGCGCCAAAAGCGATGCCCAGCGTGTAACCGTCGGGTGCCGACTTGGCGATGAAATCGGTGCCCACAATAATGCCGGCGCCCGCCTTGAAATCGATGATGACCGACTGCTTCCAGATCTCCTGCAGCTTCACGCCAATCACCCGCATGATGGCGTCGTTGGCGCCACCGGGGCCGGTCGGGAAGACGATTTTGACCGGCCGCGCCGGCCAGTTGCTGGCCTGTGCGGCCGCGTTGGGCGCGAAGTGGGTGCTCAATGCGGCGGCGGCTATCCAGGCCAGGGCCTTGCGTTTCGACAATTTTGAAGCAGTGTTCATGAGGTCTCCGTTTTGTGCAACTACTTTAGGGCATAAACCGGGGCTTTGCACGGCGTGGGTCAACGCTGTTTGGTGTCATCCAAGCCACGCGCGCGTTCAAACCTAAAATTGCCCAGTTCCGCCCCGAGCTTCTGACGTTCCACTTCCGAAAGACCCCATGAACCAGCTCGCGCTGTTTTTGCCCTGCGCTGCCGGCGTGGAAGACTACCTGTTGCCGGATGTGCTGGCCATCACCGGCTTGCCGCCGACAGATGCCGTCAAACAACGCGGCGGGGTGCAAATGCGGGCCTCCTGGCGCGACGCCCTGCTGCTCAACCTG
>JANNMM010000103.1:0-6936 GCA_031397915.1 Rhodoferax sp. | reverse complement strand
CGGAACCCAGGCGGTGTTGGCGCCGGCCTTGGGGTGGTTGATCTTTTGCTTGAGCATGTCGGCCATCAAGTCGGGCATGGCCCACATGCCTTTGCCGATCTGCGCCTTGCCGCGCAGGCCGCATTGCAGGCCGACCTGCACATTGTTTTTCTCATAGGCGGCGATCCATTTGCTGGCTTTCATGTCGCCTTTGCGGATCATCGCGCCGGCATACATGGCGGTGTGCATCTCGTCGCCTGTGCGGTCCAAAAAGCCGGTGTTGATGAAGGCCACGCGGCTCTTCGCGGCGGCGATGCAGGCCTTCAGGTTGGCGCTGGTGCGGCGCTCCTCGTCCATGATGCCGAGTTTGACGGTGCTGTCTTTGAGCCCCAGCATTTTTTCGCAGCGGGCGAACAGCTCGCTGGCAAACGCGACTTCGGCTGGGCCGTGCATCTTGGGTTTGACGATGTAGACGCTGCCTTTGCGGCTGTTGCGGATCGCATCTTTTTTGGTTTTCGTCAGGTCGTGGATGGCAATGGCCGAGGTGACCACCGCGTCCAGAATGCCTTCAGGGATTTCCTTTGTGGCGCCATCGGCTGCCGTGTACAAAATAGCCGGGTTGGTCATCAGATGGCCAACGTTGCGCACGAACATCAGTGAACGGCCATGCAGCGTGACCTGCTTCTTGCCTTTGGGTGCGGTGTAAACCCGATCCGGGTTGAGGCCGCGCGTGAAGGTCGTGCCACCCTTGGCGACGGTTTCCGTCAAGGTGCCCTGCAAAATGCCGAGCCAGTTGGAATAGGCCAGCACCTTGTCGTCAGCGTCGACCACGGCCACGCTGTCTTCCAGATCCATGATGGTGGACAAAGCGGCTTCGAGCACGAGGTCACACACCCCTGCCGGGTCAGTCTTGCCGATGGGCGTGCTGCGGTTGATCTGGATGTCGAGGTGCAGACCGTTGTGTTGCAGCAGCACAGCAGACGGGTCGGACGCCGCGCCTTGGTACCCGATGAACTGCTTGCTGTGGGCCAATTTGCTGGAGGTTCCGTCTTTGAGCTTCACCACCAGGTCGCCGCGCTGCACGCTGTAACCCAAGGAGCCCACGTGTGAGCCCCGTTTGAGTGGCGCGGTGCGGTCCAGCACGTGGCGTGCGTAGTCGATGACTTTCGCGCCGCGCACCGGGTTGTAAGTCTTGCCTTTTTCGGCCCCGCCGTCTTCGGAGAGTGCATCGGTGCCATACAGCGCGTCATACAAGGAGCCCCAACGCGCATTTGCGGCGTTCAGCGCGTAACGCGCGTTGAGCACCGGCACCACCAGCTGTGGTCCGGCCTGCTTGGCCAGTTCGTCGTCCACGTTGGATGTGGTGGTCTTGACGTTTTTGGGCACAGGCACCAGGTAGCCAATTTTTTCGAGAAAAGCCCGATAGGCTTTCATGTCCGTGATCTGCCCCGGATTGGCCTTGTGCCATGTATCTTGCTCGGTCTGCAGGCGATCCCGCTCAGCCAGCAGCGCGATGTTTTTGGGCGCCAGGTCAGCCACGATGGCGTCAAAACCCCGCCAGAAGGTGTCTGCGGAAACACCGGTGCCGGGCAACACCTTGTCGTTGATGAATTGATGCAGGTTGGACGCGACTTGCAGGCGGTGAATGGAGGTGCGTTGGGTCATGGGGTGTGGAAAAGCTCAGTCAAAAAAGGACAATACGTCGCGCAAACTGGTGCCGGTTTTGGCGGGTTGTGTGCCCAGTTCTTCAAACGGCATGTTTTGCCGGTTGACCCACAGCGTCTGGTACCCAAACCAGGTGGCGGCCAGGGCGTCCCAGCTGTTGCTGCTGACAAAGGCGATTTTAGCGGCTGGCAGGCCACACGCAGCCTCCCCCAATGCGTAGGCTGCCGGGTGGGTTTTGAATTTGCGCACAGCGTCCACGCTGATCACATGGTCAAGCACGTCAGCCAGGCCCGATGCCGCTACCGCGCCGTTGAGCATCTCGGGGTCGCCGTTGGAGAGAATGCCAGTCTGGATGCCGCGCGCCTTCAAGGCCACCAGCACCTCGCGGTTTTCCGGGTAAGCGGCGAGGTGTTTGTATTGCGCCACCAGTTGGCCGATGCGCCCATCGTTGGGCTCAATGCTGCGCATCGAGGCGTCGGCGGTGCCAATGCGTTTGACGGCGTACACCAGCGCCGCGCGCGTCAACTCGGAAAACGGCTTGTAATGCGCGCCGTCATTGCTGGTGGTCACCAGTCGCGTGTATTCGATTTGTTTGTCGCGCCACACCACGCTGATCGCCTGGCCATACCCGGGAAAGAGCTGCTCGGCCAATTGGGCCACGCTGTAGACGTCAAATAAGGTGCCGTAGGCGTCAAACAGGACGGCCTGGGGTTGCGCCGTGGGTATCAAGGGATGGATGGTCAAGGTTTACAAACGGGATGCGGGCTGCACCTCACCCCACAAACTCGACACCGGCACCATCCACAACTTGCCGCCGCCATCAAAGACGGGCCCGGGCCGGGTTTCGGTGCCGTCGTACAGGATGATGCCGAGCTTGAAGTTTTTGCCGACTTTGCCACTCAGGATCTTGAGGCCTGAAAAGTCGCGGTTTTTCACCGTGCTGCCGGCCACCACGTCGATGCCAATCACCTGGCCTTTTTCGTTGGCGATGACCATGTCCACCTGCTGCTGGTCGTGGTCGCGGTAGTGGGCGAAGCGGTAATTCTGCGCGGACGCTTGGGCATGTTTTTTCAATTCGCCAAAGACGAAACTCTCGAGCACCTGCGCCATCGCGGGGCTCCACAGGCTGCCGCCTTCGGCGACGCTGGCGGCGCGCTCGCGGTAACGCGCCACGGCGTTTTGGTCCAGCAGGTCGGCCAGTTGCCCGCAGTCGACAAAATGCAGTTTGTCAGCCTTGACCATGCGCGTGGGGTCTTCCAGCAGCGCCTCGGTGCCGTCTTCACTGCCCAGCGCGGGCAGGCGCTGTACCAGGAACATCAGCTCCAGCGCCTGGGTGTAACGTTCGGCGGTTTTGGAGTCAAAACCCATCGCCAGGCCAAACTGGCGGAAGTTGCACAGGCCGCCGCTGTGTTGCGCCAGCACTTCGAGCAGTTCGATCAGGCGCGCCGGGCGGTCAAACGCCAGGTATTTGCGCACTTCCTGCAGGTCGGAGGGCAGGGGCGCTACGCGCGGCGGCATGCCCGCCTTGATCTCGCGTTTGCTCAGTTTGCGGATAACTTCGTATTCCCAAACCAGCTGGTTTTGCAGGTGTTTTTTCAGCCAGGCGTGCCGGCTGCGCGATTTGATACGCGAGATCGCTTCGAGAAAACCGCCCTTGAGCACGGTTTCGACCAGGGCGTCGCCGGTGCGCTGGGTGCCGGGAGTGGACTTGAGCTGGCCGAGCTGGCCGGCAAAAACGCTGTCGAGCCAGTTGGCCCGCGTTCCGAGCAATTCGTTTTGTGACGGTGGCAGCAGGCTGATGGCATGGACCGTAAGGCCGACTTTGTCGATCAGAGCCGGCGGCACCACGTTCACCGGGTAGGTGGCGTCGTCCGGCAGGCGAGTGAGGTCAACCGCGCTGGCCAGCAAAAAGCGGCCGGCCTGTTTGTCCTGGGGGCTGGCTTTGGCGGATTGGTCCAGCGCGGCCTTGATGGCGCCGAGCAGCCCGGGCGCCCGTTGCGCCTCGAGGATGGTGATTGGCACGCCCGCCGGCTGGCTGTTGATCAGCCCCTGGGGGTTGGCCAAAGCGGCCTGGCGGGTTTCTTCAAGGTTCAGGTCCAGCACGGTGCGTGGGTGGCCACCCGCTGCGCGCGCCAGCAAGGCGCTGCTGCGCGGGCCCTCGAGCTTGGCCGCGCCGGTGACTTCATCGTCTTCCTCTTCCTTGGCCGTCAACTCCTCCAGGTAAGCCGAGTGGCGCGGGCCTTGCAGCAGAACCACCGGATGTCGGCCAAGCGCCGCCTTGACGCGGGCGGCAATCTGCCGCGTTTCAAGGTTCGGTACGGGCACGCGGATCGTGGGCATGGTGAAATCTCCTGGCAGACAGTGGGTCAAGGGAAAACTAATTTTCCGTGTGACGTGGAATTTACCACAATATCCACAGTTCAGATGAAGATTATCACTATCAGATCAAGAGTGACCGGTCCATGCTATTCGTGACTTGATACCCTGAAGTGTTAAACGCTGCGGCGACTATAAAAATTTGTTAGCGAGGCCAGTCATGCGCCGTGCCGTTTTTACCCAAGCCCGTGTTGTGACTCAGGTGTTGTTCTGCATGCGCGACACCGTGTGCAGGCCAAATACGCCGATCACGATGAAGGTGATGCACACCAGTTTGAGCGCCGTGGCCGGTTCGCGGAAGTACCAAATGCCGATGGCCGCCGTCGCCACGGTGCCCACGCCTGACCAAACCGCGTAAGTGATGCTAATGTCGAGGGTCTTGGTGGCGAAGGTGTTGCAGGTGAAGGCCACCGCATAACAGGCGAACATCAAGATCGAGGGTGTGGTTTGCGTAAATCCGTGCGCGAGTTTCATGCAGGTGGTGCCCGCCACCTCAAAAACGATGGCTATCCACAGGAGGCCCCAGGCTTGGGACAGGCTGGGCGTGAAAGACTGTAAGAGGTTGATCAAGGTAGGCGACAGAAGCGTGGCGCAAGGCGCCATCCGGGCTGAGCATAGCAGCACGGAAAGCAGCGCCTTTTCAGACAGGGGTTCACCAGGGTTAGGTCGATGGACAACAGCAATTCTTACAACCAGGAGTCGATTCGCAAATACCGCCGCCAGGCAGCCGGGTACGACGTGTCGGCCGAATTCACCATGCCCCTGCGCCGGCGCACGGTGGCATTGTTGAACCTGAAACCGGGTGACGTGGTGCTGGACGTGGGCGCCGGCACCGGGTTGAGTTACCCCCTTCTGCGCGATGCGGTTGGCCCCACCGGCCGGGTGCTGGCCTTTGAGCAAAGTCCCGAGATGTTTGCGCAGGCACAGGCCCGGTGCGCGCGGGAAGGGTGGCCCAACATCTGGCAGATCTGCGCGGCGGCAGAAACAGTGCAACTGCCAGAACCTGCTGACGCAGTGCTATTTAACTACACACACGACATCACGCGCTCGCCCAAAGCCGTCGCCAATATCCTGCGCCAGTGCAAACCCGGCGCGCGGGTGGCCATGGCCGGGATGAAGTTTTTCCCCTGGTGGACGGGTCCGCTGAACCTGCTGGCCTGGGCCAAAAACCGGCCCTACAACGCCCACCCTGCTGATCTGTGGAGCCCCTGGGACATCGTTGCAACTTATTGCAGCGGGTTTGAGCGGCAGTCGACACAATGGGGCATGGGGTATTTAGCGAACGGTCTCGTGGCCCGCGGCCCGTTGGAAGGTGACCCGGCATGAATCCAAAATCAGCCATGGCGGCGGCAACGCTGCCCACGGGTGAGCCGGCTGCCCGCTTTGCCCAGGTGCGCGCGCAAACCGAAGCGCTGGCCCGGCCGCTTTCTGCGGAAGACTGCCAGGCCCAGTCGATGCCTGACGCCAGCCCGGTGAAATGGCATCTGGCCCACGTCACCTGGTTTTTCGAGGTCTTCATCCTCGAGCGGTTTGAGGCGGGCTTCAAGCCGCACAACCCGGCCTACCGAGTTTTGTTCAACAGTTATTACAACGGCGTCGGCGAGCGTCACCCCAGGCCCGAGCGCGGCCTGCTCACCCGCCCATCGCTGGCCGAAGTATGGGCCTGGCGCGCGGCCGTGGATGGGCGCATCGCCGGCCTGCTTCGCACCCAGGGCACACCCGAGATCCTCGCCCTGGTGGCGCTTGGCCTGCACCACGAGCAGCAACACCAGGAACTGCTCTTGACCGATGTGAAACACCTGCTGTCATGCAACCCGACGCAACCGGTGTACGCGCCGGCCTGGCCATTGGCCAGTGTGGCGCCGACCCGCGCGGCCTGGCTCGATTTTGCTGGCGGGTTGACGGTGATCGGGCACACGGGCGAGGCTTTTCATTTTGACAACGAAGGCCCGCGCCACAGCCATTTTTTGCGACCCTATGCGCTGATGAACCGCCTGGTCACCCACGGCGAATGGCTGGCGTTTGTCAACGACGGCGGCTACCAGAACCCGCGCTGGTGGCTCTCGGCGGGCTGGGAGTGGGTGAACACCCAGGCCATCACCGCGCCACTCTATTGGCGCCAGGATGCGGATTCCGGCTGGACGAGTTTTACCCTGCACGGCCGTGTACCCTTGGACGACCACACCCCCATTACCCACATCAGCCTGTATGAAGCCGACGCCTATGCGCGCTGGCGCAGCGGAACCAGTGCCGACTTCAAAGGCGCGCGTTTGCCCACCGAGTTTGAGTGGGAGGCCGCCGCCGCCCCCGTGGCCGAAGCGGCCCTGGCCCGAGGGAACTTCCTCGAATCGCGCGCGCTGCACCCGATGCCCGTTGCCCGGGCCCACGCGGGTTTGATGCAAACCGCAGGCGACGTCTGGGAGTGGACCGCCAGCAGCTACAGCGCGTACCCCGGCTACCAGCCCTGGGCCGGCGATGTGGGTGAATACAACGGCAAATTCATGGCCAACCAGTACGTGCTGCGCGGCGGCTCCTGTGCCACACCAGCCTCGCACATCCGCGCGACTTACCGCAACTTCTTTCCGGCCGAGGCGCGCTGGCAGTTCACGGGCTTGCGGCTGGCGCGGGACGCATAAACAGCTCGGCACACACCCCGCGCAGCCAGCGGCTGGCCGGGTCGTGGTGGTAACGGGCATGCCAATACTGCTTCACCGTGAAGCCCGGGATCTGAAACGGACACGGCAAGGCGCGCAAACCCGCTGCGCGCGCCAAAGTTTCGCCAATCTCGCGCGGCAAGGTGGCCACCAGGTCATTGGTCGACAAAATCGCCGCCAGCCCCAGAAAGCCGGGCAACTCCAGCCGAATGCGCCGCTCAACACGCTGCGCTTTCACGGCCTCGTCCATCAGGTGGTAACC
>JANNMM010000083.1:0-2677 GCA_031397915.1 Rhodoferax sp. | reverse complement strand
CTTTCGATTTGAAAATGCGCGCCAGGTAATAGGTGTTGGTCACGGCAATGCCGCATTCCCCCGAGGCCACGCCCTTGATCTGGTCGGTGTCGCCGCCCTTGGGATCGCGCGCGAAGTTGGCCACCATGCCCTTGAGCCAGGTTTCGGCTTTGGCCTCGCCCAAATGCTCGGTGACTGCGCCAAACAGGCTCAGGTTGTAGGGGTGGGAGCCCGAGCGGATACACAGGCGGCCCTTGTTGACCGGGTCGGCCAGTTTCTCGTAACTGTCCACGTCGGTTTTTTTCACCTTGAGTTTGTCGTACACGATCACCCGCGCACGGGTGGAAAAACCAAACCAGGGCGTGCCGCCGTCGGGCGCTGCTGTCGCACGAAGGTTGGCCGGAATCGCGTCGTCCAGCGTTTTTGACTTGACCGGCTGGAACAGGCCGTCCGCTTCACCCTTGTAGAGCCGCGCGGCGTCGACCAGCAGGATCACGTCTGCCGGTGAGGCCGAGCCTTCGGCTTTCAGCCGGGCAAGAATGCCGGCATCGTCAGCATCGACCCGGTTGATCTTGATGCCGGTCTGCTTGGTGAAATTACTGTAGAGCGCCTCGTCGGTCGAATAATGGCGCGCAGAGTAGAGGTTGACCACGGCCTCCTGCGCAAAGCCGGACAGGCTGGCGAGTTGAAGCGTGATGGCCAAGGTCACGGGTTTGATGGCGCTGGATTTGAATTTCATGGTGTTGGGTTGATAACAGGCTTGTTCATCACAAGTGGCAGGTGGGGGCGACAATCGGGGCATCAATGACAATGGCAGAATCATATCTCAAACGCGAATCATTCTCAATACGATACGCTTGACCGCAACCGCAGCAGGGTTTTTGGCCGCACGGTGGCCTTTACTCTGGTGGCGCTGGCGGGTTGCGCCCAAATGCCCCCGGCTTCGACGCCGCCAGTGCCGGTGGTACAAACGCCACCCACGGTGCAGCCCATACCCAAACGATCGCCCAAAATCGGCCTGGCGCTCGGCGGTGGCGCGGCACGCGGCTTTGCCCACGTGGGGGTGATCCAGGTGCTCGAAGAAGCCGGTTTGCGGCCGGAATACGTGACCGGCACCTCGGCCGGCAGCCTGGTTGCCGCCATTTACGCCAGCGGTAAAACCGGCGCGCAGTTGCAGCAAGTGGCCGAAACCATGGACGAGGCGACCATAGCCGACTGGAGCCTGCCGATCTTCGGACGCGGCATGTTGCGCGGTGAGGCGCTGGCGCGTTACGTGAACACGCAGGTCGGCGGCCGCTTGATCGAGAGTTTCCAGATTCCGCTGGGCATCGTCGCGACCGACCTGCACAGCGGCCAGAGCATCCTGTTTCGCCGTGGCGATACCGGCACTGCGGTGCGGGCTTCGAGCGCAGTGCCGGCCGTTTTTCAGCCCGTGGGCATCAACGGGCGCGACTATGTAGACGGCGGCCTGGTCTCGCCCGTGCCCGTGCGCTACGCGCGCCAGATGGGCGCCGAGCTGGTCATCGCCGTCGACATCTCCAGCAGCCCCGAAGGCAACGCTGCCCGCGACACCCTGCAAATCCTGCTGCAAACCTTCACCATCATGGGTAAAAGCATCAACGCGTACGAGCTCAAAGAAGCTGACGTGGTGGTGCGGCCCTCACTGGCAGACACCTCGGGCGCCGATTTTTCATCACGCCGGCGATCGATAGAAGCCGGGCGCGCGGCGATGTTGCAGGCGCTGCCGGGCTTGCGGCTGAAGCTGGTGGAATTGGCGCGGGCAGTTTGAAGTATTACAATGTAAACAGTCGTAATACCACTGGAAGCAATCAATGCCGACCACACTCACCAGCAAGGGCCAGGTCACCATACCCAAGCAGATTCGCGAAGCCCTGAGCATGACGCCCGGGTGCTCGGTGGATTTTGCGGTGACCACCGAAGGCGACGTTGTGATTCACAAGGTCGGCGTGCGCAAGAGCCGAAAACCCGATCGTTTCGAAGCAGCCCGTGGCAAATCCGACGTGAAATGGCGCACCGACGATTTGATGGCCCTGCTGCGCGGCTAGGGTTGATGCTGCTCGTCGACACCAATGTGCTGGTGGATGTACTTGAGGACGACCCGCAATGGGCAGACTGGTCCATAAGGCAATTGCGCGCACAGTCCCAGATCCACCGGCTGGCGATCAACCCCATCATTTATTCGGAGCTGTCCTTGACGTTTTCGACCGTCGAGGCGCTGGACCAGGCCATTGACGATTTGGGTCTGGTCATGACCGAGATACCCCGGCCGGCACTGTTTCTCGCCGGCAAGGCTTTCATTCGTTACCGTCGCCAGGGTGGAACCAAGAGCAACGTACTAGGCGATTTCTTCATTGGCGCGCACGCCGCCGTGTCTGGCCATGCCGTGTTGACGAGGGATACGCGACGCTACGCCTCGTATTTTCCGAGCGTGGTGCTGGTGGCGCCGGCCAGCGACTTGTAAATCGTTTGAAGAAAGCGCTGCTGGGTTGCGGCTGAATCAGGGCCAAGTTACTGGCCATTAATGGCGCCACTTTGCTGCAAGGGCGCCAGCCGCCAGCCAAGCGCCCCTGCGCCGCTCCACCAAACGTCGCAGGCGTGTGGCTGTTCGCGACACTGGCGCCCAAAGTCGTAGGGACGCAACGGCGCTTGGCTGGCGGCCGGGGTTTGACTGTGTCGG
>JANNMM010000068.1:0-5348 GCA_031397915.1 Rhodoferax sp. | reverse complement strand
GTGCAGCACCCGGACCTTGAAATGACCGAAGCTTTCAATTTTGTCGCACCCGTGGAAGAGGAGTACCAAGGCTCGATGGCGCTGTTGTACGAGGGTGCGGCACTCGCGGTGTTGGTGGTGTGGCTGTTTCTGCGCGATTGGCGTGCAACT
Source organism: Rhodoferax sp. (assembly GCA_031397915.1). Classification (GTDB taxonomy): domain Bacteria; phylum Pseudomonadota; class Gammaproteobacteria; order Burkholderiales; family Burkholderiaceae_C; genus JANYCG01. The sequence continues at coordinate 5,198 of JANNMM010000068.1, read as the reverse complement.
TTTGTCTCGTCCGTGGCGCTGCCGATGTCCGCCATTCCCGCCTTCATCGGCATGTATTTGCTGGGTTTCTCCGTCAATGTGGTGACTTTGTTGGCGCTCTCGCTGGTGGTGGGCATCCTGGTGGACGATGCGATTGTGGAAGTGGAAAACATCGTGCGCCATTTGCGCATGGGAAAGACGCCTTACCAGGCCGCGATGGAAGCGGCCGATGAAATTGGCCTGGCCGTGATTGCCACCACCTTCACCTTGATTGCGGTGTTTTTGCCCACCGCCTTCATGAGTGGTGTTGCCGGCAAGTTCTTCAAGCAGTTTGGCTGGACGGCGTCGCTGGCGGTCGGCGCGTCACTCATCGTGGCGCGCATGTTGACCCCCATGATGGCGGCCTATATCCTCAAACCCATCGTGACGGCCTATCGGGAGCCGCGCTGGATGAGCCTCTACATGCGCATGGCCAACTGGTGTGTCCGCCACCGCCTGACCACGGCGGTCGCCTCGGGCGCATTCTTCTTTGGATCGATCATGTTGATCCCGTTGTTGCCGACCGGTTTTGTGCCGCCGGACGACAATTCCCAGACGCAGGTGTACCTGGAACTGCCACCGGGTTCCACGCTGGCTCAGACCCTCAGCACGGCCGAGGCGGCGCGCGTGATGATCAGCAAGGTGGAGCACGTGAAAAGCACCTACACCACCATCGGCGCAGGCAGTGTTGGCTCTGACCCGTTTGCGCCGCAAGGTGCCGCCGAGGCGCGAAAGGCGTCACTGACAATCATCCTGTCTGACCGCAGTGCCCGCCCGCGCAAGCAGGGCATAGAGGCCAACATCCGAAAGGCGCTGGAGCCTTTGCCGGGTGTGCGCAGCAAGGTAGGCTTGGGTGGCTCGGGAGAAAAATACATCCTGGTGTTGACCGGCTCCGATCCGCTGGCGCTGGCCAGCGCTGCCCAGGCGGTTGAAAAAGACCTGCGCAGCATTCCTGGCCTGGGCAGCGTCTCCTCAACGGCCAGCCTGATCCGCCCGGAAATCGCCGTGCGTCCAAACCTTGCGGCGGCGGCCGACCTGGGAGTCACCACGGCGTCCATCGCCGAAACCCTGCGCATCGCCACCGCCGGCGACTACGACACCTCTTTGCCCAAACTCAACCTCTCCCAGCGCCAGGTGCCGATCGTCGTGCGGCTGCAGGAAGATGCACGCAAAGACCTCTCCGTGCTGGAGCGTCTGGCGGTTCCCGGCGCGCGCGGCCCTGTCATGCTCGCACAAGTGGCGTCCCTGGAAATGACCGGCGGCCCGGCCGTGATCGACCGCTACGACCGTTCGCGCAACGTGAACTTCGAAATCGAGCTTTCGGGTCTTCCTCTGGGCGACGTGACGGAAGCCGTGAAACAGTTGCCGGCCATCAAGGCCCTGCCCGCCAGCGTCAACGTGGTGGAAGTCGGCGACGCTGAGGTGATGGGTGAACTGTTTGCCAGTTTTGGACTGGCGATGCTCACCGGTGTGTTGTGCATCTATATCGTCCTGGTGCTCCTGTTCAAGGATTTCCTGCATCCGGTGACGATTTTGTGTGCCCTGCCGCTGGCATTGGGTGGTGCCTTTGTCGGGTTGCTGATCGCCCAGAAAAGTTTCTCCATGCCCTCGCTGATCGGCCTCATCATGCTGATGGGCGTAGCCACGAAAAACTCGATTCTGCTGGTGGAGTACGCCATCATGGCGCGCCGCGACCATGGCATGACCCGGCTTGAAGCGCTCATGGACGCCTGCCACAAACGCGCCCGCCCCATCATCATGACGACCCTGGCCATGGGCGCGGGCATGATGCCCATCGCCATGGGCTGGGGCGAGGCAGACCCGAGTTTCCGCTCGCCCATGTCGATCGCCGTGATTGGCGGATTGATCACCTCCACCGTCTTGAGCCTACTGGTGGTGCCGGCTGTCTTTACTTATGTGGACGACGCCGGCCTGTTGGTCAAGCGGCTGTTTGGACGCCTTCGCCGCAGAAAGCGACAACCCGCCATCGCCGTCAGTGCCGCACCGGAATTGCCTAGCCAGGCGCCGGGTTCTTGATTTTCCTGACCAGGGCCGTGGTGGAGTAACCACTCACAAACGGAATCGCCAGTGCCCGCCCACCGTAGGCCTCAACCACTTTGGTTTCCGCCAGCTGCTGCATGTTGTAGTCGCCGCCTTTGACGAGCAGATCGGGCTTTAACTCGGTGATGATCTGAAGCGGCGTGTCGTCGTCAAACCAGGTCACGAGGCTCACTGATTCGAGCGCTGCGACCACCATGGCGCGGTCCATCTCGTTGTTCAGCGGTCGGTCGGGGCCTTTGCCCAGGCGGCGTGCCGAAGCGTCGGTGTTGAGCGCCAGCACCAGGCTGGCGCCTTGGGCGCGGGCCTGCTCAAGGTAGGCAACGTGACCGCGGTGCAGCACGTCAAACACACCATTAGTGAACACCAACGGGCGCGGCAAGTTGCGCACACGCGCCGATGCGTCAGCACGGGAACACAGTTTGGTGTGGAGGCTTGATGGAGGCAGGGAATCACTCACCGACAGGGCCTAACTGGCGGCCATCGGCCAGGGCGGTTCTGCGGGAACCTGCGCACTTGCAGCCTTCGCAGCCGCCATTTCCAGCCCGATCTTCTTGCGAATGCGGTTGAGCTCCTGCACCGTCGCGCAAGGGCGCCCCAACAAGCGGCTCAGGTTGTGCAGGATGCGGTCCACCACTTTGGTTTCCCAGACCCCGTCAAACTTGATCTGGCTGTCGAGCCAGTGCTCCAGCCACACCGGGTCGGGCAAGCGGCTCTGCACAGTATCACGCGGGTACAGCGCCTTGTTGACATGCAGGTTGGTAGGGTGCAAGGCCTGCGCCGTGCGCCGGGCGCTGGCCATCAACACCCCCACTTTGGCGAACGCGAGTTTGGCCTCGGCGCCATACCGGGCAATCGCCCTGCGCATGTACTGGAGGTAACAGCCGCCGTGGCGGGCCTCGTCCTGGCTCAAAGTAGTGTAGATGTGTTTGATGACCGGCTCGCTGTGCCACTGGCTGGCCCGGCGGTACCAGTGGTTGAGTCGGATCTCGCCACAAAAATGCATCATCAGGGTTTCCAGCGGCGGCGCGGGGTCAAACTCGAAACGCACGGCGTGCAACTCTGCCTCGGTGGGAGCGAGGTCGGGGCGGAAGCGTTTGAGGTATTCCATCAGCACCAGAGCGTGTTTCTGCTCTTCAAAAAACCACACCGATATGAAAGCGCTGAAATCGCTGTCATCGCGGTTGTCACGCAGGAACATCTCGGTGGCGGGCAAAGCCGCCCACTCGGTGATGGCGTTGAACTTGATGGTCTTCGCCTGCTCTTCAGTGAGCCGCGCAGCGTCGAACGCGCTCCAGGGAATGTCGTTCGACATGTCCCAGCGAACCGCTTCGAGTTGTTTGAAAAGCGCTGGATACAGCATTTTGGTTTGCCGGTATGACCCGTTTCTTCAGGCTTTGTCCCTGGCCCCCGGATGGCAGCCAGCACTTGCGTCGCAACCTCAGGTTGGCACGGTTTCCACAAAACTGGGGCGGACCATGAGTTTTTCATGCAGCTTGGCCAAGTTCGGGAAGTCCGCGCGCCAGCTGATCTGCGGGAAACGGAAATCCAGATACCCCAGCGCACAGCCCGTCGAAATATCGGCCAGGCTCATGTGGATACCAAAACAAAACGGCTTGTCGGCCAGGCCGGTGCTCATGGCCTTGAGGCTAGTGGTGATTTTGCCGAGCTGGCGATCGATCCAGACCTGGCTGCGCTGCACTTTGGCGCGACCGTCCCACGTCGCCTCCAGGCGCGCCAGGATCGCCGCGTCCAGCAGGCCGTCGGCCAGCGCTTCCCAGGTTTTGACCTCGGCGCGCTCGCGCCCCACGCTTGGAATCAGCTTACCGACAGGCGAGAGGGTGTCCAGGTATTCGACAATGACACGCGAGTCAAACAGCGCCTCGCCACCTTCCATGATCAGGCACGGCACTTTGCCCAGCGGGTTCGACTCGGTGATCTTGGTCTCGGCGGACCAGACGTTCTCCTGAACAAAACTGTAGTCCAGCTTTTTCTCGGCCATGACGATGCGCACTTTGCGAACGTAGGGACTGGTGACGGCGCCGATTAATTTCATGGGACAAAAAGGGATGGGGAGTCGGCCATTCTAGCGAGACATGGCCCCCAAGCTCCACCGCTTCGCGGGTCGCTGCCCCCCGAGGGGGCGAATTTACCTGGGGGCGGCCCTGCGGAAAATTGCCCCCACGCTCCACCGCTTCGCGGGTCGCTGCCCCCCAAGGGGGCGAATTTACCTGGGGGCGGCCCTGTGGAAAATTGCCCCGCGCCTGTTCAGCCCAAGGGTGGAATAGCCCCAGAACCTACAATTGCCAGATGTCTTTTTCCTCCATTTCCGCCATTTCTCCACTGGATGGCCGTTACGCCGCCAAACTTGCCGCCTTGCGGCCCTTGATGAGCGAGCAAGGCTATATGCACCGCCGCGTGCAGGTTGAAGTGGCTTGGCTGATCGCCTTGAGTGACGCCGGTTTTGCTGAATTCAAGCTGCTGACCGGTGGAGCGCGCACTTACTTGCACGCGCTCGTTAAAAATTTCAGCGAAGCCGACGGCCTGGCCATCAAGGAGATCGAGAAAACCACCAACCACGACGTCAAAGCCGTCGAATACTGGATCAAGTCCAAATTTGAAGCCCGCCCCGAGTTGCTTCGGGTGGCTGAGTTTGTGCACTTCGCCTGCACCAGCGAAGACATCAACAACACCAGCCATGCGCTGCAGCTCAAAAGCGCGCGCGACCAGGTGGTGCTGCCCGCGCTGGACGCGGTCGTCACCAAACTGCGTCAGATGGCCCAGACATTCGCCGCGGTTCCGATGCTCAGCCGCACCCACGGCCAGACCGCCAGCCCGACCACCGTGGGCAAGGAGATTGCCAACGTCGTGATGCGCCTGCAAGCCGCGCGTGACAAGATCGCCGCCGTGCCGCTCTTGGCCAAAATGAATGGCGCGGTGGGCAACTACAACGCCCACCTCTCGGCCTGGCCAGATTTTGACTGGGAGGCGTTCTCCCGGCGCGTCATCGAAACCGAGGAGCCCGAAGGCCTGGGCCTCGCGTTTCAGCCCTACAGCATCCAGATCGAGCCACACGACTACATGGCCGAGCTGTTTGACGCCGTGGCGCGGGCCGACACCAT
>JANNMM010000054.1:0-2899 GCA_031397915.1 Rhodoferax sp. | reverse complement strand
CATTTTGCTCAAGGTGCTGAAGATCGGCCTGCCTTCGGCGCTGACCATCATCACCATGTCGGTGTCGGAAATCGCCGTGTTGTTCCTGGTGAACCGTTATGGCTCTCAGGCCACAGCGGCGTATGGCGCGGTGAACCAGATCGTCTCGTACGTGCAGTTTCCGGCGATCTCGATTGCCATCACCGCGTCGATCCTCGGGGCACAGGCGATCGGCGCTGGCCGGCAACACATGCTGGGCAAGATCGCGCAAACCGGCATTGCCATGAACCTGCTGCTCACCGGCGCGCTGGCGCTGTTGGGGTATGTGTTTTCGCGCAGCATCATCGGCCTCTTCATCACCGATGCGGCCGTGGTGGAGCTGGCGCAAACGCTGCTGCACATCATGTTGTGGAGCCTGATCGTGTTTGGCATGTCGATGGTGCTTTCGGGCCTGATGCGCGCCAGCGGCACCGTGCTGTGGCCCACGCTCATCACGTTCTTTTGCATCGCCGGGATACAGATTCCCGCTGCCTGGGCGCTCTCGGACTCATTCGGCATCAATGGCATCTGGGTGGCTTACCCGATTGCGTTTTTGACAATGCTGGGGCTGCAGACCAGTTATTACCGGCTGGTGTGGAAGAAGAAAGCGATCACGCGCCTGTAAGCAGCAGAGGCCACGGGTTGCGGCGCAGAGACGGTGTCCGACCGGGTATTCAACGCCACCACTAATGCTACTATTTGTATAGCAATCTATTGAATTAATTCGTGACTTCATTGACATTTGTTCTTCAAAATTCCCCCGAGGGGCAAATGCAGGCGCAAACAACCCCAAATTGGGTATTATTTCACTTTTAGCCGGCCTGCGCGAGGGAGGCGCATTGAATTAGACTGGTTTGACCATGACACAGATCACCATCTCCAATGGCCTGGCCATCGAATACGACACTTTCGGTTCTCCCGCCGACCCGGCATTGTTGCTGGTGATGGGGTACGGCGCGCAGTTGATCAACTGGCGACCCGGTTTTTGCCAGCGGCTGGCCCAAGGCGATCAACAAGGCGGCTTGTTCGTGATTCGTTACGACAACCGCGACGTCGGCTTGTCCACCAAGTTTGACGGCCAGACGGTGGACCTGAACGCCATCAACACCAAGATGGACGCGGGCGACATCGCCGGCGCACGCGCGCTGGCACCCTACTCGTTGAGCGACATGGCCAGCGACGGCCTGGGCTTGCTCACCGCGCTGGGCATTGACAAGGCGCACATCATGGGCTCGTCGCTGGGCGGCACGATCGCGCAGACGATGGCCATCGAACACCCCGAGCGTGTATTGACGCTGGTCTCGATGATGTCGATGACGGGCGAGCCCGAATACGGCCAGTCGCTGCCCGAGGCCCGCGCCGCCATGATGGCGCCCACGCCTTCAGACCGCGCGGGCTACATCGCGTCGGCGAAGAAAGCGCTGCTGTGGGGTTCCAAAAAGTATGCGAACCTGGCGGCGCTCGAAGAAGTGGCTGCCGAGACCTGGGACCGCTGTTATTACCCCGAAGGCGGTGCACGCCAACTGGCGGCGGCGCGCACCAGCGGCTCACGCGCGCAAGGCCTCAAGCGTCTGAAAGTCCCGACCTTGGTGATCCACGGCCTGGACGACACCCTCATCACCCCCAGCGGCGGCGAACGCACGGCGGCGCTGGTTCCGGGCGCCCGGTTGTTGATGCTCGAACACATGGGCCACGACCGGCCCGAGCCCTTGTGGCCGGTGTTGTGTGATGCGGTAGTGGCACACACCCGAAGCTGATGTCACGTCAACCAGCTCACAATCGCTGAAAACGTCACGAACGATGCCGCCGTTGTCACCAGGATGATGCGGGCGATGCGGCCACTGTCGGCTTCGTATTTTTCGGCCAACATGGCCACGTTGCTGGCGCTGGGCAGTGCGGCCACCAGCACCATCACCAGCAGGGAGAACTTGCCCAGGGGCAGACCAAGCTGAATGGCCGCGCTGCCAACCAGCAGCACCAAGAGCGGGTGCACGATGAGTTTGAGCACGGCAATCGGCACATAGTCACGCCAGGGCAACACTTCGGCGTGGCCGCGTGCCGTGAGCAGGTGGGATCGCGCCAGCACCGTGCCGATGGTGAACAGCGCCACCGGCGAGGCGGCGTCGGCCAGCATGCCCACGGTCTTTTCCAGCGGGCCTGGCAGTTCCAGCTGCAGGGCTGAGCTGACGGCGCCGGCCACAATCGCCCAGGGCATCGGGTTCAGGGCCACCCCCTTGAGCGCATTTTTCAGGGCTTTTGATGCACCGTGTTCGTCCGCGCTGTCCAGCGTCGACAGCGCAATGCACAAGGAGCTGGTGATCAGCAAGTCGACCGTGATGGTGATGATCGCCGGCCCCGCCGCTGCCGTGCCCAGCAGCGCCACGATCAGCGGCACACCCATGAAGCCCGTGTTGGGAAAGGCCGCCACCAAAGCACCCAGTGACGCGTCCCTCCAGCCAATGCGCGCGTTGAAACTGATGGCGATGGCGAACCCGACCATCACCAGCGCACACAGCAAATACGGCAAAAACACGCTGGCATCGAGCAAATCGGCAATTGGCAGCCCCGCGCCAAAGCGGTACAACATGCACGGCAGCGCGAAATACAGCACAAAGCCGTTCAAGCCCGGAATCGCCGGCAGCGGCAGCCAACCGCGCCTGCCGGCGATGAAACCGGCCAAAACAAGCGCGAAGAAGGGGAAGGTGACGAGGAGAACGTGCAGCACGCCCGGATTTTCAGTGAGATTCTCCACTTCCCATGCCATGGCGTGAAATTTAAGAGCCCACCGCCTCGGTATGATTCGAAGCTTGGCAATTTGCGCCCAGATGAAGCTGTGCTGGCCACTGCCCCACCTGCTGCCGCGTTCTGAACATGTCGTCCT
>JANNMM010000239.1:0-7613 GCA_031397915.1 Rhodoferax sp. | reverse complement strand
CAGTAAAACTCCATGCGGTCGATCTCGCGCAGCAGGTCGTTGGGGAACTCGATGTCGGCCTTGTCGATCTCGTCGATCAGCAGTGCGACCGGCGCGTCGGCCGTGAACGCCTGCCACAAGACGCCCTTGACGATGTAGTTGTGGATGTCTTTGACCTTCTCGTCGCCCAGCTGCGAATCGCGCAGGCGGCTGACGGCGTCGTATTCGTAAAGGCCCTGCTGCGCCTTGGTGGTGGACTTGATGTGCCATTGCAGCAGCGGCAGCTTCAGCGCCTCCGCCACTTCCTCGGCCAGCATGGTTTTGCCGGTGCCGGGCTCGCCCTTGACCAGCAAAGGGCGCTTGAGGGTGATGGCTGCATTGACCGACAACATCAGGTCTTGTGTGGCGACGTAGTTTTTGGTGCCTTGAAATTTCATGGTGGTGAACGGGGATCGGTTGTGTGGATTCAAATAAAGCGGGCAGTTGAAAGCTTATCCGGCGAAAACGAAACGGGGAAAACCAAACGGCGAAACACCTGATCCCGCCCGATATAATCGCGGGCGTTGGGTAAAAACCCAATCCGCCTGATCGACTCCCTGAATTGTCCGCGCAAAATGAAGAAACTGCTGTCGCCCCTGTTTGCCCTTTTGGTCACCATTGTGACGCCGCTCCTGGCCCCTTCCATCGCCTTCGCCCAAGAGGTAAAAGGTGACGCCAAGGTGGGTGAGCGCAAAATCGCCATGTGTATCGGCTGCCACGGCATTGCCGGTTACCAGGCCAGCTTCCCCGAGGTGTACAAGGTGCCCAAGATTTCCGGCCAGGGCGCGAAATACATCGTTTCGGCCTTGAACGCTTACAAACAAGGCGAGCGCAAACACCCGACGATGCGCGGCATTTCCGACAGCTTGAGCGACCAGGACATGGCCGATTTGGCTGCCTACTACTCGACTCACGGCGTTGACGCCGCCGCCGCCGCGCCTGGCAAAGCCGCCGATGCCACCGGCAAGGCCGCCGAGCTGGTGAAAAAGGGCGCTTGTGTGTCTTGCCACGGCGAGAGCTTCAGCAAACCCATCGACCCGAGTTACCCCAAAATTGCCGGCCAACATGCCGACTACCTGTTTGTGGCGCTCAAATCCTACAAGGTTGAAGGCAACCCGCAAGTGGGCCGCTCCAACGGCGTGATGGCAGGCATCGCCAAGCAGTTCACCAACACCGAGTTGAAGGAAATGGCTTCCTACATCAGCAAGCTGCCGGGCGAGTTGAAGGTGGTTCGGCAGGACAGCTTCAAGTGAGACAATGAAGTGACCCTGAAATTGGGTTATTTATTTGAAAAGGTCGCGTTCGCGGCCTTTTTGCTTTCCAGTCACAAAAATAAAACTTAAATAGCTATACTTTTCTTTCTAAATACGTCGTAAATTTTACGAATAAATTTGAAAAAATACATTCTGAACGTATTTTTCGAGATGGTGGGTAGGTTTTTTCGAGCGACCGGGATATTGGCCGTGGCCAGTGGCGTCATCCTCGCCAGCCCTGCCAATGCGATGACCGTTGACGTTCAAGGTAACGTCGTCTTTGCCGCAGGGGACATTGGGCCCCGGGACATTCTTAAATTTCGGGAGGCCGTGTCCCGGCCAGGGGTTGACACCCTGGTGTTGGTTAACTCGGAGGGTGGCGACCTTTACACCAGTTTTCATTTGGCCCGAGTGGTCGCGGCCTGGCGGCTCAAAACGGTGGTGGCGGGGCAATGTTCGTCGGCATGCGCCATTGTCTTCATGGGTGGCGTAGAGCGCTCGTTTTCAGGCACCTATGGGCCGCAAGACACCTACGTGGGCATTCATGGTGCCATCAGCCGCATCGACGGCAAAGTCAACGGCGTGGTGGCGGCGCAAATTTATGCTTTTTTCAGACGCAACATGGGCGAACGCTTTGATGCGGACATCCTCGAGCTGGCCATCTACGGCATGCGAGACGCAGGCTCACTCTTGCGCGTCTTTGATGGCACCAGGCAACCCAAACGCGACCCTTACCACTGCGAATCAGGTCAAACTGAGCGTCGAAACTGCACTGAATTCAAAGAACAAAATGCTTTGAGCTTGGGGGTGGTGACGACAAATGTACTCAATAATTTGAAATTACCTGATGAAATTCTAAGTCCAAGAAAATGAGTGACTTTAAGTCACGTATTTATTAAATAGTGTGCAGCGATATTAGGAGTAATTTTGCAAGAAAATTTAGCAATAATGTTTTTAAAATTCGCCCAAAAACCCTGGCCGACCTCACGGTACCGGCTGACAGACAGAGTTAGCCTGTGAAAGCCGTTTCGCCGCACTGCGCGCCAAAAAGCTCGGCTACACCCAGGTCGGCTGGTACCGGGGCGGCCTTGAAAGCTGGAAGGCGGCCCATTTGCCCACGGCTCCTGTGGTGATCAAACACGTGGCAAATTAGCCGCGTAACCGCGCCGGCTGTGAGGTGCGCGCTTATTCGTCCTTGATGGTGTTGCGCAACACACCGACTGCGTCAACTTCAATCTCGACCACGTCGCCCGCCTTCATGAAGAGCTGCGGCGTGCGTTTGTTGCCCACGCCGCCGGGTGTGCCGGTGACGATCACATCGCCGGGCAGCAGCGGCGTGAAGGTGGAGATGTAGGCGATCAGCTTGGGAATGCTGTGGATCATCAGGTCGGTGTGCGAGTTTTGCAGCTCCACGCCATTCAGGCGGGTGGAAACATTGAGCCGCTGGCCTGGTTTGATCTCGTCTGCTGTCACCATCCACGGCCCGAAACCGCCGGTTTTGAAATAATTTTTGCCCGCCGTCCACTGCGTGGTGTGGTTTTGCCAGTCGCGAATGCTGCCATCGTTGTAGCAGCTGTAGCCGGCAATATGGCCCCAGGCGTCGGCCTCTTTGATGCGCCGGCCGCCCTCACCGATGATGACGGCAATTTCGCATTCATAGTCAAGCCGGTGCGACTCTGCCGGTCGCAAGATGGCCTGCCCGTGGGCAACCTGCGAACTGGGTACGCGCAAGAAGATGGCTGGCAACTCGGTCGAGGCGCGGCCGGATTCGGCCAGATGGTCTTTGTAATTCAAGCCGACACAGAGGATTTTGTCGGGGTTGGGGATGACGGGCAGCAGCTCCAGGTCAGTGAAATTGAGCGTGGCGGCGTTCGCCTTCAGCGCGTCTGCGGCAGTGCCAGTCATTTTTTGTGCGATCAAACTGCGCAAGTCGGGTGCGCGGTCGCCCAGGATTGGTTTGAGATCCAGCACACGCAGGGCGTCGCCCTGGCCCGAGACAATGCCGTAAGTGGGGTTGCCGTGGTTCAAAAAGCTGATGAGTTTCATGGGTCGTCAAACGCAAGCGTCGATGTAGTTGGGGTGAAGAAAGAGAAAACGGGGTCGCAAGGGGTATGCACCACAGCTGATTATCAGCCGCCGAAACCCATTTTTCGGGCCAACTCGGCCTGCCAGACTTCCCGCGGCTGAAACTTCGGCCGGCTCCTGGCAATGGCTTCGGCGCGCGCCATGACGGCCGCCTCGTCCGCGTCAAGGTCAATCGGCTCGCGCAGCGGTTGTTCGCAATGCCAAGGTGTGTCCATGAAAATTTCGAGCCGGTTGCCTTCCGGGTCGCGTACATAAATCGAGATGGCATTGCCGTGTGTGGCGCACACCAGGTCGCTCGTTCCTTGCTGCGTTTTGATGGCGTCGCGCACCGCACGCAAGGTCGCCAAGTCCGGCACACGCAGCGAAATCTGGTTGATGACGTTGAACCCCGTTTCAACTGACTCGGCGGGGCGGCCACTGGCCAACACGAGCTGGTGGTGCTCCGTCGGGTCGCGGCTTAAAAACACCAACTGCACCGGTCCCAGATTGCCTTCGTCGGTCTGGGTGAAGCCCAGCGCCTCTTTGTAGAAACGCGCCATGCGCGGCAGGTCACACACATAAAAACCCATGTGGCTGAACGTCAGGGCGTCGCGGCGCAGCAAGGCAGGGGGTGTGGGCGAGGCAGAGGTGGGCATGGGCTGCGTCAATTCAAACGACATTTTGCGCGTGCCGCTATTCGCGCGTGGCGCGCCGCTGCACACAGGCAATGTACGCGTCACCATCTGGCGGCCGCCCTGCACGCTGGCTCTCCCACACCATCTGCCCCAGGCATTCCATCGTGGCATGGTGGGCGTCGTGCAGCGAATCCAGCCGCGCCGTGAGCAATTCAACTGCCTGGCGGATGCCGCGCGGCTGGTCAATGGAGCATTGCTCGCTGATCGTCAGGTGCATCGAGAGGTGCAAAAACGCGCTGGTTTTATCGGGTGAGGGTTGCGCCGCCTCCTGCGCCATCGCGGCCTGCGCGGCGTCAACGTCGGCCAGCTCGGCGTGGTATTCAGGATGTTCGTCGATCCACAAACTGGCGATGGTTTCAATCGCCTCCATCGGTTGCTTGGCGAGCGCCTTGGCATAAACCGCGCAAAAGAAGCGGCGCACGTCGGCCTGGGAGGGTTGAAACAGCATGGGCAGGATTGTCCTACGGTGGCCGAGCGAAGGTTCTCGGGAATTTGGGAAGTATCAATAGAATCAAGCCACCATGATCAACAAGATTGCAAATTCCGTCGAAGCCGCACTTGTGAGCACCCAAGACGGCGCTACTGTGATGATTGGCGGCTTCGGCACAGCCGGCATCCCCGACGAACTGATTGACGGCCTGATCGCCCAGGGCGCGCGCGACCTCACCGTGGTCAACAACAACGCCGGCAACGCCGAGCAGGGCCTGGCCGCGCTGTTGAAGGCAGGCCGCGTGCGCAAGATCATTTGCAGCTTCCCGCGCCAGGCCGACTCTTACGTGTTTGACGCTTTGTACCGAAGTGGTGAACTCGAGCTCGAACTGGTGCCCCAAGGCAACCTGGCCGAACGCATCCGCGCCGCTGGCGCTGGCATTGGCGCGTTTTTCACGCCCACCGGGTACGGCACCGAGCTGGCGAAAAACCGCGACGGCACACCCAAAGAAACGCGCGAGATCAACGGCAAAAATTACGTGCTGGAGCATCCCATCTACGGCGATTTGGCGCTCATCAAAGCCGAACGCGGCGACCGCTGGGGAAATCTCACCTACCGCATGGCGGCGCGCAATTTCGGGCCGGTGATGGCAACGGCCTGCAAGAAAACCGTGGCAACGGTGTTTGAAGTCGCCGAGTTGGGCCAGATCAACCCCGAGCATGTGGTCACGCCCGGCATCTTCGTCCACCAGGTCGTCAAAATCGCCCGCGTGGCCACGCTGGCCGGTGGTTTCAAGGCGGCGGCATGATGAGTCAGTTTTTTGCTGCGAATCATACCCAATTTGGGGTTTATCAGGCGCAATCAGGGGTTTGCACCATGAATTTTTGGTCAAACCAACCTCTAAGTCACGGAGAATAAGCGTGATTAGCTATCAAAAACGTAGTAAAGACGAGCTCGCCAAACGCATCGCCCAAGACATTCCCGAGGGCGCCACGGTGAATCTGGGCATCGGCATGCCCACTCTCGTGGCAAACCACATGGCCAAAGACATCGAGGTGCTGCTGCACAGCGAAAACGGCATCCTGGGCATGGGCCCGGCGCCAGCGGCGGGCGAGGAAGACTACGACCTCATCAACGCCGGCAAACAACCCGTCACCCTGCAAAAAGGCGGCGCGTTTTTCCACCACGCCGACAGCTTCGCCATGATGCGCGGCGGGCACCTTGACATTTGCGTTTTGGGCGCGTTCCAGGTTTCGGCCACCGGTGACCTGGCGAACTGGAGCACCGGTGAGGCGGGCTCGATCCCGGCGGTGGGTGGCGCGATGGACTTGGCCATCGGCGCGAAGCAAACCTGGGTGATGATGGACCTGCTCACCAAAAAAGGCGAGAGCAAGGTCGTCAAAACCTGCAGTTACCCACTTACCGGCATTGGCTGCGTCAAACGCATCTATTCAGAACTGGCGACGTTGGACTGCACGCCCGGCGGCCTCAAGCTGGTCGATAAAGTCAACGGTTTGGGCCACGCAGAGCTTGAGGCCCTGGTTGGCCTGCCCATCGCCGCCTAGTCATTCCGTTATCCAGGCGCCAGCGCCAAATCATCATCGTCATCCTTCATCAACTTCCATAAAACCCATCATGACCCACCAAGCTTTCATCTGCGACGCCATCCGCACCCCTTTTGGCCGGTACGGCGGCGCGCTCTCCAGCGTGCGCACCGACGACCTGGGTGCCATCCCGCTCAAGGCGCTGATGGCGCGCAACCCCAATGTCGATTGGCAAGCAGTGACGGACGTGATCTACGGCTGCGTCAACCAGGCCGGTGAAGACAACCGCAACGTCGCGCACATGGCGAGTTTGCTTGCTGGCCTGCCGCTGGAGCTACCCGGAGCCACCATCAACCGTTTGTGCGGTTCCGGCATGGACGCCGTGGGCACGGCCGCCCGCGCCATCAAGGCCGGCGAAGCCACGTTGATGATCGCCGGCGGTGTGGAGAGCATGAGCCGCGCGCCCTTCGTCATGGCCAAGGCCGAAAGCGCCTTCAGCCGCAACGCGCAGATTTTTGACACCACCATTGGCTGGCGCTTCGTCAACAAATTGATGAAAGAAAAATACGGTGTCGATGCCATGCCAGAAACGGCAGAAAACGTGGCCGTTGAACACAAAATCAGCCGCGAGGACCAGGACAAAATGGCCCTGGCGTCTCAAATGAAAGCGGTGGCAGCGCAAAAGGCGGGCTTTTTTGACGCCGAACTCACCCCGGTGACGATTGCGCAGAAGAAGGGCGACGCCATCGTCGTCGGCAAAGACGAGCACCCGCGCGAGACCTCCATGGAAGCGCTGGCCAAACTCAAAGGCGTGGTCAAACCCGAAGGCAGCGTGACCGCCGGCAACGCCAGCGGCGTGAACGACGGCGCCTGCGCCTTGTTGCTCGCCAATGAGGCGGCGGCCAAAGCCCAAGGCCTCACCCCGCGCGCGCGCATCGTCGGCATGGCCACGGCAGGCGTGCCCCCCCGCGTCATGGGCATCGGCCCCGCGCCCGCCACGCAAAAGGTGCTGGCGCTCACCGGCCTGAAGATCGAACAAATGGACGTGATCGAACTCAACGAGGCCTTCGCCGCCCAAGGCTTGGCGGTGCTGCGCATGCTCGGTGTGCAAGACGATGACCCGCGTGTGAACCCGAATGGCGGCGCCATCGCGCTGGGTCACCCGCTGGGCGCGTCCGGTGCGCGGTTGGTGACCACGGCTACCAGCCAGTTGCACCGCATCAAAGGGCGTTACGCGCTTTGCACGATGTGTATTGGGGTGGGGCAGGGGATTGCGATGGTGATTGAGCGGGTGTGAGCGAAAAAAATGGGAGTTAACCCATTCAACTTGTGCAATGGCCATTGTGGAAACTGAGACATCCTCTGACTTGCTTTACTTCGTTGCGAACTGCCTCATGGGCGGCGTTGGCAACACTGTCACACCCGAAGGTTGGGTTCGTGATCTCGTGGTTTTTGAATGTGCGGGTCGCACGTTCCGGTTTCGACAAAAAACTGAAGTCATCACAGGCGACTTGGCTTTACTTCTTGGGAAGGCAATCGAAACTACCGAAGTGATTGTTCCTGGTGTCTGTGGACCTGACCTTGAAGCTGTCAAGTGTGCCGTTGAGAG
>JANNMM010000237.1:0-3053 GCA_031397915.1 Rhodoferax sp. | reverse complement strand
TTTTTCCCTAAACTAACAAACAAAACGGCAAAAATTGCCTCAAGCGCGGGGACACGAAAGGAATCTTATCTTGATAAAAATTTCATACAATATTTAATGGAATATAAATAGACCTTAAAATCACGAATTAATTATATCGTTTGCTATAGTAATTAACTAAAAAATGTGTAAAATAAATGCACTTAGTAAACTAAAAATAACTAATGCAAGATAATTCAAGAAATCGCTGATAAATCAAACGCAAATTGGGTATGAATAGGTTGTTCTCTCGTGGCCCGGCCCAAGTAGTCCGCCACACGGGAGATCGGCCAGGCAAAAAAAAGGCGCACATGAGCGAAACGCGGGAATACGACGTGCTGATTGTGGGCGGCGGCATTGGCGGCGTCATCAGCCTGTATTACGCAAGGAAAGCCGGGTTGCGCGCGCTGCTGCTGGAGAAACAGTCGCAAGCCGGCGGCCTGTGGGCGCAGTTGCCTGCCTGGCAAGACATTCAGAACCACCCCACCGACTGGACCCTGGGCGACTTGCCCATCGAAGGCCCCGACCAGGCCAGCATTCTGAAAAACATCCAGTCCTGGGTAGAGCGCTTTGAGTTGGCGCCGTTCATGCGTTTCAATACCCCCGTGTTGCGGGCCGAGCCGGTTGCCGGCGGCTGGCAGCTCACCACGCCAAGTGGCACTTACAGCGCGCGTTGCCTGATCGCCGCCACGGGCGCCCACAACCACGCATTCATGCCGCCCGTAGAACGCGTGCAGTCCGCCATCCGGGAGTTTCACTCATCCGCCTTGTGGGATCCGACCGAAATCCGGGGCCAGCAAGTCGTCGTGGTTGGTGGTGGTGCGTCGGCCTACGACCTGCTCGAATTGTGTTTGGAGCACGAGGCGCGACGGATCGTCTGGGTCTACCGCGGCCTGAAGTGGATGGCGCCCACGCGCCGGTCCAAACATCAGGCCAGCGATGTACGCAAACTGGCGCGTCTGCAGATGCAGGAAGTGCCAGTTGCCGAGATCAACCGCGGCTTCAATGAGGATTTGCAGGGCCGCTACGGAAAGTTTGGCATCGACGCCATCCGCCCCGAGACCGGGTTTGACTTAAGCCAACACCAGCTCATCCCGGGGCGGCGCGGCATGATCGAGCATTTCCAGCAGATAGAGCGCCACGCCGGCGAAATCACCCGGCTCAACCGGAATGTGGCAGAACTCTCGGGCGGCCAGACCATCGAGGCCGACATGGTCCTCTGGGGCACCGGTTACGAGTTGGATATTGGTTACCTGGCCGTGCCGGAGCTTACCGGCATCACCCGGCCCGAACAATTGGCCAAACGTTGCGGCGCCATCTTCCGCGCGCTCGACGCGCCGAACCTGTTTTTCCTCGCGCCGGGCGTGCTCGAAGGCACCAGCGTGACCCCGTGGGCCTACGCCCATGCCGCGCGAACCATCATGTCGCATATTCAAGGCAACGCCGAACTGGATACCGTGCGCGTTGACCGCAAGATCAATTATTTTGACCTCGCCAAATTTCTGGCTGAAAAAGACCCGGCCAATTTCCCTGCCGATACCTGGTTTGCGGCGTACACAGAAATGGCCACGAACCATCCGCCCGACCAGCCGATGCCGATTCCCTGACAGCTGACGTGGACCTCACAGCCCGGACCTTTTCAGCTCAATTTACGCTACACCGGGTCGGTTGCAATTGCAGCGGGAAGGCGCTGGAACGCCGCAAGCTTCAGGTGTCGAGCCAAGTTGCTGAAGTAGGGCGCTAGAACCTGAGTCAACCGGTCGTCCACCGGTCTTCAGTCGCGGGGTTTTTGTTGCCGACTTTCGCCCAAGCCTTGTCCGCTTTGGCTTTCGCAGCTTTGCTGCTTCGCCGCTCAAAAAAGTCGGCGGTTTCCATTGCGCTGATTTTTTCAGCAATCGCCACGACAAAAAACTGGTTCATGGTGGTGTCGTCTGCGGCCGCAATCCGTTTCGATGCGGCTTTGAGCGACTCGGGCAGGCGAAGTGCGTAACTGCTCATGGTGTGTTTCCTTTCCTGGCGGGTCTGGGCAAATGAAAATGTTGAAAGGCCTGTTCCGGATTGAGCACCGGGATTCCAAAAGTTGCGGCAGGCGCGAAGTCGCGCAGGTTGTACGTCACGATGCCATCCGCGCTGGCGTTCACGGCCGCCTCCAGCACCATTTCATCTGACGGATCACGCAATTGCGGCCGCCACTGGTAGTGCGTGGCGACCGGCAAAACGTGGCTGGCTAAGTCCGCCAAAATGTCATCGATGTCTCGCTGAGTCAAGCCAAAAACTTCCAGCTGCGCCGGGCGTTTCAAGACATCTTCATACTCCAGAAACAGCGCGGGGCTGCAACACATTTGAATTTCCCTGGCGCGCACGGCCTGCATCAAGGCAAATGACGGCCCGGTGGCACGGCACAAGGCGCTGACCAGAATGTTGGTGTCAAGGACAATTTTTGCCTGCGACTTCATATCGCAGGCGATGTTAGCAGATCCGTATAAACCCAGTTTTGTCCAATGAGGTTCAGCGGCGAATTTCGAACCAAATATGGTACGATTCGACAATGCCGAGCGCGATTTCTCCAGTATTGAGGGTGTCTTTTTACCAATCAGCGCCGGGAAATGAGCCCGTTCGGGAATGGCTTAAAAGCCTGCCGCCCCACGAGCGTTTGGCTATCGGCGAAGACATCAAAGCCGTTCAGTTTCGATGGCCTTTGGGCATGCCCTTGGTCAAAAAGTTCACCGGCAAATTGTGGGAAGTGCGAACCCAAATGCCGACCCGAATAGCCCGAGCGTTGTTTACCGTCAAAGGCCTTCAGACGGTGTTGCTGCACGGCTTCATCAAAAAAACGCAAGCCACGCCGCCTCAGGGCATTGCCTTGGCGCTTGGTCGCATTGATTTTTAGGACAAGGACAAACCATGCCCATCGGAAGCAATTTTGACGATTTTTTAAAGGAAGAAGGCCTCTACGAAGTGGCGACCGCCTCGGCTATGAAAAAAGTCCTGGCCCTGCAAATTGAAGAAGCCATGAAAGCCCAGCAACTCACCAA
>JANNMM010000042.1:0-4942 GCA_031397915.1 Rhodoferax sp. | reverse complement strand
GGTGCATGGGTTGCAGGCCGCTTTTGCTCAGGGATTCGATGAATTCGGGCGTCTGCAGGGCTTCGCGCACCAGGGCATTGAGTTTGCGCACGGTGTCCATCGGCGTTTTGGCGGGCACATACCAGCCCAGGGCTTCGAGCATCGCGATGTCTTTGAAGCCAACTTCCGTCATGGTGGGCACGTCGGGCAAAAAGGGCGAGCGCTGCGGCGTGGTCATGGCCAGCGAGCGCAGCTTGCCCGCGCGGATGTGCGGCAAAACCTCTCCCACCACGTTGAAGCTCACC
This sequence comes from Rhodoferax sp., assembly GCA_031397915.1. GTDB lineage: Bacteria > Pseudomonadota > Gammaproteobacteria > Burkholderiales > Burkholderiaceae_C > JANYCG01. The sequence goes on along the minus strand of JANNMM010000042.1, from coordinate 4,658 downwards.
GGAATCTGCCCGCCCATCACATCCTGCAAAAGCGGCGCGCCACCCCGGTAGGCCACGCTGGTCAGCTCCACGCCCGAGGCGCGGGACAACATCATGCCCGCAAAATGCAGCGCCGAGCCTGCTGCGGGAACGCCATAACTCGCTTGCTTGGGGTTGGCCTTCGCCCACTTCAGGTACTCGTCCACCGTTTTGATTTCAGCCGGCAAACCCGGCCCTGCCGTGAAGGAGAAGGCGTAACTCACAGTGGAGGTGACCGGGATGAAGTCGTTCAGCGGGTCGTAGTTGAGCTTTTTGTAAGTGTTGGGGTACAGCACCATGGGAGAGCTCGGGATCTGCAATATCGTCAGGCCGTCTGGCGCGGCGCGTTTGACGAATTCCACCGCGATGCGCCCGCCTGCGCCCGGTTTGCTTTCCGTAACCACGTTCGCCGCGTATTTGCCGCGCAGCTTTTCAGCCAGCGGACGCGCCACGTGGTCGCCCATGCCGCCGGCCGGAAAACCGGAGATGATGAAGGCGTTGCCGGTGGCCTGGGCCCAAGCGGCCGGGTTTTGCGCCAATGGAACAAGGGCTGCGGCGCTGGCCTGCAGCAAGGAACGGCGGTTGATCATGGTGTGCTCCGGGAAAACGTGAAATGGTGACGGTGAAATGGGGTGCCCTGTGACGATAGGCCCGCCACAGGGAAAAGCCCATGGACGAATAAGGCGCATCCCTGTAAATTTCCGGCATTGTGTCATCACCCCTGAAAACCGCTTCACCCCTTTTGCTCGTGCCCTTTCGCGAGGTGCGCCACGACCAGCCTGATGACGTCTTGTATTACGAACCCATCAACGTGCGCGCCCGGCTGCACCAATGGACAATTCCGGCACATCGTCACGAAGGTTTACACCAGTTTCAGCTATTGCTGCGGGGTGGCGTGCAGGCCACGCTGGACGGTGCCCCCAGCACGCTTGCGGCGCCCATGGCGCTGATGGTGCCGCCAGGCGTGGTGCACGGGTTTGTGTATGACCAGGACAGCGCGGGCCACCAGGTCACCGTGCCAACCGACGCGCTGCGCAGCTACTTTGCCCACGCACCGGCTTTGCTGGCCCGGCTGAACCAGCCGATTTTGGTTCCGGCCCCGGCGCCTGGCGGCGATATTACTTCGTGCGTAGGCCTTTTTGACACCCTCGCCGGCGAGTTTCAAGCACAGCAGCCAGGCCGGGCCGAAGCGCTGCACGGCCACGCCATCCTGCTGGCTTTGTGGTTTCTGCGCCATGAGGCCACGGCGCTTGCGCCATCCCGCCGCCAGGCCCTGCGCGACACGCTGCCGCAGCGATACCGCCTGCTGCTGGAGCAACACATCCGCATGCAGGAGCCCGTGAGTTTTTACGCCAGCAAACTTGGCGTGACCGCCGACCACCTGAGCCGCGTGTGCCGCGCCACCACGGGCACCAGCGCGCTGGAGATCATGCATGAACGCCTGGTGCTCGAAGCGCGCCGCCTGCTGGTGTACACCCCGGCGCCGGTGGTGGCGGTGGCGCGCGAGCTGGGGTTTGACGACCCGGGTTATTTCAGCCGTTTTTTCAGCAAACTCACCGGGCAATCACCCAGCGCCTACCGCGCCGCCGTGGCGCAAGGCAACGGCCTGCTGCCCGACCTGCCCGGGAGCGGCTTGGCTGCGTCAAGCGCTTGATCCGCTGCCCAGCCGCTTGATCATGAAGTCTGCGGCCTGTTCGATGTGTTGACGGGCCAGTTTCTCCGCCTTGGCCGCGTCGCCCGCGATCACGGCCCCGAGCAGGGCGTCATGCTGGTCCCAAATGTCGCGGGGGCGTTCGTCGCGCATGAGCACCTCGCCCATCACGCGTTGTGTGTTGGTCCAGTGGGTTTCCATGGCCGGGGCGATGAGCGGGTTGCCCGACAGCGCGTAGACGAAATCGTGGAAGGCGATGTCGGCCTTGATCATCGCGGCCACCGAACCGCGCGCGACCGCCTTGCGGCCCGCTGCTATCAAGGCCGGGCCTTCCAGCGCCGCACCGGCCGCGTTGCGCAGGGCAGCATTGCGAAACGCCAAGCCTTCGATGACGGCCCGCATGTCGTACATGTGGCGCACATGGTCCAGATCGAGCGGGGCCACTTGCAACCCGCGCCCCGGCGCATCGTGCAAAACGCGCAGGTTGCGCAGCACCACCAGGGCCTGCTGGACGGGCTGGCGCGACACCCCGAGCTCTTGCGCGATCTGCTCCTGGATGATGCGTGAGCCCGGCGGCAACTTGCCCGAGGCGATCTCGGAGAGGATCGCGTCCTGCACTTGCTGCACGAGGCTGGGCTGGTCGGCAAGCGGTTTCATGGGGGCAATGCTACCCGGCGGAGTGGTCACCGTTGCGCCAGCGCCGTTCGGCCTCGTCCCAGGCCGCCAGCGCCTGCAGGTCGGGCACCCAGGCGAGGCCCGATTTGGCGTCGGAAGACGCCGCTTCCGGCGTGACCACCACGTCGAGCAAGGCGGGCCGGTTTGCCAAGGCGCGGCTGATCGCGCCGGGCAGGTCTTCGGCCTTTTCGACCCGTTCGGCGTGCATGCCAAAGGCGCGTGCCATCGCCGCATGGTCAGCGAATTGCAGCCGGGTGCCGACCACTTTGCCGTGTGTCTCTTGCTGGTCGCGAACCTCGATCGCCCACGACCCGTTGTTGGCCACGACCACCAGCACCGGCGCTTTGTGACGCACCGCCGTGTCCAGTTCCAGGGCGTTGAATCCGAAGGCGCCATCGCCGGTGGCGACCACCACCGTGCGGTCCGGACAAGCCAGGCTCGCCGCGATGCCAAAGGGCGTGCCAACGCCGATGCAGCCCAGCGGGCCCGGGTCCAGGTAGGTCGTGGCGGGCAGTCCCACACGGGCGAAGCTCAGAAAGTCGCCCCCGTCTGCAACCACCACGGCATCTTCCGGCAACTGCTCGCGCAATGCGGCGAGCACGCGGTTGGGGTGCATGCGCCCGTCCGCGCCTGGCGCGGCACTCTTCATGCTGGCCACCAGCTTGGTGGATCGCTCGTCGTGTTTGGCGCGCAGGTCGGCGGCCCAAGCCGGGTCAGTGGCCGGGGCACGGTCGCCTGCGGCAGCCAGAATGGCTTGCAGCGCCAAGGCGGGTGTGGCGAACAGCTCGACTGCGCCACGCCGGTTGTCGCTCAATTCAGACGCCGCATCGGCAATGCGCAAAAACTGGGCATCGCCGAAAACGGCTGGCGACCCGTAGGCGAGCTGGAAATCCAGCCGCCGCCCCACCGTCACCACCAGGTCGGCCTGGCCCATCACACTGCCACGCATCGCTGCAACGACCGCCGGGTGGCTCTCGGGAACGAGGCCGCGGCTCTCGCCGGTGTCGAGGTAGGCGGCGTTGAGCCGGGTCAAGAGCGCGCACAAAACGTCGCCCGCACCCTGGGCGCCGCGCCCGGAAATGAACAAGGGGCGTTTGGCCGACCACAACAGTTCGACGGCGGCACGCACGGCGGCATCGTCTGGCGCCATGCGGCGCGCTGGCCGTGCCTGGAAATGCTCCGGCAACTGCACCGCCAGCGGCACCTCGGCCCGAAGGGTGTCTACCGGGAAATCCAGGTACACCGGGCCGGGCTCGCCGCCCTCGCCCAGCGCGTGCGAGACCGCCTGGTCAAGCTCTTGCAGCACCAGCGAGGGCTCGCGCACAGTGCGGGCATACCGCGTGATCGAGCGCACCAGATCGGTGTGCACCATGTCTTGCAGGGCGCCCCGGTTTTCCTGCGCGCGGGGTGGCACGCCGGAGAGCACCATTACCGGCACGCGCGCCGCATGCGCGTTGGCGATGCCGGTCATGGCGTTGGTCACACCCGGCCCGGCGGTGACCAGTGCGACGCCAAAGCCGCCACGCAACTGCGCTTCGGCGTGGGCCATGTAGACAGCGGCGCGCTCGTCGCGCACATCAACGATGCGAATGCCCACGGCATCGAGCTGCATCCAGATCGGCATGATGTGTCCGCCGCACAGGGCGTAGACGCGCTGGACGCCGCGCGCTTTGAGGAAACGCGCGATGACGGCGGCAGACGATTGATCACTGAGGGGCTGGACTGGCATGGGGCACTCCGTTTGAAAACGATGCAAGGCGGAACTTGGCAAAATCCGCCAGATTCGGTATTATATGTATTCTGAATTCAGAATTCAATGCACCTAGTTTGAGATTTTTTCATGACGAAACTGCTCACCATTTCCGATGCCGTGGCCACCCATGCCCGACTCACGCCCGGCAAGACCGGCGCGCGCGATTCACAACGCGCCCTGACGTACGCCCAGTGGGACGAACGCGCTTCCCGCCTGGGCGCCGGCCTTCTGGCCCGGGGCTTGCGCCAAGGCGATCGCGTGGCGGTGCTGGCCTACAACTGCCTGGAGTGGATGGAAATCTATGTCGCACTGGCGCGCGCCGGCCTGGTGGCGGTGCCCATCAACTTCCGCCTTACCGCCGCTGAAATTGCCTACATCGCAGGCCATGCCGAAGCCGCAGCGGTGATTGCCGGGCCCGAGTTCTGTGCCACGCTGGACACGATTCGCGACCAGATTCCCCGGTGCACAGGCAGTTGTGTCGTCATCGGCGCTGCGCCCTCTCCGGCCTGGGTGGCCTACGAAGACGTGGTGGCCAGCGCCAGCGCCCACGCTGCGTTCGAC
>JANNMM010000168.1:0-32045 GCA_031397915.1 Rhodoferax sp. | reverse complement strand
CGAGGTGTACCGGAAGATCGCGCGCATTATCGGGAGCAGGTCGGACTACGTTATGCGACTGCTCGGTTCTCTGGATTTGCTGGAGGAGATTGCAAGCGACGAGGAACTTAGAGATTTGGGGGTGTCATATGAGGACATTTCATTCTCATTGCTCACGCTCGCGCTCAATTACACGGCTATCGCAAACTTCCTTGAACTTGAGGACAATGTCATTCTCAACTACATTTCAATGGGCTGACTTGAGCAACCATAAAAAATTTCGTTGTTTATGCATTTTACTTACTTTTATTAACTATTTTTTATTCTTATTTATATCGAAATTAGTAGCAATAAACTTAATTAATTCGTGACTTAAATTCAATAAATATTAGAAACATTTTAACTAAATATAATTATTGAATCGCGTAGATTATCCTAACATGGCCGCCAGAGCCATCACGATTGAAACCGTCACCAGCGCCAGCACTGCCGAGACCGCCACACTGGCCGTCACCAGCGGCTGCGCCACGTTGTAACGCTGGGCGAATAAGAACGCGTTGGCGCCAATCGGCATGGCCGCTGCGACCACCATCACTGTCAAGGTCAGGCCCGACAAACCCCAGGCCCAGCCGGACGCGGCCACCAGGAATGGCAACAGCACGTTTTTGAGCAACGTCAAACCCAGGGCTGGCCGCGCCAGCTCGCCGACACGTGCGCCAAACAGGGTTGCGCCGACGAGCAGCAGCGCCACCGGCCCCATCGCACCGGCCAGCAGCTTCAGGGTGTTGTCCATCACCACGGGCAGGCCCAAGCCAGTCTGCGCAAACGCCAGGCCAAACAGGGTTGGCAAGGTTGCCGGGTTGACGATGCCGTTTCTCACGGCCACGGCAATGTTCACCATCAAGCTTTTGGCGCCGCCCGCCAGATGCGCTGGCGACTCGCGCGCCACGGCGAGCTCAAACACCACGGTGGTGAGCGTCAGCAAAATCAGCGCATGCACCGCGACGATGGTGAACAGTGTCACCAGCGCCGCTTCGCCGTAGGCCAGGCTCACCAAGGGAATACCAATGGCCACGGTGTTGCCAAACGTGGCAGAAATCGCCATCGCGGCGGCCCGGCGTGTGCCGCGCCCGATCCACACCACGGCCGCAAACAAACCTACGGCCGCCGTGAAATAAGCCGCAATCGGCAGCAGGTTGAGGTTTTCCAGATGCACCCGGCTCATGGTGCGGAACATCAGCGCCGGCGTGAGCACCAGGAACAGCAAGTTCGAGAGGTCTTTGACCGACTCAGGCCGCAGCCACCGTGCCCTGGCGGCAACAAAACCGGTGGCGATCAGCAGGATGACGGGGATCAGCGACGCGAGGACGGGCGTGAAGGTCGACAGGTTCATGGGGCGGCGGCGATGGCCCAGTCTACCAATCTGCCGCAGCGTCCATGAATGCCGCACATCCTTTTTTGCGTGCTAAAAATTCACTTGCAGGCCAACTTTGGCGGTGCGTCCCGGCAGTGGTGATTTGCCAGGCGCCGTCTGGGTGAGGATCGACGTTGCGGGGTAAGCCAGCACATCGCCCAGGTTGTCGATGCGCGCAAACCAGAAGTAGCTGGCCCGCCCCGCTTTTTGCCGGTAACTGGCCACAAGGTTCAGCAGTGTGTACGCGCTCGTTGATGGCTGCCCCGGCGCCACCTGGTTTTGCGCTGCCACGTGGTTGACGCCGAACCGCACACCCCAAGGTCCTTGCGCCCAGACCAGCGCAGCACCCACACGCAAAGGCGCAATGCGGGGCAGGTTCTGGCCGGTTGCGGTGTTGATGGCACGCACCCAGTCGCCACTGATTTCCAGGTCAAGCGTTTGCCCGGCATCCAGCAGACGGATATTGCCGCTCACCTCCAGCCCGGTGAACCTGGCCGCAACCTGGGCATAGGCGAACTCGGGCAGGATGCCCGCCGTGCCGCCCGATTCTGCGGACGTGTTGTCGCCGTTGCCCGAGTCTGTCACGCCCACGCCGCCGGCGCCATTGCCATCGCTGTCGCGCAGCACACCCGTGGCATCCAGAGCGATGTAGTTGCTGAACTGGTTGACAAACGCGCTCAGGCCAAAGCGGTTGGCGCCTTTCTTCCAATTCACACCGACCTCCAGGTTGCTGGATCGCTCCTTGGTGAAGTTGGCATTGCCTACTTCGTATGCGTTGGTGGCAAGGTGCGGGCCATCGGCAAACAGTTCGTAGTCTTTGGGCGCTCGCTCGCTGTAAGCCAGGCTGGACGTGAGTTGCCAGGCCGGCGAGAGATTCCACAACGTGCCCAGCGCGACACTGGCCGGATTGAAGCTGCGGCTGCCCGGCACAAACCGGGCCAACTGCGGATTGCCCATTGACGCCACGGTGGCCGACTCCAGCCGTGCGCCAAAACTCAGCTTGCCCAAAGAGAGCGGCAGTTCTTCGTAGACGAACAGCGCCCTCTGGTCGCTGCGGCTGTAGGGCGCAAACGCTTCCGCGCCATCGGCTGAAAATTGCGAACTCTCGAATTGAGCGCCCACTACTCCTTCGAGCGGACCAAGCCGTGCGTGGCGGGCCGTCAGGCGCAGGTCATTGCCGGCATTCCTGAACACCGTGCCGGCAACCCCGGCATCGAATTCGGTGTGTTCGTACTCGCTGCGGCTAAACTGCCCCTTGATGCTTTGCAGCGGGCCGATCAATCCCCTGATTTCGGCTTCCAGCGCGTACCGTTTTGACTTCATCCCGATCACCACGCCATCTTCGGCCACGGTACCGTAGTCTGAGTGGTAGTCGCTGACCGACGCGCCCAAATAACCCTGGTCAAACAGCATCGACGCGCCCAAAGCGCCGCCGCGTGTCTGCGCCGCTGAATTGCAAATTTTATTGTCCAGCGCGGGTGCGCCCGGCTTGCTGCAGGCCAGGGAAACCGGTGCCGACACATCACCGGAGGCGCGGTTGAATGCATCGGCGTGGATGGCGAAGCGGTCGTTGCCGGCCTCCAGTGCCAGTCCAGCGCCGCGCTCTGCATTGCCCGTGGCAAAACCCAGGTCGGCCTTTCCCGCAATGCCGCCCTGTGCGTCAAACTGCGCCTCTCGTGGAATGCGGCTGTCGATCACATTCACGGCGCCGCCCACGGCGCTGCCGCCGTACAACAGGGCGCCGGGCCCGCGCAGCACCTCGATTCGCTCCATGGTGATGGGGTCGCTGGGCACAGCGTGGTCAAAACTCAGGCCGGAAGCGTCGATGCTGGCGCCGCTGTTCTGGAGGATGCGGATGCGGTCGCCGTCCAGCCCCCGGATGACGGGCCGGCTGGCATTGGGACCAAAGTAAGTGCTGCTGATGCCAGGCGTGCCGTCGAGCGTCTCACCCAGGGTGCTTTGCGAACGCAACAACAGCCGGCTGCCTGAGTATTGGGTGGCCGGTGCAATGGGGTCTGTGGCGCCCAACGGGTTGCCGGTGACGGTGACTTCTTTCAGCGTGGCGATGCCTTGCTCTTGCCCCCGCGCCTGCCCGCACAGGAGCACCAGCGCTGCCATGCCCAAGGCATGGCGCGTAAATGAATTTTTCATGAGAACCTCAAAGAATCAAAAAAGAATGCGAAACCACCCGCAGGTGAAAACACCGGCAGGCAGCGGCTTCAGATCAAAAATTCAGCGAGGAGAAGGTGGGCCACGCGCTTGAAAAAGCGCATGCCAGCGGGCGGTTGCCAGACCCGCAAGAAGCACGAGAACGAAACTTTGCAGCACCAGCGCCAGCGTGGGAGCGGCAAAGTCAGCGATGGCGTCAAAATGGCAAAGTTGGTCGTAGGCACGGCAGTCGGAGTCGCTCTGGTGTCCGGCAAACAGCAGGCTCAGGAGGCTGCGGCCTTCTTCGGGCTGGGAGAATTCATCCACGGCCGTGCCCGCAGGCGTCCGAAGGTTTTCGGCAAGGTGTATCAGACCGGCAGCTTTTGCGTCAGGGTGAACCACACCATGCAACAGGCCCAGTGTCTGCGCCAGCAGCAGGACGAGCGCAAACGAAGCAACCGACGCCAGCCACCGGCATGGCCCACTGCGGCGTCGGCTGTTCTGTATCAAGCTACTTGACGCTCACGGCATCGGTGATTCGGTAATAAAGGCCATAAGGGTCGTCGTTCAGGACATTGAACTTGCCCTCTACAACGACCACTTCCATCGAATACTTCACGGGTGTCTTGGTTTTGACTTCAACCATGCTCTCGGGCCCGCCGGGCACGCAGAAACCGCAACTGAGCGGCACCGAGCTCAAGAGGAAGTGCTTTTGTTTGTCACCCGGCTCCAGCGGCATCATGAAGCCCTGAACACGCTGGGTTTTCTGGTTCAGCGCCTGGATGGGCGCAGTGAATACGGGCAGCAGGCGGTTTTTCTCGGCGCGGGTTTTGACCTCACTGAGCATGGACCAGGGCAACACGTCGTTGCGCTCCTGGATCGGTGCAAAGGGGCTGTTGGCGCCGTGTACGCCCGGGCCGGTGCCTGCGGGCAGGGGTGAGCTGAGCTGCGCCTGCGCGCCCGGCGAGCCCAAAACAACGGCGGCCGCGAATAAGAATGGAATCAGTTTCATCTTTTGCTCCTGTCGAACCGTATTGGATACCGCTTTGCCAAAATCTTCAATGCTCGTGTTTCATGCCGCAGTATTTGCCGATGGCCAGGCCCTTGCAGGCGGCCTGCAATTCCTTCATGCACACGTCTTCCTTCTTGCCAGCTTCAAAACATTTGGCCGCTCCTTCATGTGCCGCAGCCATGGCCCGGTGGCGGGTGATGTCCTGCCGGGTTTCCTTGTCGTTGTGTTTCGGCTGGCCTGCGGCAAAACCAGCCGCAAGGGCCATTCCCAATAATGCCAAAAAGTGTTTGTTCACAAGCGTCCTCACTGTGGGTTACTTCAACAATTCAAACACACTGACGCGGTAGGCGCCCACAGCGGGCGCCAACGCCGCTGCGACCGACACAAGCAGCGCCAGGAGCGGCACGCTCCACAGCGACGCTGGCCAGGCCCAGCCGCCGAGCAACACCGACTGGTCCAGCTGCAGCATCCAGCCAAGCCCCGCCAGCAGCGACTGGCCCAGCAAAATCCCCAGAAGCGATGCCAACAGCGCCAGCCACAAGGCTTCACACAGCAACAGCGTGGCCAATTTTACCGGCGGCACGCCCAACAGGCGCAAGAGCGCCAGGTCGGCACGACGCTCGCGCACGGCGCTCCACAAGGCGATGAAAACGCTCAGGGCCGCCGTCAGCAACAAAATGCCGGCGAGCGCCCGCATCACGTCGATGCCCACGCCCAATAGGCGCAACAGGCGCGTGATTTCGATGGCTGGCGCGGCGGCCTGCATTTCAGTGGTGGTATTGATGAAACGCGGGAAAGTCACCGCCGCCAGCGGTGTTTTGTATTGCACCAGCGCCAGCGTCAGCTCGCGCTCTTCCTGCATGATTTTTTTGTCAGCGGCATCATTGGCCGTCGCGTTTTCGTGCACCTGCCAAACCGATTCGGTGGCCGTCAGGATCAAGCGGTCAAGCACGCCACCGGTTGACGCCATCACGCCGCTGACCGTATAGGGCGTGTTGCCATGCACCTGCCCGCTCGCGCCCAGGCCATGGCTGCCTTCAAACTGGTCGCCGGGTTTGAGGCTGGTTCGCGCGGCTACCTGGCTGCCCAGTACGGCCTGCATCGGCGCCGCCCACCACACGCCTGCCTGCAAGCTGGCCTTGTAGTGGTTCGGGTAATCGAGCGAGGTGCCAACGATGCGAAAACCCTGGTAACTGTCGCCCAGACTGACGGGAATCACCCGCGCAACCTGCGGGTGGGCGCGCAAGGCCTCGACGGCCTTCAGCGGAACGTTGCCTGCAGGCGCATCCAGATGGAACACGCCGGCCAGTATCAGTTGCAGCGGGCTGCCTTTGGCACCCACCACCACGTCGATGCCGGCCAGATCGCGCTCAAAAGCCTTGTCGAGCTGGTCGCCCACCAGCAACAGAAAACTCATTGACGCCAATCCCAGGCTCAGAAGGAGCAGGTTCAGGGCCGCAGCCAGCGGTTTGGCCCACAAATAGTTGAACGCCAAAGCTATTGTTATCATAGCATACTAACGCCATTTCCAGAGACTTGAGAGTCATTCTTATTCAGAAGTTGCAAAACAACGGCTTCTGGCAGGCCCTGGACCACGCGGGCGTCATGGGTGGCAACCACCAGTGTTGCGCCGCAACGCCTGGCCGCACCTTGCAGCAGTTCCAGCGCGGCACGGGCGGAAGCATCGTCCAGGCTGGCCGTTGGCTCGTCGGCGAGGATCACTTGGGGCCGGCGCAACACGGCCCGAGCCAGCGCCACGCGTTGCGCCTGCCCGCCAGACAGTTGCGACGGCTTGCGATGGCGAAGCTCGACCACATCCAGAGCCTGAAGCACGGCGCCAATCGCCAAGGCATCGTTTGCCTGGCCTGAAGCGAAATACACCAGTTCAAGATTGGCCTGCACAGTCAGCGCCGCACTGAGGTGAAGTTTTTGCGGCAGGAAACCAATCGCTTTGGCGCGCCAGGCATCACTTGCGGCGGGTTCAAGCTGGCTCAGATTTTGGCCGGCGACGGTGATTTGACCGCGCGAGGGGCGCAACAAGGCCGCGATCAGGGCAAGGAGTGTTGATTTGCCGCAACCTGAAGGCCCACGCACGAGCAACACGCCGCCTTGCGGCACGTCAACGTCTGGAAACTGGATGTCGGAGCCGCCAGCATGGCGGTAGACTAGTTCGGCGCAGTGGATCATCGGGCTGGATTATTGTCGCAAAGGCAGTTTTGCCGGTGGCCATCAGGCAGCTTGGTGCGGCGTTAATATCGAACCACTTGTTTTGAATGCAGCCCATGAACGCTTCCACTTTGCGCCAGATATCCGACCTGCCGGGCCCTCGGGGCTGGCCGATTGTGGGCAATACCTTCCAGGTCAAACGTGCCCTCATTCACCAGAATGTCGAGGCATGGGCGCGAAAGTTTGGCCCGCTGTTCCAGATGAAAATTGGCGCCAGAACGCTGTTTGTCGTGGCTGACCCTGAGTTGCTGGCCGTCGTGATGAAGGACCGGCCTGAGGGATTCAGGCGCAGCCCCCTGACGTCCCGCATCGGCAGGGAAATGGGTTTGCCCCAAGGTGTTTTCAGCGCAGAAGGCGAGAGCTGGCGGCAACAGCGCCGCATGGTCATGGCGAGTTTTGCGCCCGGGCACGTGCGCGCCTACTTCCCGTCGCTGGTCAAGGTTACGCTGCGATTGAGGGAGCGCTGGCAAAAGGCGGCCAGGGCGGGCACGCCGATCAACTTGCAGGCGGACCTGATGCGCTTCACGGTGGACGCAATCGCCGGCCTCGCTTTTGGCAAGGACGTCAATACGCTTCAGGCCGGTGAAGACGTGATCCAGCGTCACCTGGACCAGATATTGCCCTCGGTGTTTGGCCGCGCGCTGAGCCTGGTACCTTATTGGCGCTGGTTCAAGCTGAAGAAAGACCGGCAACTCGACAAGAGTGTGGCCGTGATCAACAGCCTGCTCCAGGACTATGTTGCACAGGCGCGAAGGCGCCTTCAGGACGACCCGGCGGCGCGCGAGAAACCGAGCAACCTTTTAGAAGCGATGATTGTTGCGGCGGACCAGCCTGGCAGTGAACTGGGCGACGCAGAGTTGACCGGCAACGTGCTCACGATGCTGCTCGCCGGCGAAGACACCACGGCCAACACATTGGCCTGGATGACCTACTTGCTCAAACACAATCCGGCTGCGCTCCAACGCGCTCAGGACGAGGTCCGTTCACGCGCGCCAGACCCGGCCAAGTTCACCATGGAAATGCTGGACGGGCTGGATTTTCTGGACGCCTGCTGCAATGAAACCATGCGCCTCAAGCCGGTGGCACCGTTCATTCCCCTGCAGGCGCTGCGCGACACCCAGGTGGGCGACGTGGCCGTACCCAAAGACGCGATGGTGTGGGGCGTGCTGCGGCACAACAGTGTCAGCGAGCCCTGGTTTGCGGACCCCGCCGCCTTCAAGCCCGAGCGCTGGCTGCCTGACGCGCCACAGCCCCTGAGCAACGAGGCCAGACGGGCCTCCCTGCCCTTCGGCTCCGGCCCGCGCATGTGCCCCGGGCGCTACCTGGCCTTGCTTGAAATGAAAATGGCCATGGCCATGTTGCTCGCCAGCTTTGACATCGACACGGTGACGACACCAGACGGTCTTGCGCCGCAGGAATTGATGGCATTCACCATGAACCCGTTGGGCTTGTCCATGCGCCTGCGTGAACGCACCGCGTCATGATGACGGCGTGAAGCAGTTTCAGGCCTTGGCCAGGCGCGCAAAGGTCTTGCGAAACTTCGCAACCTTGGGGCTCGCCACTGCCACGCAATAACCCTGGGTCGGGTTGCGCTCAAAGAAATCCTGGTGGTAGTCCTCGGCCGGCCAGTAATTGTTCAAGGGCACCACTTCGGTGACGATCTTTCGGCTGAAAAACCCGGCGTCCTTTGCAGTTTCGCTGATCACCTCCAGCGCCACCTGCTTTTGCACGTCGTCCGTGAAATAGATGCCACTGCGGTACTGCGTTCCGTGGTCGTTACCCTGGTAGTTCAGGGTGGTGGGGTCGTGGATGACGAAAAAGATCTCCAGAATCTCGCGGGTCGTGAGCTGGGACGGGTCGTATTCGAGTTTCACCACTTCGTTGTGTCCCGTGGTCCCGGTGCACACGTCTTCATAGCTGGGTTGCTGCACATGTCCGTTGCAGTAACCGCTCTCCACGTCGGTTATTCCCACGACACCCTTGTAAACCGCTTCGGTGCACCAGAAGCAACCACCGCCCAGGACGATGGTCTGTGTTGTGTTGTACATGCTTGCGCTTCTCCGTAATTTCCCACGCGGATTGGTCGCGCGCGAGGCTTTGATCTTACGCCTCTGTCCGAGGGTAATTCCGTAGTCATTGGCTTTGATGCCTTCGCTAATAATCAGGCACGAAAAGGTTTCAAACCTTTCACAACAACACGAGACAACCAACGCACCACATGAGTTCACCCTCCGCCGAAGACTCCAAAGCCTTGTTGAGCGTTCGCGGCGTGACCGTCCGGTTCGGCGGCATTGTGGCGCTTGATTCCGTCAGTTTTGACGTTGCCAAAGGCGGCATTTGCGGCCTCATCGGGCCCAATGGCGCAGGCAAAACCACGCTTTTCAACTGCATGAGCCGCCTGTATTCTTATCAGGCTGGCGACATTCTGTTTGAGGGCAAGTCCATCACCAACACCCCGACGCACCAGGTTGCCGGGCTTGGTATGGGCCGCACGTTCCAGAACCTGGCCATGTTCCAGACCATGCCGGTTCGCGAGAACATCATGGTGGGCGCGCATTCGCGTTCAAAGTCGGGATTTGCGTCAAGTGCCCTGCGCCTGCCCCGCGTGCGTGCCGAAGAGTTGCGCCTGCAAAACCGCGCGGCTGAAATTCTCGATTACCTGGACCTCACACAACACGCCCACAAGCCGGTGCGCGACCTGCCCTTTGCCATCCAGAAACGGGTGGAACTGGGGCGGGCACTGGCCGCTGACCCGAAGCTGCTGATGCTCGATGAACCCGCTGCGGGGCTGAACCACGAAGAGCTCGCGGATTTGGGACGCATGATCAAGGACATCCGCGACCGCCTGCACATCACGGTGCTGTTGGTAGAGCACCACATGAGCCTGGTGATGGGCATTTCGGACCACATCGTGGCCCTGAACTTCGGCAAGAAAATTGCCGAAGGCGACCCGGCGCACATCCAGAACCACCCCGACGTGATCGAAGCTTACCTAGGAAAACCCGCCGATGCCCAAGCTGCTTGAAGTCTCTGGCCTGAATGCGGCCTACGGCGCCACCAAGGTGCTGCACGACATCAATTTTTCACTGGAAGTCGGGCACATTACCGCCATCCTGGGCGCCAATGGCGCGGGCAAGACCACCACCCTGCGCAGTCTGTGCCAAACCGTCAAGACCACCGGCAGCATTGTGTTTGACGGGCAGCAGTTGATCGGCAAGTCCACCGAAAACGTGGTGCGCATGGGCATCGCACATGTACCTGAAGGACGCGGCACCTTTACCGCACTGTCCACCGAAGAAAACCTGCGCCTGGGCGCTTATGTGCGCAACGACAAGGCCGAACTGGCCCTCGACATGGAAAAGGCGTTCACGCGCTTCCCCATTTTGAAGCAGCGCCGCCACCAGCAGGCGGGCACCCTCTCCGGTGGTGAGCAACAAATGCTGGCCATCAGCCGCGCCCTGATGTTGCGGCCCAAGTTGCTGTTGCTGGACGAGCCGTCGTTTGGCCTGGCACCGTTGATCGTGGCCGAGATCTTTCGCATCATGCGCACCATCAACAAGGAAGACAAAGTCAGCATGTTGCTGGTGGAGCAAAACGCCAGCCTCGCGCTGGATCTGGCAGACCACGCGTATTTGCTGGAAACCGGCAAAGTGGCGCTGTCTGGCCCGAGCGAGCAGATCAAGAACGACGAGTCCGTGCGCAAAGCGTACCTTGGCTACTGAAAAAGGTATCAAGACATGGAAGCCTTCCTGCATCAAATTTTCTCCGGCCTGGCCAACGGCTGCATCTACGGCTCGGTCGCGCTGGCGCTGGTGATGATTTACCAGTCCACCCACCACATCAACTTTGCCCAGGGAGAAATGGCCACCTTCAGCACCTTCATCGCCTGGGCGATGGTGCAGGCGGGCTGGCCTTATTGGGCGGCTTTTTTCGCCACCGTTGCCGTTTCGTTTGTGGGGGGGCTGGTGATCCAGCGGCTCATTTTGCGGCCGGTGGAAAAAGCGCCGGTGTTGACGAACGTCATCGTTTTCATTGGACTCCTGCTCATCGTCAATGCCCTGTCGGGATGGATTTTTGACCACACACTCAAATCGTTCCCCAGCCCCTTTCCCAAAGGCGGCTGGATGGCCACCAAGTACTTCAATGCGCACAACGTCGGCTCGGCCTTGGTCATGGTCGGCGTGCTGGTAGCCCTGTTCGGGTTCTTCAAATTCACGCCGGTTGGCTTGGCCATGCGCGCGGCTGCACAAAATGCCGACTCGGCACGGCTGGTCGGCATCCGCGTTTCCTGGATGCTGGGCCTGGGCTGGGGCCTGGCAGCGGCCATCGGGGCGGTCGCCGGGATGATGGTGGCACCGATTGTTTTCCTTGACCCCAACATGATGGCGGGCATATTGCTCTACGGTTTTGCGGCGGCATTGCTGGGCGGCATTGACAACCCCTGGGGCGCGGTGATCGGCGGCCTGGTTGTGGGGGTGCTTGAAAACCTGTTGGGTGCGTACGTGATCGGCACAGAATTGAAACTCACCGTGGCCCTGGTCCTTATTGTGGCGACATTGACGCTCAAACCAGATGGCCTTTTTGGCAAACAAGTGGTGACACGGGTATGAACGCAATCTCCAATACCGTAGCCAGCACACCACCGGGTGCAACTGCTGCCGCTTCGAGCGGCCACAAGGCGAAATGGATAGGCTTGGCACTGCTGGCTGTTGCGCTGGTGATCCTGCCCTTCCTGTTCAAGAACTACCGCGTTTTCCAGTTCAACCTGGTACTGGTTTATGCCATCGCCATATTGGGATTGAACATCCTCACCGGATTCAACGGCCAGATTTCCCTGGGGCATGGCGCGTTTTACGCGTTTGGCGCCTACACCGCCGCCATTCTGATGGACAAGGTTGGTGCGCCCTACTGGGCGACACTGCCCGTAGCGGGCGTGGTGTGTTTCGTCTTTGGCTACCTGATGGGGTTCCCGGCGCTGCGACTGGCCGGGCATTATCTGGCGCTGGCCACTTTCGCCCTGGCGCTGGCTGTTCCGCAATTGTTGAAATACAAGAAAATCGAAGCCTATACCGGCGGCGTGCAGGGCATCGTGTTGTCCAAACCTGTGCCGCCGTTTGAATTCAGCCTGTTTGGTCAACCGCTCAGCCCCGACCGCTGGTTGTATTTTGTCTCGCTCATCGCCGCCGTTGTGATGTTTGTCCTTGCTTACAACCTGCTGCATGGGCGCGTAGGCCGTGCCTTGATTGCCGTGCGTGACCACCCGATCGCGGCCACAGCCATGGGTATCAATCTGCCGGTGTTCAAGTCGATCACCTTTGGCGTGTCGGCCGGTTTTTGCGGTGTCGCCGGGGCCTTAGGCGCGATTGTGGTGGCCTATGTGTCGCCCGACAGTTTCACGGTGAACCTGTCGATTTTCCTGCTGGTGGGCGTGGTGGTGGGCGGATTAGCCTCCATTCCGGGCGCGATTTTTGGCGCCATGTTCATCCAGTACGTCCCCAACATCGCCGATGAAATGTCCAAATCGGCGCCGGCAGCTATTTATGGCGTGCTGCTGATCGGCTTGATGTACCTGATGCCCATGGGCATCATGGGTGGCCTCAAAACCCTGTGGCACAAAATGCGGCGCTGATTTGTAGCGCGTTCCGGGGGTTTGTCCGGACACCCTGGCGCGGAACCCGGCGTTGTAATGTTGTACCAAAGCCCTTGTAACCCTAACTGTTGAAGGAGACAAACTGTCATGAAACTGAAACTACTTGGTCAGGCGTTGGCAATTTCTGCCGCGACCCTGCTCACCAGCCACGCGCTGGCGCAAAAGAAGTACGACGTCGGCGCGGACGACAAAGAAATCAAACTCGGCCACATCAATCCTTATTCTGGCCCAGCGTCGGCCTATGGCGTGATTGGCAAAGCTATCGGCGCTTATTTTGACAAGGTCAATGCTGAAGGCGGTGTGAACGGTCGCAAGATCAAATTCATCTCGCTGGACGACGGTTACAACCCGGCCAAAACGGTGGAAATGGCACGCAAACTGGTGGAGCAGGAAGAAGTCCTGTTGCTGTTCCAGCCCCTGGGCACCCCACCCAACTCGGCCATCCACAAGTACATGAATGACAAAAAGGTGCCACACCTGTTTGTCGCGACCGGCGCCACCAAATGGGGTGACCCTAAAAACTTCCCCTGGACGATGGGTTTTCAGCCCAACTACCAGTCTGAATCCAAGGTGTTCGCAGCGCACATCATGGAGACCAAACCCAACGCGAAAATCGGCATCCTGTACCAGAACGACGATTACGGCAAAGACTATCTGAAAGGTTTTGAAGACGGCCTGGGCGAGAAAGGGAAGTCCATGATCGTCTCCAAACTGACCTATGAGGTGACAGACGCCACGGTAGACAGCCAGATGGTGTCGCTCAAGGCTGCCGGCGCAGACACCTTCTTTAACATCACCACGCCCAAGTTCGCGGCGCAGGCGATCAAGAAGGCGGCTGAGCTGGGCTGGAAGCCCGTGCACTACCTCAACAGCGTCTCCAGCTCGGTGGCCTCGGTGTTGACACCTGCCGGCATTGACAACTCCATCGGCATCCTGACGGCCGGTTACATCAAGGACCCAACGGATCCGCAGTTCCAGAAGGGCAAGGAGTGGGACGACTGGCTGGCCTGGATGAAAAAATACCAGCCAACGGCCAATGTCGCCGACAACTTGAACGTCTATGGCTACACCATCGCCCAGTTGATGGTTCACACGCTGCAAAAAGCTGGCGACGACCTGACCCGTGCCAACGTGATGAAACAGGCCGCCAGTCTGGATTTGACATTGCCCATGCTGCTGCCTGGCGTGAACGTGAAAACCGGCCCGGACGATTTCTACCCGGTGGAACGTGAGCAGATGATGAAGTTCGACGGCAAGACCTGGGCTTTGTTCGGCAAGGTCTACGGCCGCTAAAAGGCCAAAAGCGGGATCAGGGGTACAGGGCACAGTACGCCTTTAGGCCCAGCACCCACAGCAACCGGCACCCGCCGGTTGCTTTTTTTTTGCCCGTCTCAGTCTTTGCCGCTGCCGCGAATCACCCGGCACAGTGCCGCGTTGTCGTGGTGCTGTCCATATTTGGGGCTGACCAGGCACGCCCGCGCCTCGGGGTAGGTCTTGAGCAGAAACACGTAACGCGCCACACGCGCGGTTTCGGTGAAATCTGAAAAGAAGCCGTCTACACCCAGCTCGTAAAACTTCACCAGCTCGTTGACCGGGTTGCCGCCGAAGTCGCTCGCCAGTCGGGCTTGCTCGTTGCGCTGTGTGAATGGGTGCACCACCAGGCCGCGTGCGTGCGCGTCTGCCACCACGCGGGTGGGAGGGTTCAACACACGGTCCTGCTCGTTGACCTGGCCGTCGCCATTGGCGTCGGCGCATTTGCCACTGGCCGCCACGGTGATGCAGCGCGCGCCGATCAAATACGGCTTCCAGGGACCAATGCCGTCGGCGTAGGTGGCGATTTCCTGCAAGCCGGCTGGCGTGAGCAGGTCCTTGAAGGTGCGCGGGTCGTTGGCCAGCGCGAAGTCAAACGGCTTGTCAAAAGGCGCCGCCAGGGTGACCGAACCATCGGCCGCCACATCGTCGCCATCAATCAATTGCACCAGTTTCACCTGCGTTCGCGAGCGCAGATATTTGAGGTTCGAGACTTCAAAACTCTGGATGAACACCGGTGCATTGCGGTGGTTGAACCCGTAACGCGTGAGTGAGGTGAGCAGCTTGTCTTCCAGCGGCAGGCCCAGGGCGCGGTGGAAGCTGGGGTGTTTGGTCTCCGGGTAGACGCCAATCACACGGCCTTCTTCCTCGGTCTTGCGGCGCACCAGCTGCAGGATTTCGTCGAAGGTGGGGATTTCAAACAGGCCGTTGAACGCCTGCTCGCGGTTGGCGGCAGGCTGGATGGCGCGCAGGGTCTTGATCTGCGCCAAGGTGAAGTCGCCCGCAAAAAAACCCTCTTCGTTCACGCCGTCCACATTGCGCACGCGCTTGTAGCTGGCGAATTCAGGTCGATTGCGCACGTCGGTGGTGTTGATCATGTTGGGCTCATGGCGAGCGATCAACACACCGTCTTTGGTGGAGACCAGATCGGGCTCGACGTAATCCGCGCCCAGCTCGATCGCCAAAGCGTAACTTTGCAGCGTGTGTTCGGGCATGTGCCCGCTGGCGCCGCGGTGGGCGATCAGAATCGGGATGTGGGGTTTTTGCGCCGCCCGCTGTGCCTGGGCGGGCACGGGCGCTGCGGCCAACAGCACCAGGGCGGCGGCGGCAGCGAGTGGGATATGCGGCCATTGGAGTTTTGAAAACCAGTTTGCGGATCGGGATGCGTTCATGAGAGCTCCTGTTGTTAAAGCTTCATCGTCGGTGGCTTGTGTGACAAACCGATGAATCCACCGATTGCCCAAAACAAGCGGCAGACTCGCCGACTGGAGGCTTGACCATGTCGCAACGCGAGTCCATCATACCCAAATTGGGGTTTATTGGATGTGCAGCAGGGTCAAGATGCGAAATCCACGCGAAATCGGCAGTCAAGTCACGTGCTATATTCGTTTGTTGCTATGTTTTTAGTAGCATTCAATAGGTACATGACGCCATTCGATTTGGCGTCCTGATCGCCCAAACCCTTTGGGCACCTTCTGGCTCAATGCAGCGTTTGCCAGAGTTTGTCAGACCAGCGTGACAACACAGACGGCTCTTCGCGCCGGTCGGTCTCGGGCAGTTGCTGTACGCAGCGCCGATCGGCGTGAGAGGTGTATTGCATTTCACGCAACAGGCGAAGCACGCGCTGGTGGTTTTGCTGGTGCAGGAATCCCTCATTCCAATACAGTTGGTGCTCATTGATGGTCATGATCGCTCTCCCGTTAAAGTTGTTTCGCCCAATGAACTTTAAGCACCAATCCAGATTTGTCAAAACGCAAATGCGGTATGAATTGGCGTTTAAACAGCAACAATTTGTACGTTGGTGACATCTGTGGAATTGCGCCCAGTTTGAAGTTCGCATTGCACCAATTCTTGACGCCTCATTGGTTGGCGATTAAACTAATAACCAACCGGTCAGTCATTAGACTCCCTCCAATTGTCAATTCCTCAAACAAATCCCCGCTCAGGCCCCATCAAAGGCCATGACAACGTCAGCGCCGCAACGCACAAACGCGAGCGGCGCAAAGATGCGCGACCGGGTGAGTTGCTGGCAGCGGCGCTGGACCTGTTTGTGGAAAAAGGCTTTGCCGCCACCCGCGCCGAGGAAGTCGCCCAGCGCGCCGGCGTCTCCAAAGGCACTTTGTTTCTGTACTTTGCCAGCAAGGAAGAGCTGTTCAAGGCGGTGGTGCGCGAAAACATCACCGCGCATTACCCGCAGTGGCACGACCAGATCAGGAGTTTTGAAGGCAGCACGGCTGACATGCTGCATGGCTGCGTCCAAAGCTGGTGGGCTTCAGTGGGCTCAACCAAAGCCTCGGGCATCAGCAAACTGATGGTCAGCGAAGGCGCCAACTTCCCCGAGCTGGCGGCCTTCTACTTTCAGGAAGCGATAGCCCCGGGGCAGGCCTTGATCCGCAGCATTTTTGAGCGCGGCATCTCGCGCGGTGAATTCCGCGAGGTAGACCTCAAATACAGCGTGCATGCCCTGATCGCGCCAATGCTCTACCTGATGTTGTGGAAACATTCACCCGCCGCCGCTCTGCCACCTCAAGCCCGGCTGTCGCCCCAGGAATACCTCAGCACGCAAATTGACCTGCTGTTGCATGGACTGGTCAAAACTGATTCTTCTTCCCCCCTGCTGCCAGGAAGCTCTCTCCTATGAAACGAATTTTGAAATGGTCCGTCGCCGCGTTGGTGATTGCACTGCTGTCCGTTGGTATTGTGCGCACCCTGTCGGCCAAACGAGCCCAGCAGTCTGCGGCTGCAGCGCTCGCAGCCAAGCCGGTGCAGTCCACCATTGAATTGTTGTCAACCGATTTGGTCAAAGTTCAAACCCGGGAAATTTCCGAAGGGCTGCCCATTTCAGGCGCGCTCAAAGCTGCCAATTCGGCCTTCATCAAGGCGCGCGTGGCCGGGGAGCTGCAGGATTTGCGGGTGCGCGAAGGCGACACCGTCAAAGTTGGCCAGGTGGTGGCCAGGATCGACCCTACCGATTCCAACCTGCGTATCCGGCAGGCGCAGGAGCAAGCCGACGCTGCACGCACACAGATCGACATCGCACAGCGCCAGTTTGACAACAACCGCTCGCTGGTGGAACAAGGGTTCATCTCCAAAACGTCGCTGGAAACCTCGTCGGCCCAGCTGTTGGGCGTGCAAGCCACCCACAAGGCCGCGCTGGCCCAGGTGGAGATGGCCAAAAAAGCGCTGGACGACACGGTTCTGCGCAGCCCCATCGCCGGCCAGGTGGCCCAACGTCTGGCGCAACCAGGCGAACGCGTCGGCGTCGATGCGCGGGTGCTTGAAGTGGTGGATCTGAGCCGCCTGGAGCTCGAAGCTTCCCTGAGCGCGGCAGATTCAGTCAGCGTGAAAGTCGGCCAGACGGCCTTGTTGCAAATCGAAGGTGTCGCCCAACCTGTCAGCGCCACCGTGGCCCGCATCAACCCCAGCGCGCAGGCCGGCAGCCGCAGCGTGTTGGCCTACCTAGTGGTCAATCAAAGCGCCGTAGCTGGCGCAGGAAACGCCATTGGCCTGCGTCAGGGCCTGTTTGCACAAGGGGTTTTAGGCACCTCGACTCAAAACACGCTGGCCTTGCCGGTCACCGCCATTCGAACCGATAAACCGGTGCCCTACGTTCAACTGGTCGAAGGCGGCAAGGTTGTTCACCGAAGCGTGAAAACCGGTGCGCGCGGCGAAACGGCTGGCGAGCTGATGGTGGCTGTCAGCGCCGTCGCAGAAGGTGACAACGTCATCAAGGGCAGCGTGGGCCAGTTGCGCGAAGGCACATTGGTCAAACTCAGCGCGGGCGGCACGGCCCCGGCCCTGCCTGAGCAGGCCGTCGCCAACCCGTCCCGGTAAGCGCCATGTGGTTCACTCGCGTCAGTATCAAGAACCCGGTTTTCGCCACCATGCTCATGTTGGCACTGGTGGTGCTCGGCCTGTTTTCCCTGCAACGACTGAAGGTTGACCAGTTTCCCAACATCGATTTTCCGGTGGTGGTGGTGATCACCGACTACCCTGGCGCGGCACCCGAGATTGTCGAAAGTGAGGTGTCGAAAAAGATCGAAGAAGGCGTCAACTCGATCGCCGGCATCAATGCGCTGACCTCGCGCAGTTACGAGAACCAGTCGGTGGTGGTGATCGAATTCGGCCTGCACATCGACGGGCGCAATGCTGCTGACGACGTGCGCGAGAAAGTCGCTGCGATCAAGCCGAATTTGCGTGCCGAGGTGAAAGAGCCGCGCGTGTTGCGCTTCGACCCGTCGGCCCGCTCCATTTGGTCGGTGGCAGTTCTTCCTGACACCCCCACGCTTCCCACTGCGTGTGGTTCGCTGCCCCCCGAGGGGGCTAATTTTTCTAGGGGTGGCCCGTCGAAAAACTGCCCCGACCCAAAAAGTGGCGTAAAACCGCTCTCGGACATAGAGCTCACAAACTGGGCCGAGCAAACCTTCAAGAAACGCCTTGAAAACGTTCGCGGCGTGGGCTCGGTCACGGTGGTGGGCGGCACCAAACGCGAGATCAACGTTTATTTGAACCCGCAGGCACTGGAATCCTTCGGTATCACGCCTGACCAGGTGGTGGCAGCCGTGCGCAGTGAAAACCAGGACTTGCCTCTGGGCGCGATCCGCTCGGCCGAGCAGGAAAAAGTCATCCAGATCGACGCCCGAATGCAGCGGCCTGAAGACTTTGGCAAGATCATCGTCGCGAGAAAAAATGGCACTCCGGTGCGGGTGGAACAGGTCGCACGCGTGGCCGACGGCGCGCAGGAAATCGAAACCCTGGCGCTTTACAACGGCCAGCGCACGCTGCTGTTGAGTGTGCAGAAGTCGCAGGACGAAAACACCATCCAGGTGGTTGATGGCCTGCTGAAAACCATGGCCGACATGAAGGCGCAATTGCCGCCCGGCGTGAAGCTGGAGCAAATCGTGGACGGCTCGCGCGCCATCCGCGTATCGGTTGAAAACGTGCGCCGCACCCTGATAGAAGGCGCGTTGTTGACCATTTTGATCGTCTTCCTGTTCCTCAACTCCTGGCGCTCCACCGTCATCACCGGCCTGACTTTGCCCATCGCGATCATCGGCACTTTTTTCTTCATGAACCTGTTTGGCTTCACCGTCAACATGATCACCTTGATGGCGCTTTCACTTTGCGTTGGCTTGTTGATAGACGACGCCATCGTGGTGCGCGAAAACATCGTGCGCCATGTGCAGATGGGCAAAAACGCCTACCAGGCCTCGCTTGACGGCACACAGGAAATTGGCCTGGCGGTGCTGGCCACCACCTTTTCCATCGTCGCGGTATTTTTGCCGATTGGCTTCATGGGCGGCATCATCGGCAAGTTTTTCCATGAGTTTGGCATCACCATCGTCGCCGCCGTGTTGATCTCGATGTTTGTCAGCTTCACGCTGGACCCGATGTTGTCATCGATCTGGCACGACCCGAGCATTGACGCGCTCGGCCACAAAGGGCCGCCGGTCACCTGGTACGACAAGACGATTGGCCGGGTCACCGCCTGGTTTGACCGCGCCACCGAGTCTCTGGCCCGGAGTTACCAGGCCATCCTGCGCTGGGCGCTGGTGCACAAACTCAAAACCGTGTTTCTGGCCATTGTGATTTTCGTCACCAGCCTCTTCATGGTGCCGCTCCTGGGCACCGAGTTTGTACCCAAGGGGGATTTCTCTGAAACTTCGCTGAATTTCTTCACGCCCGTGGGCTCTTCGCTTGAAGTCACCGAAGCCAAGGCGCGGCAGGTCGAAGGCATCATCCGCGAGTTTCCGGAGGTGCGCTACACGCTGTCGACCATCAATACCGGCAATGCGCAGGGCAAAATTTACGCCAATATCTACGTGCGCATGACCGACCGCAAGGACCGCAAGCTCAGCGCCAACGACATGGCCGTGCTGCTGCGTGAGCGCCTGAAGCAGGTGCCCGGCATCACCGTCACCCATGTGGGCCTCCTCGACATGGTGGGCGGGCAAAAGCAGATTTTGTTCTCCATTTTGGGCCCCAACACCGCTGAGCTGGAGCGCCTGACCGCACAGGCTTTGGAGAAAATCAGGCCGATTCCGGGCCTGGTTGATCTGGATTCCAGCGTCAAACCCAACAAGCCAACCTTGGATGTTGAGGTCCGCCGCGACGCTGCGTCAGACCTCGGCCTGACGGTTGGGCAAATCGGCTCGGGCCTGCGCATCTTGGTGGCCGGGCAAACCGTGGGCAACTGGCGCGCGCCCGATGACCAAACGTACGACGTGAACGTGCGACTCGCCCCTGAAGCCCGCAACAGCCCGCAGGACCTGGAACGCCTGCCATTCGCCATGGGCGTCAATGCCGACGGCAGCAGCCGTGTGGTACGCCTCAACCAGGTGGCGCAGGTGAAAGAATCCACCGGGCCGAACCAGATCAACCGGCGCGACCTGACGCGCGAAGTGAGCCTGACCGCCAATGTCTCCGGGCGATCGGCCGGCGAAGTCTCGGCCGACATCAAGACCGCCATGGACAGCATCAAGCTCCCGCCGGGTTACAGCTACCAGTTCAGCGGCTCCACCAAAGACATGGCCGAAGCCTTTGGTTATGCCATTTCGGCCCTGATTCTGGCAATCGTGTTCATCTACATGATTCTGGCCAGCCAGTTCAAGAGTTTCCTGCAGCCGCTGGCGCTGATGACCGCCCTGCCCCTTACCCTGATCGGCGTGGTGCTGGCGCTGATGATGTTCAACTCCACGCTGTCGATGTTCTCTGTGATTGGCGTGGTGATGCTGATGGGCCTGGTCACCAAAAATGCGATTTTGCTGGTCGACTTCGCCATCCGCTCCCGCGCGCCGCACCTGAATGACGAAGGTGTGGAAGTGGCGGGCCTGGGCCGCAACGAGGCGCTGCTGCTGGCCGCCAAGGTGCGCCTGCGCCCGATCTTGATGACCACACTGGCGATGATCTTCGGCATGGTGCCACTGGCGTTTGCGCTCACCGAAGGCTCGGAAACACGTGCACCGATGGGCCAGGCGGTGATCGGCGGTGTCATCACCTCGTCACTGCTGACGCTGGTGGTGGTGCCGGTCGTTTATTGCTACATGGACGACCTGGCAAACTGGATGAAACGCCTGTTTGGCGCAAAAGCAAGGTTGGCACCGTAAAATCGCGGGTTGACCCGGGTGCCGACGGATGCACCCAGGGAACGCAAATCTGGAGTCGCCGAGATGAATTTGGAACAAGCCCGCTTCAACATGATTGAGCAGCAAATCCGGCCGTGGAACGTGCTGGATGCGCATGTGCTGCATTTGCTGGCGGTGATCAAGCGGGAGGATTTTGTGCCCGCGGCCCACAAGGCGCTGGCTTTTGTCGACATGGAAATCCCCCTGTGCGGCTCGTTTGAAGACGCCATGCGGTTGGGGCAATGCATGTTGGCGCCACGCGTGGAAGCCCGCATGTTGCAGGATCTGGCCGTACAGAAGCATGAAAAAGTGCTCGAGATCGGCGCCGGCACGGGTTATATGGCGGCCTTGCTGGCGCACCGTGCGCAACGGGTTATCTCCCTGGAGATCGAGCCCGCGCTGGTCGATATGGCACGTGCCAACCTGCAAAAAAACGGTGTGCACAACGCGGAGGTGCGCCTCGCAGACGGCGCCCAAGGCGCGCCGGTGGAAGGCCCGTTTGACGTGATTCTGCTCAGCGGCTCGGTGGCCGAGATTCCCCATGGCCTGCTTGCGAGCCTGAAGGTGGGGGGCCGCCTGGGTGCCATCGTCGGCGAAGAGCCCATGATGCGCGCGACTTTCGTCACCCGCACCACCGACACCGGTTACACCACCACGCAACCCTGGGACACCGTGGCGCCGCGCCTGCAAAACTTCCCGGAACCCTCGCGTTTCAGTTTCTGAATCCGCTGCACGGCACCTTGGCATGATCCCCCAAATCCGCCCTGCCCAGCTGGCTACCTGGTTCGGTGCCGCCAAAGCGCAGGGCCAGCCGGTACTGCTCGATGTGCGGGAGCCCAACGAACTGGCCGCAGCCCATGTCGCACCTGACGCCGCCTTTGAGCTCGTCGCGATCCCCATGAACAGTGTGCCCGCGCGCCTGGGCGAACTGAGCGCCACCCGACCCGTTGCCGTGTTGTGCCACCATGGTGCGCGCAGCCAGCGCGTGGCCCAGTTTCTCGAAAACCAGGGCTTTGCGCAAGTTGCCAACATTGCTGGCGGCATCGACGCCTGGTCAGTGGAACTTGACACGCGCGTGGCGCGTTACTGACACTGCGGCTGCAATGGCCCCCCGACAGGCGCTTCACACTCGCTTTTTTGTAGCAACCTGCTAGACTGCTGAAACGCACCGCACGCCCATGACACCTATGAAAACACCCCCTCAGCTGGTCCGAAGCAAGAACAAGCTTGCTGCCCGGTTTGTCGCAGCGATGGCCGCCGCCGGCGCATTGCTGGCTTTTCCGGCCCAAGCCCAAAGCCTGGTTGAGCTGTACGAGCTGGCGCGCGTGTCCGATGCCGCCTTCCTCTCGGCCAAAGCCCAGGCAGACGCCAATTTCGCCCGCAGCGAACAAGCCCGGGCCGGCCTTTTGCCCACGGCCGGTTTGGCGGCAGGTGCGTCGCAGTCCTATTTGTGGGTGTCGCCGTCAATCGGGCCCGGCTCAGACCGCGGTTTCGGGACGCAGCAGGTCGGGGTCAACGGCAGTTACCCGCTGTACCGCCCCGCCAATCAGGTGGCGTTTGACCAGGGCCAGAAACTGCTGGAGCAGTCGGAAGCGCAATTGCTCGCAGCCGACCAGGACCTGATGGTGCGCATCAGCCAGGCCTATTTTGATGTGTTGGCCTCCAAAGACAGCCTCACCTTTGTGCTGGCGCAAAAATCCGCGGTGGCCGAACAACTGGCCGCCGCCAAACGCAATTTCGAGGTCGGCACCTCCACCATCACCGATACCCGCGAGGCGCAGGCCCGGTTTGATCTGGTTATCGCCCAGCAAGTGGCGGCCGAAAACGACCTGCTCGTCAAGCGCCTGGCGCTGGACCAGGCGGTTGGGAAACTCAACGCCGAGCCCAAACCGGTGGCCCTGCCCCTGACGCTGCCCGCCGTCACGCCCGCCGATGTCAACACCTGGGTGCAACAATCTGAAATCAACCACCCGAGCCTGCGCCAGCTGCGCACAGCGCTGGACGTGGCCATTCTGGAAACCGCCAAGGCGCGTGCCGGCGAAAAACCCACCGTGGATATCGTGGGCAACTACGGCATCGTGCGCAATGACGGCGGCAACACCTCCACCAACATCGGCTCCCTGGTCAACTCCACCAGCGTTGGCATCCAGCTGAACATGCCGCTCTACACCGGCCACGCCACACAAAACCGCATCAAGGAAACGCTGGCGCTCGATGACAAGGCCCGCATCGACCTCGAGGGCGCCCGCCGTTCGGTGGCCCAAGCCGTTCGCTCGACCTATTTTGGGGTGTTGTCTGGCCAGGGTCAGGTCAAGGCGCTCGAAGCGGCAGAGGCGTCCAGCCAAAGCGCGCTGGAGGCCAACCAGCTGGGCTACAAAGTCGGCGTGCGCATCAACATCGACGTGCTCAATGCCCAAAGCCAGTTGTTTCAGACCAAGCGTGACCTCGCCAAAGCGCGCTACGACGTGCTGGTGGGCGGCCTGCGCCTGCGACAGGCCAATGGCTCACTCGCACCGGGCGACCTCTCTGGCGTGAACGCCTTGCTGGTGAAGTAAATTGGCCCCCACGGTCGCTCAGTCCAGCACGCCCCATTGGCGTAAAAAGTAGCGGGTCATGCCGGCAAATGGCTGGTCGTCCCGGGCCGCAGCGGCCAGGCGCGCCTTGGCCATCTGGCGAACCGCTTCGGTGCGACCCTCCTGCACCACCAGGGCGTGGCTGAACACGCGGTCGTATTGCGGGTAACGCAGGCGCCGCAACTCTTCGCGGTTCAGGCCGAGCAGTTTTTCACACGCTTTCACGGCAGCTTTTGAGGTGCTGCTGCCCGGTACCGGCACCAGGGTGACCTCCTGGTTGATCTCGTCGACTTTCCAGGCCAGCAGGGACTCGGGCAACTCCAGGTAGGGGTGCGGCAAAAGCGCTTTCTCGCCCTTCCACAAAGCCCGCAAGGAGGCCTGGCTGCTGGTGGCCGGGTCGGGACAAAGCTGCGCGGCGAGCAACTCGAGACTCGCCTTGGCCGGCCGTTTGGGCGGCAGGACCACCGGCGCATTGAGCTTGGCCGCCTTGATGTCGAATTTATCGCCCTTGAAGGCCTGATTGCAGATCTGGCAGGCGTAGGCGTAGTTGTCGTAGCTGTAGGCCAGCCACCAGTAGTTGCTTTTTGGGCGGAAGTGCTCGACGTCGCCGAATGTCACGGCGCTCGTGGGTGCTTCGCAATAGGCGCATTTGTCGTGCGATTCGAGCTTGAGGTTGGGTTTGGCGTCGGTCCAGATCTGCAGGTTTTTCTGCTGGTTGAACGGCACGACGCCGGCATTTGCGTAAAACGCGTCGAGCAGCGTGGTCATCGCCTTCTTCAAACCGACGCCCCGGTATTTGGCCGGAATGCCATCGCGTAGCCGGGACAACGCAATCACGACCCGCCTCCGGCACGCAGGGCGGCACTTTTGATGCGCTCCCCCATTTTCTGGCGCAGCTTGGCTGGGTCGAGTTTGGGTGTGGTCTGGCCGGACGAGCGGGCAACCGCTTCGGTAAGCTCGGTCGTCGCCTGGAGCTGCGCCTGCATCGCCACGGGCAACTCCTGAATTGGTGAGAGGCTGGCCAGCTCGAGATGGTCACGCGCCGCCAGCAGCCCCGGGCTGGAACGCGCGCGGCTGCGCAGGGCCGCCACCCGCGCCGAATCCACCGTGTCAACACCAAAATACGGCGCCATCAGTTGGCCCAAGGTCAATTGGCTCGGGTCGCCTTGCGCCACACGCGCTGTTGCGCCGCGGCTCGCAGCAGCCCGCTCCAGCACCACCAGTTCGCCCTCCCGCGCCTGCTGCGCCAGCATCGGCGACTGGCTGGTGGCAATGATTTGCAAGTTCGGCAGGGCCAGCGCGAGGGCCTCCAGCACGGTGCGCTGCGCCAGCGGGTGCAGGTGCAGATCGAGCTCGTCCACCAGCAACACGCCCGCTGCCTTCAGGGGCAACTGGTTGCTGCCAAAGGTCTGGTGGATGCGGTACAGCACATCGGCGCACCAGTTGATCAGGGTTTGGCTCGCCTCTGACAGCTGCTCGAAGGGCACCTGACCATCCGGCGTTTGAAACAGGGCCTGGTGTGTCCTGGCGTCAACACCCGCCAACACCAGGCCCGGCACCAAGGCCTTGAGCAGGGTGCGCAGCGCCGCTTTGCCCGACGCCGCTTCAAGACCGGCCACCCAGGGCGCAAAAGGCACCAGCGCGGCTTCGGGTGAAAACAGGCTGGCCACAGCCGACAGTCGGGACGGCGCCGCTTGTGCATTGCCCGAGGCAGCGGCGCGCGCGGCCGGCCCGGCCAGTGCGTTCGGATAAGCGGGCCGGCGCGAAACGCCATACCCGAGGGTGAAAAAACGGCTCGCCGACTGTTTCAATGCAGCATCCAGCGCACGCATACCCACCTCATTCTTTGAGACTGTCTGTCGCGGGCTCCAGCCGGTTTTGAGCGTCAGGTTGACCTCGATCGGGGCGCCTTTTTCAGTGGCGAGCAAGGCGCTGATGTGGCCTTCTTTTTGGCCATTGCGCACCCAGCTTGCGGCATCGCCCTGCAGTCCGCCCAAGGCATCGCCGCCCGCCAGCACCAGCGCGATGGCGCGCAGCGCGTTGCTCTTGCCGCAGGCCGTTTGACCGATCAAGACCGTGCGTTGCCGCGTGGTGGCAGGGCCCGCAGCGGATTCACTGCTGAAATCCAGCGCGACATGTTCAATCGAGCGGATCTGGTGGATGGCAACGTGCTTCAAGAACATGCGAGGCTCCCGTTAATAATTAACATGGGTGTTAATTACTCTTGCAATGCTGGATAATATTCTTATAATTTAGTATTTTATTAAATATATTGAATAAATATTAATCTAATATTTATTAATTTATATAGCAATAAAGTAAATAATTTCGTGACTTTAATCCGATTTAATTTACTGTAAAAACTTAAATAATTTTATTCACATCAATCAAATCGCCACCAGACACCACCGATTCTTACCGCGCGCTGGCGGCTGTCAACCACGCAGCCCCGCACCAAGGCGCGTTCGGCAACGCCGTCAAAGACCCGCTGTGCGGCGCTTGAGTCGGCCTCCAGGTGCAAGTCAACTTGCGTGAACCCCTGTTCTTGCGGCGTGGAAGCATCGGCAAAATGCATGCTGCAACCGTTGTCCAGCAACAGGGCCTGTGCGCCAGAGTCGCCCGTCAGGGGTCGCTTCAAAATTTGCGCCCAACGCTCGGCCAGCGGCGCGGCCTCGGTCGCGCGCAAAGTCACGCCAGCGAGCGTCGCGCCCAGGCTGCCGTCTGGCGCATTTTGCCAATCGGGGCCCGCCGGCCAATAGGCGCCGTCCAGCGCGTCGCCACCGGCGGTGTGGTTGATCTCCAGCAGCGTGCCGCCGGTATCACGCGGGTGCAATTGCAGGCCGGTGTAGGCGCACGGCGCTGCGCCGGTTGTGGCGCCCGGAACCTGCAGATACGAAGCCTCACGCACCCCCACGTGCGCCATGTGTGCGCGCCACGGTGCGACCGCGTCGCAGTCCAGAATCACCATGTAGCCGCTGTCGCCGCCGCGGCGCTCCAGGTGGCGCGTGGCCGCAGTGCCCTTACCTGCGCTGCCGGGCAATGGCGCCACCACTTCGATGAACGCGCTGCCCATGCGCATCAGCGCGTTGTGCAGGCCAAAACGCTCCACGCCGGGGTCGCGGTGGCAGACCTGCAGCCCCAGCACCCGGCACAGGTCGTCCACCACAGGCGCCAGCTCGCGCGCGACCAGGCAGACCTGGCGCAGCCGAAGGTAAGCCATTACATCTTCTCGCTCGGGGAATCAACGTCCGGTGAATGCCGGCGCGCGCTTCTGGACAAAATGCGCCACACCTTCCTTGAAATCTTCCGAGCCGAAGGACTGCATCATCTCGCGGTTGGCCACATCGACCGCCTCTCCCAGCGACTGGAACTGCGCCTCGAACAGCTGCCGTTTGATCACACCCATGGAGCGCGGCGACGACAACTGCGCCAGCGCCCGGGCGTAGGCCATCGCCGCTTCGTCAAACCCTTCCTGGTCGAGCAACTTCACCAAACCGATTTGCGCCGCTTCCTGGGCATTGAGCGTGCGCGCCGAGAGCAGCAGGTCCAGAGCGTGCATGGGGCCAATCAGGCGCGGCAGCCACCAGGAGATGCCGTGTTCGGCGATCAGCCCACGGCGCGCGAACGAGGTCGTCAACTTGGCGCCATCGGCCATCAAACGGATGTCGCAGTACAGCGCAAAACACAGGCCAATGCCGGCGATGGGGCCGTTGATGGCCGCGATTACCGGTTTGCCGATGCGTTGCAGGTAGCCAAAACTGGCGCCGTATTGGGCCTCCAGGCCGCGGGCGTCGGTTTCGCTGGACACACCGGGCAGTGGTTGCCGCGTTGTTTCGCCGGATGAAATGCCGCTGAGCAGGTTCATGTCGGCACCGGCACAGAAACCGCGCCCAGCGCCAGTGACCACAATGGCGCGCACCGCCGCGTCGTTTGCGGCGAGTTGCATGGCCGCGCGGACTTCGGCGTCCATGGCACGCGTCCAGGCGTTGAGTTTGTCGGGGCGGTTCAGGGTGACAGTGGCCACCTGGTCGCGCACAGAATAGAGGATGTCTGAATAGGTCATGAAAAGTCCTTTGAAGGCAAGCGCTGGTTTGACAATGTAATGGCAATCGCCTGCACCAGCTTGGCGGTCGCGCCCCGGTGCATGGCGGTGAATTGTTCAGCGGCGCTGCGGGCTGCCTGCAGGCGCGTGGGGTCGGCCAGCAAAGCCAGCGCCACCTGGCGCGCGCCGGCCAGGTTGTTTGCCCGCAGTGCTGCGCCCGCTGCTTCTGCCAACTGTGCAGCCTCGGCAAAATTGAAGGTGTGCGGCCCCATCACCACCGGGCAGGCACAGGCCGCCGCTTCAATCAAGTTCTGGCCACCCAGCGCTTCAAAACTTCCGCCCAGCAGGGCCACACTGGCCAGCCCGTAATACAGCGGCATCTCGCCCAGGGAGTCACCGAGCCAGATGATTGCACCCGGCGCGCCGGCATGGTGGGGCGGGCCGTCAGCCCAGCTGCTGCGCCGCGAGACGGTAAAACCGTGCGCGCTGATCAGGGCCGCGACGTCGTCAAAACGTTGCGGATGGCGTGGCACGATCAGCCACTGCACCTTGGCTGCTGCGTGATCGGCTTGCTCTTTCAATATCTTCAACAGTGTGGCCTCTTCGCCTTCGCGCGAACTGGCGAATAGAACCACGGGCCGGTCCCGTTGCGTGCGCCAGGCGCGGCCCTGGTCCAGCAGTGGCTGGTCCGGCGTGGCATCGAATTTGAGGTTGCCAAACACACCGGCCACAGGGGCGTCAAGCTGTCGCAGGCGCTTGGCGTCGGCCGCCGTTTGTGCCCAGACAGCGGTGAGTGCGCGGTAGGCGGGCCGCGCCAGCCAGGCCAGGCGCAGAGACTGGCGCAGCGATTTTTCGCTCAAGCGCGCGTTGGCCAGCACCAGCGGAATCCGCTGCTGCTGGCAGGCAGCCGCCAGATTCGGCCAAACCTCGGTTTCCATCAGGATGCCGATGCGTGGCTTGAATTGGTGGAGGAAGGTGTTGACCGCTTCCGGCGTGTCCCATGGCAACCAGGTCTGCCGGTCGCCCGCTTGCAACAAATTCGCGCCCTCGGCGCGCCCGGTGGCCGTGCCGTGTGTGAGCAGCAGGCGCATGCCCGGCAGCGTTTGGCGCAACTGCGCCACCAAAATGGCGGCAGCACGGGTTTCGCCGAGTGAGACGGCGTGGATCCAGACCAAGGATTGCGCCGCTGCGGGCGAATCTGGTGCTGACGCATAACGGCCGAAGCGTTCGCCCACGGCCACGGCATAACCCGGCTCGGCCAAAGCGCGACGCTGCAGCTTGAGTCGCATCAGCGGTTGCGCCAGGTGCATCAGCAGCGAATACGCCGCCCGGATCACGCGCCGGCTTTCACAGGGGGCAAATGCAGGGCATCAAAACGAGGGCGACTGCCACATGGAATCGCTGCCCTCGGACACCTTGAGCCAGGTGCGCCACACCAGATCGACGGTGGGTGCGCCTTCACCACCCACCGAGCGCTGGTGTTTGCGCCCGACTGGCCCGGCGCGCCAGGCACGCGGCTGGCTGAAGATTTGCACATGCGGCAAATCCAGCGCCACCGCCAGGTGGCTCAAGCCGGTGTCCACACCGATCACGCCGGCGGTCAAGGCCAACTGGTCCAGGAGCGGCGCCAGCGCCATGCGCGGCCAGACTTCGGAACCCGGGCCGATGGCCTGCGAGACCGTTTTTGAAAAAACCAGTTCCATCCCGCCATTTTGCGGCAACACGACATGGAACCCCTGGCCCACCAGGCGCCGGCCCAGGTCGATCCAGCGTGCCTGTGGCCACTCGTTGTCCAGGCGTGTGGTGCCATGCACCAGCACCACACTGCGTCGCCCGTCCAGCGGGGCAGGGCCGGTTTCTGGCGTCTGGTGGCGCAGGTGGTAGGCCGGCTCGCCCCGAAGCTCGTAACCCAACACCTTGGCCGCCAAGGTGCGGTAACGCGCCACGGCGTGGATGCGTTTGGGCATGGGAACCGAGCGGTTCAGCATGAAACGCACCGGCCATTCATAGCTACAGGCTTCACTGCCATTGCCATACGTCGCCCGAAAACCCTTGGGCGCCAACAAGGCCTGGCGCGCCACCAGCGCCGACTTGATGAGGCCCTGGAAATCAATCACCGCGTCGTAGGTTTCAGCCTTGAGCTTCACCAGGAACGCCGCCCGCTGCTGCTGCGTGGTGGTGTCAAAGCGGGATTTGCGCCAACGACGGTCGGCAATCGGCAACACCCGGCGCACGCCCTGGACCCGGCGCACCAGGGTCGCAAAGTCTTCTTCCACCACCCAGTCAATATTCGCGCCCGGCAGGTGGTTGAGGATGTCTTCCACGACCGGCATGGTCTGGATCACATCACCCAACGACGACAGCTTGACGATAAGGATCTTCATGGGATGCCGGAGTAATTTTCAGTGCGCCGATGCCTCGATCTTCGCATCAGGTTTCACCCGGCGCAACAGGGCCAGCATGTCGCCTTCAATGCGCTGCAGCGCGGCTTCGGTGTGGCCTTCAAAACGCAGCACCAGCACCGGTGTGGTGTTGGAGGCGCGGATCAGGCCAAAACCATCAGGCCAGTCAACCCGCAGGCCGTCAATCTTGTTGAGCTTGGCCGGCGCCTTGAAATCGGCCAGTTTCACCAACTGCTCGACCAACTCGTGCGGCTCACCCTCGGCGCATTTCACATTGAGCTCAGGCGTTGAAAAACTCGTGGGCAGCGCGTTCAACACCGCATTGGCATCCGGGGAGGCGCTCAAAATTTCGAGCAGGCGCGCGCCCGCATAGGTGCCGTCGTCAAAACCAAACCAGCGCTCCTTGAAGAAGATGTGGCCGCTCATCTCGCCACCCAGAGGCGCCTGGGCACCGCTTTTTTCAATCTCCTTCATCTTCGCCTTGATGAGCGAGTGGCCGGTCTTGTACATCAACGCCTTGCCGCCGGCTGCCTCAATGGCCGGCGCCAGGCGCTGGGAGCATTTCACGTCAAATAAAATCGTGCCGCCGGGTACGCGCGAAAGCACGTCCCGCGCAAACAGCATCATCTGGCGGTCCGGGTAAATGTTGTTGCCTTCTTTGGTGACGATGCCCAGCCGGTCGCCATCGCCGTCAAAGGCCAGGCCGAGTTCGGCATCGCCGTTTTTCAGAGCGGCAATCAGGTCGCGCAGGTTCTCGGGTTTGCTTGGGTCGGGGTGGTGGTTGGGGAAGTTGCCGTCCACCTCGCTGAACAACTCCGTGACTTCACACCCGAGCGCACGGAAGATGGCCGGCGCCGAGGCGCCTGCAATGCCGTTGCCGGAGTCGATGACGATTTTCATCGGGCGTTTGAGTGTCACGTCGCCGGTGATGCGGTCTGTGTAGGGCTTCTGGACATTGATGTTCCGGATCTTTCCGGCCCCCACGCTTGCCACTTCGTGTGCTGCGCTGCCCCCATTCGCAGGCTCGCCCTGCGCTTTGCTAGTGCTTGGGGCCGTGCCTTGCTTGGGGCGGCCCTGCGCGGCGGCGCCACCGGCCAGTATCCAGGTTTCGGTTTCCATCATGGTGCGGATCGCCTGGATCTCGTCACCGTAAATCGCGCGGCCGCCCATCACCATCTTGAAGCCGTTGTAGTCTTTCGGGTTGTGGCTGCCGGTGACCTGGATGCCGCTCTCACACAGGGTGTTGGCGGCGAAGTACAACATGGGTGTGGTCACCACGCCGACGTCAATCACGTCAATGCCCACGGCCACCAGGCCGCGGATCAGCGCGGCGCACAAGGCCGGGCCACTCAGACGGCCATCGCGGCCCACGGCTACCGACCTTTGCCCTTCGGCCCGCGCAATGCTGCCAAACGACTTGCCCAAGGCCTCGGCCATCGCCTCATCGACGGTGGACGGCACGACCCCCCGGATGTCGTAGGCTTTGAAGATGGAAGACGCCACTTGCATGAAAGATTTCCCTGGTGATCTGGTTTTTTTGGCACCCAAAAGTGTGGCGTGCAGAGGCCGGATTGTAAGGTTCAGGTCATGTTGTCCAGGGCCAAGGACAGCCACAGAAGTAACACCGCTGTTACGGCTATCAGCGGCATGATCAGCGCTAGGCCCCAGGCAGCGCCGATCCAGCCCAAAAGCGCGGGCAACAACACGCAGCCAATGTAGGCCGAGCCAACCTGGCAGCCAATCACTTTTTGCGCGGTGGTGGCATCGAACCGCTGAGCCGCCTCGTGCATGAGCGAGGGGTAAATCGGTGCGCAGCCCAGGCCCAGCGCCACCAGAGCGGCCAGCGAGATCCAGACCGGCAGGCCGCCCACGCTGAACAGGCCCGCCCCGCCAATCGCCAGCACCAAGCCATAACGCACCAAGCGGCGGTTGCCCAGGCGCTGCG